>JAFIED010000185.1 GCA_020832805.1 Pararhodobacter sp.
CAAGCACATTGGTCGGCCCGAAGCGCGTCTGCACCTCGATGCGCCCGACCCCGGCGGGCAGCAGGGCCAGCCATCGGTCATAGACCGCCAGCAACGCCGCGCGCCCGGCCTCGGAGCGATAGGTCGGTCTCGCTCTCAGGACCATCGGAAATCCGTCCTGACGACGGCCAGAATGCCGATGCCCTCGCCCTGCGCCATGCTCAGTCGCGCGGGGTATGCTGGTGCATGAGCATCTGCCACACCCCGCCCTGCCGGACATAGGTGCTGGAGCACAGCACGCGATAAGGCGGATTGCCCGGGCGATCGCCAGTGGCGCGATAGATCAGCACCACGGTGTCGCCGGCTTGGTTCGCATGTTGCGCGTCGAAATCGACCGACTCCCAGCGCGGTGCGCCCTCCAGACCCTGCATGATCGCTTTCGCGTCGAGGATCCCGGCGGGTTCGGGAAACACCATGCGCGCAATGGGCGCGAGGTGCCGCGCGTAGTGCGGGATCCCGTCCAGCCAGAACCCGCGTTCGCAGTCCCAGAGATCGTCCAGATCAGCCAATCCTTCCTCCTTTCGCTGACGCGTCAAACATTCCGGAAGACAGGGCGCGGGTCAACGCAGGCGGGTCAGTTTGCGATGCGCAGATCCGCGCCTGCTTCCGGGTGCGCAGCTTCCGCCATGGCCTTCAGCGCCGCGTTCCCGGCCTCGAACCCGGCCCGGAACTGCTGGACATCCATCACCCAGAGGAGCACGCCGCCAAAGCGTTCGCCGTGGATCAGCCGGATGCCGCCGGCCTCCGGGATCAGCCGGAAGTAGTGTTCGCCATCAAAAAGCCGCGGAAGGCCATTGAGCCGCCATAGGGGGGAAGCATGGTCAGCCGGATGCGGTTGCCCGGCGTGAAACTGCCTTCGACGGTCTGAAACATCGGGTTCCAGCCGGAATGGGCTTCTGGGTCGGTCAACAGCGCCCAGACATGTTCGGGCGGCGCGGCGATGAATATCCCGGTCTCGAACCCGTCGCGCGGAGCGTGCGGGCGCTTTGGCTGACACAGCCCAAGGTCAGATCCGGAAACCGTCTGCAGGCTTCGGCCAGGCTTCCGCCGCTTTGGGCCGTACACAAAAACCCGGTCCTGCCGTCATCGACCACGTCCCTGTAGCCGGGCACATCCGTTGCGATCAGTGGGCGGGTCATGGCCGCCGCCTCGATCAGCGTTCTGGGCGCCCCTTCGCGGTAGGACGGCAACACGACACAATGGGCCGCGGCAATGGCCGGGCGCACATCATCGGCCGTGCCCAGATACTCGATGACGCCTTCCTGTTCCCAGCCGCGCACCGTGTCGCGGTCGATCGCGGTGCGGTTCTGGGCTCCGTCGCGCCCAGAATCCGGAAGCGGGCCTCGGGGTGGGTCGCCTTCACCTGGCGCGCCGCCGCGACATATTCAAGAATGCCCTTGTCCCGCAGCAAGCGGGCAATAATCAGGAACACGGGGGGCCTCCCCTTGGCTGGCACCGCGGTGTTTACTGTTCAGACAGCTACCGCCATGGCATCTGCACTGCCCACTCGCCGAGGGAGGGCAGCTTGACAACCTTGACGCGGCAGCGCCCGACCAAAGGAACAACACCACACCAGCTGTGTGTAACAATCCGGAAAACCACGATGACGTTGCGATAATTTGCTTGCAAATTCTGCCTGCCCGTCCATGTCGCGCCATCAGCCTGTCGATTGGCAATCCGCACCGGAAAAAAACGCCGGCGGCCGGACTGACGAGAGATTCCGCTCAATTCGACGCCGCGGCTGCACCCAGCCGCTTGACCCTGAGGGCGGCGATGGTCTCACCGAACTCTGCCAGCACCGCCTCCAGACCGGTGAAGGACTGCCAGCGCTCGATGGCGACATCGACATAGGCCGGGTTCCACTTGAACCCAAAGCCAGACCTGACCCATTCGCCAAGCACGTCTTCAATCAGATCGCCGCAGACGTGATCGGAACAGGCCGTTCGAACGCGGGACGCATTTGTGATGCGTTGAAGGACCAGAATGCAGATGTCGCCCCGCGCGAGACCTGATATTGACCCGGCCATGATACGCCTCTTCGACATGTTCCTCGGTCGCTCGACCGCAATGCGTGCGCTTGATGATGCGCTCCGAACAGCGGGCCTGCATCCCCTGCTTGTGCCGGAGCCGGTCAAATTGACCGTGATCCGGATCACGAAGAAGTTTGCCGCAGGGCAAGATCCGGCGGCCGCTTTCGCGGATGCAGCGCAGCTTCTTTCCTATTGCGTCCTTGGACATGACCAGTTCGCCGACACCAACAGTTCCGAGGCTGCCGGGCGCACCCATCAGCGTGTGGAAGCCGCGCTTGACGAAGGCGACAGTCTGGACGCGAAACTGATCCTGCTGACGCTGCATGCCGGGCTGATCACGCCCGAAATCGCGGACCGGATCGAGATCGACAACGCCGAAACAGATCAGGGATGACCACGATGAACAGCACCCGCCCCGGAGTGCGTTCGGCCATCTTTGCTTTGCTCCAAGACGCCACTAGCCGCAGGTGGAATGTTGGCGCGGCGTCAAACCCCGCCGCGCGGCAAAGTCGCGTAAGCGCCACGCGCCTGAAACATATTTGGACCAGGCCCCTTTCGGATCAGGGTCTCGGGTATTGTCTGTTCCAAGGGGTGGGAATGTCCGGTGTGATCAGGTCCCAGGTCTTGAAATGGTTTGCGGCACTGCTGGTGAGCCCGTCCACCGGCATACCAGCCCGGTGCAAGGTGTCGGCCATGGAACGGGACTGGCGCTGGAACTCGGCCAGTTCGTTTCGGCTCCAGATCAGGGTCACGGGACAGCCGGACGCGCTGTCAAGCCTCAGTTCCGGGCTAAGGGACAGGGCGTCGGCATGATCAAGGCGCAGGTAATCGTTGCGCCCCGACAGACGAACAGGCTTCAGATCATATATCCCGCTGGCAAGGATCAGATGGTCGCACTGCGGCGCGGGCTGCCCTGCCTCGGGGGCCAGGACTGCCATCGCAGCCAGATGGGCCCCGGAAGAATGGCCGGACACGACCAGCCGAAGGCCGGGTTCCATCAGTTCATGCACCCCGGACAGGGCAAGTCGGGCATCGCGCACCTGTTCTGCCAGTCGCACCACAGGCACGAGCCTGAAGTCCACCGCCGCAAAGCAATACCCTGCCTTCAGCCAGGGTTCGGCCAGCCACCAGGCGTGCCGGCTCTCCAGCGCCTTCCAGGCGCCGCCATGGTAATGAACATGCAGCCCTCTCGCGTCGGGCACAGCGAACAGATCGACCCCCTGCGACCGATCCGGGCCGTAAGATATCCGGTGCGGCATTCCGTGGCGTGTGGCAAAGGCGGTGCTGCGCTGCAACCAGTCATCGAAGAGAAGCGCCATCTGGGGGACCAGCGTGCGTTGGTCGTATTGACGGTCAAGTTCATCGCGGGTCATGCCCCGAAAGACGGTGGTCTCGGTCATGTCATGCACCTGGGTGATTCCGTGCCGTCACATCCTTGCCACCGACGATGACGGTACGGGCGATAGCGCTGCGCAGCGACGGCTCATCCATCGTCAGCACATTGCCATCGATGGCGATGATATCGGCCAGATATCCCGGCGCGATGCGCCCCAGCCTGTCCTCTGCCCCCAGCAGCCACGCCCCACCCCGGGTTGCCGCCGCCAGGGCCTCGACCCTGGATAGCGCCTGGTCCGGCGCAATGACGTCACCCGTCGTCTGATCGCGCCGAAAGACCGTATCGGCAATCGGCCAGAACAGCGACGGAGGCAGGTTGTCGGAACCCAGCGCCACGGGCACGCCGGCATCGTGCAGGCTGCGCAGTGGCACGATCCGGTTTGCCCCTTCCGGGCCAAGCCTGGCCAGATGCGCCGAACCCATCTTGGCAATGTGTCGATTGGTATGGGTAACCAGCACCAGCCCCAGGTCGCGCGCCTCGGCAATCTCGCTCGCGGTCAGGGTCGAGATATGCCCGCGCGCCCAACGCAGGTCGGCTATCGGAAATTGCCGGTCGATCCGGGCAAAGTGGGCGGATACATCCGCAAAGATTGTCGAGACGCGGAAACGGTTGCGCGCTGCCTCCAGCAGGAATTCGTGCATCAGGGCCGGCGGCAGGCTGCTGTCGTAGTTGAAGCCGGCCCAACCGGTCTGCGGCGCCGCCCCCGCCCGCAGCGCACGCTCGATGGAACCATCCTGTTCCGCGTAAACGCCCTGCAGCCGTATCCAGTCATCGCCGAAGCCACGCCCGGCCGCCCATCCGGCCCAGTTCCTGAGCATGCGCGGGATGTCGTCGCTTGCCGGATCGGCGCCCCAGGCCGGGCTCAGAACAAGCGAGGCCCGAACGCTTTGCCGACCCGTGGCGCGCACATGCTGATAGGCGGCGATGACGTCGGCGGCGGCACCATGCCCCTCGTAGACCGAGGTGGTGCCGAAACCGTTATAGACCTGCATCGCGCTTTCCAGGGCGCCAATGCGATCGGACAGGGTGAAACCCGGCGCGGCCGCCATCAGGCTCATCTCCACCACCGACATGCGCGTGTCTTCCAGAAACCGCCCGGTTGGCAGCCCGTCGCTGCCGCGCTCTACCGTTACCTGGGCGCTGGGGCTGGCGCTGGTGGCATCGATCCCCGCAGCGGTCAGGGCCAGCGTGTTGGCGATGGATACCAGCGGGCTGCGATTGCTCCAGTATCCCCAGATCGGACGGATATAGACCGGATTGCGGGGGGCGGCGCGGTCAAGGTCATGGCGGCTGGGCAGGGTGCCGTCGCCAAACGGATCGTGCCCATCCAGATACAGCGGCGGCGTGCCCAGTGGCATGGTCACGATCCATTCGCCCGGCTCCCGGCGCGCGGCCTCGTCCGCGATGCGCGCCATCACCTCCTGTACAGAGCCGGCGCCGGCCAGCGACGGCAGGATCGATTTCAGGCCCTCCCGGTCCATATGTGCATGGCCGTCGATCAGGCCGGGCAGCAGGGTGCAGCCGGCGCAATCGATCATCCGGGTATGCGACCCGGCCATGGCCGCAATTACGCGCGAGGGGCCCACGGCCAGGATGCGGTCGCCGCGCACGGCGACGGCATCGCCTTCCCTTGCCTCTGCCGGGTCAACGCATGATGCGCCATGCAGGATCAGATCGGCTTGCTGGGTCATCCGGGCTTTCCTTTTGCGGCAATGGGTCGGGGCGGTGGCTCTGCAGGGCTGCGCATGCACAGGGCCAGCACGCTGAGACCCAGCACCAGGCCGCCCAGGCTGAACGCGATGCCGATCGCGCTGGTTGTGGGTGCGGCCAGCGCCAGGCCGCCCACCACCAGGCAAAGCCGAAGGACCATGCCGATCCGGGCGCGAAGGAACCCGACGGCGCCCACCGCAACCAGCCCCAGCCCGATTGTCGCCGCCGCCAGTTCGACCACCAGCCAGCCATTGACATCCTGCAGCAGCAAGCCCGGATGAAAGACAAAGAAGAACGGGACCACATAACCGACTATGCCCAGGCGCATGCCCAGAAACGCGGTTTGCCAGAAGGGCGCCCCCGCCATGGTGGCGGCGGTGATCGTGGCCATGCAGACCGGCGGTGTCAGCATCGACAGGATGCCGAAATAGAAGATGAACATATGCGCGGCCATGGGGTCGACGCCGATCTGGATCAGCGCCGGCGCCACCATGACCGCAAGCAACACGTAGATGACCGTGGTGGGCATGCCCATGCCGAAGACGATGCAGGTCAGTGCGGTGACCACCAGCAGAAGCAGGATGCCATATTCGGCCAGGCTGGCCAGCACCATGGACAGGGTAAAGCTGAGACCGGACAGGTTCAGCGTGCCGATCACCACGCCCGCCAGCGCGCTGACCACGGCGATATCGACCAGAATGCGACCGCTGTCGCGTAGCAGCCTGCCCATCGCCGCCAGGCTGCGCATGCGCGGCTCCAGCACCAGCCCGATCAGCAGCGCGCTGGCCGCGGCGGTAATGCCGGCACGGCTGGCGCTCCAGTTCGCGATGACAAGGGTATAGACCAGCAAGGCCAGCGGCAGAATGAATGGCCAGCCCTTTTTCAGCACCGGGCCAAAGCGCGGCCGCTCGGCGGCCGGCAGCGAGGGCAGATCCCGCCGGCGTGCTTCCAGATCAACCTGCAACAGCAGCACGGCGTAATACAGCACCGCCGGGATCAGCGCCGCCAATGCGACGGTGCCATAGCTGACACCCAGGTTTTCGGCCATGATGAAGGCGGCAACACCCATCACCGGCGGCATGATCTGACCACCCGTCGACCCGGTGGCCTCGACCGCGGCAGACAGGCTGCGGCCATAGCCATTGCGCTGCATCATCGGAATGGTGATCGACCCGCTGACCACCACATTCGACACCACGCTGCCCGACATCGTGCCAAAGACGGTAGAGGAAACCACGGCTACCTTGGCCGGCCCCCCCCGGAAACCGCCCATCAGGGACATCGCCAGATCGGTAAAGAACGCCCCGCCGCCGACCGCCTGCAAGGTGCGCCCGAACAGGATGAAGGCTGCCACCACCGTTGCGGATACCGTCAGGGCGATGCCGAAAATCCCGTTCGAATCCAGGAACACATAGGTGAACAGGCGCTCCCAGCTGGTGCCGCGGGTATACAGAAGCCCGGGCAGCACATAGCCGAAACGCGCGTAAAGACACAGGATCACGACCAGGATCACCAGTGTCAGGCCGAACAGGCGTCGCGTTGCTTCCAGCAGCAACAGCACGGTCAGGGCGCCGAACAGCACCTTGTCCCATGTCACCACACTGAGCGTGTAGGCAATGCGCGGATACATGACCACGCAGTAGGCGCCGATGGCCAATGCAGCCAACGCGGCCGCGGCATCATACCAGGGCAGCCCGTCGCCGGCTCGCCGATGGGGTTTGGCCGTCAGGAAGACCGCAGCGGTGGCAATGCCCAGAAAGGCGCCGAGGTATTGCTGCAGGAACACGGTCACGCCCAGAAGCCTCGGCAGCTGCACTGCCCAGGCCAGCCCGATCAGGGCCAGCAGCCCCAGACCCACCGCCAGGACCAGATCCAGCCCGGGTGAGAGCGAACGGAAATTGCTGTCAGCACCCGCTGCGGCGCTGGCAGCCTTCTGTGTTTGAGTGTTCATCGGCGCGCGTCAGCGGGCGAGCAGCTGTTCCTGGATGGCGTCCATACCGTCTTCCCAGGCGCCGACTTCCTGATAAAAGGTCACTGCCGCCGGATGGAACGGAATTGTCGGTGCATTGGGCACGGCCGCCGCTGCATTCCAGGCCCGCAGGGACGGATGATACTGCGGCAATTCATCCAGATTGTTCCACAGCGCCTCCAGCACAGCGCGCACCATGGTATCGTCGGCGTCGGCATGGGTCACCAAATACATCTGGTAGCCGGTGGTGCAGATGTCTTCGCGGATCGCCGGAGAGCTGTCCGCGGCGCGGTCAAGCATGAAATAGCCGGGGATTTCGGCGGTCACGCGCGCAATGCCTTCGTCGGAACAATCCGAACTGACGAAACGCAGACCGACCGTGGCGTCTGCCTCGCGCACACGCGGGGCGCCGACGCCGAACACGGTGGCATCGATCGATCCATCAATCACGGCATCCAGACTGTCGTTCAGGGTTGTGAAGGGCACCGCCGTCACATCGTCCCATGACAGGCCGGCGCTGAGAAGATGCGCATAGGTATTGACGAAGGCGCCAAGCTGGGCAGGAAAGCCACCCGCGACGCGCCTGCCGGCCAGATCATTGGCCGATCTGATGTCGCTGTCGGCGCGGACAATCAATGTCGCCACCAGCGGCGAGCCGGCCATGACCAGCCGCAACCCGGAGCCGTCCGGATAAGGATTTCGCCCGTCGATCTGCAACCTTTCGGGCCCCATGTAGCTGAGCCCGAAATCGACACTGGGCGCGACGCCGAAATCCAGTTCCCCATCGTTCAGCAACGGCAAGATGGCCGTTGCGCCGCCAAAGGGTTGCACAACCAGGGTGGTATCAGAAAAATCAGTGGCAACGCGTGCCAGCCCCGCCGCCATGGAATGCTGCAAGGTTCCCGCCTGCGACGCGCCCACCATCACCCTTGGCGGCAGCGACTGGCCATAGGCAGCGCCGGCAAGAACGCCAACGGCCAGAAAGGCAAGCGTGCCAGAGCAGACTGACTTGCGGGCGTGTGATGTGATCGTCATTTCCTGAACCTCCGTGTCAGCGCGGTTCCGGCCCGATCGACCCTGGAGGCCGCCGCTTCCGGCAGTCCGCGAATGGTTATGGCAAGAAGGTTAGAAACCGTTCAAGAGCAACGGAACCCAGAAAAATGTCACTCTGATATATGTTTTTGTTATATCAACTGCGATCAGCCGGCAGCGTTTCGGCACGCAATCGCAGGCATGATGCCTCTTCCCGCAGGATATCCGCGAAAATCGCGGCAGCGGATCGTAACTGGCCGCCACGGCGCAGGATCAGCCCGACCCGGCTGCCGGTATCGGGCCCGGGAAGCGACAGGTTGTGCACGAGGCCCGCGCTGTGCTCCAGATCCAGCACCTGCGTCGGCAGGGCCGCGACGCTGTCGGTATTCAGGATCAGATGCCGCATGGTCAGCGGTGAGATGGTTTCAACCAGATCGACCGGCAACGGCAGGCCACGGCTGTGAAACAGGTCCTCGATCTGGCGGCGCAGTGCCGCTTGCGGCGGCGGCAGAATCCAGGGGAAGGGCAGCAGATGTTCGAACCGCAACCCCGTCTTGCCAGCCAGAGGATGCTGCGCACCGACGAAAAAGCCCACCGTCTCTTCGAACAACGGTTCCTGCAACAACTGGTCATGGTACAATCGCTGGGGAACGCGGCCAACGATCAGGTCGATTTCGCCAGTCAGCAATCCGGGCAGATGGCGTTCGTTCAGCCCCTCAAGCACCGTGACCGTGGCCCCCGGCATGCGCGCCTTCAGCGCCGCAATCGCACGCGGGATCAGCAGCGTGGTTGCGGTCAGCAGGGTGCCCAGCACAACCCGCCCCTGGCTGCCCGCCTTCATCGCGAACATGTCTTCGGCGGTATCGTGCAGAACAGCCTGCAGGCGCCCGGCATGATGGCAGAACAAGGCCCCGGCCTGCGTTGGCATGGTGCCCCTGTTGGTACGTTTGAACAGCTTCTCGCCGGCGATGGCCTCGATCTCGCGCAGCATCTTGGTCAGGGCGGGTTGGCTGATAAGCAGCGTCGCAGCGGCAGCATTGATACTGCCCGCGTCGCGCAATACCAGGATCGCGCGCAGGTGCCGCAACCGCAATGCCTGCAGGGCACGAAAGATCTCGTCTGTGGTCAGCGACACCCGTTTGATCCCCAAAACCAGGCACAGGATCGCCCTGACACTCCCAATGCGCAACCCCCGCTCTGGCACGGCGCTTTGGCTTGACGGGGTCGACCAGCGGGGTAAGGCGTCGCGCCCCGTTCGGCGTGATCTCTTGCGCGCAGACACCGCTTTCGAATGACTCTTGCTCCGTCCACCTCGTCAGCTTTGTTGTCAGAACACGGGGTGAGGCGTGACTTCTTCTTTTCCCTTCGGATTCAGACGACGCGGACAATCATGACGGTACCGGCGGTGTGAAAGCGGTTCAGCCTTTTCCACGGGGCGAGGCCGATGAGAGCGGGACCGCGCGCGGCCCTGTCCCGTCCCTTTGAGCCGGACACGAAGCGCGTGAGATGCCGAGCGCCGGGCTGGTCGCCGCGGGGCGGTCGACGGTGGCGGGCTGGTGCGGTGAGGCCGGCTTCCGGGCGCGAGCCGTCAGCAATCCGAATCGAATGGCCTGGTCGGCATCTTGTCGGCCTTGATCGTCGTCATGACCTGTCGTCGAGCTTCAGGTGGTCCGGATTTCTGATCCGGGCGACCGTGCCGGAGTCGCCCCAGACTGAATTTCAAGTCGCTGATTTAATTTAATTTTGTGATCTGGTCGGAGTGAGAGGATTCGAACCTCCGGCCCCTGCCTCCCGAAGACAGTGCTCTACCAAGCTGAGCTACACTCCGACCGTGCGGCGGCAGTTACCGTGCGGGGCGGTGTTTGGCAAGGGGGTTTCACCGATCAGACCGGGCCGACCTCCGATTGTGCGGGTGGTGATACCGGGTTCAGGCAGACTGGCCTTGTTCTACCCTCATGCCTGCCCGGCATGGGTTTGCCGGGCAGGAAAGGGAACCGCAGGGCCTGTCAACGGCGCAATATGCCGGCCGTCGCCTTGGCTACCTTTTCGACGATCCGCGCGCATACCGCCTCGATCTCGGCCTCGGTCAGCGTTTTCTCGCGCGGTTGCAGACGTACGGTAATGGCCAGCGACTTGCGGCCCGCTCCCATCTGCGCCTCGGCCCGCTCGCCGGCGAATTCATCGAAGACCCGCACGCTTTCGATCAATGCCTTGTCGGCGCCAAGGGCAGCATTCACCACGGCCTGTGCCTCGGTCCCGGCATCCAGGACAAAGGCAAAATCACGCTCGACGGCCTGCAGGTCACTGAGTTCCAGCGCCGTGCGCGTGGCGCTGGCCGCGCGGGGTTGCGGCAGTTCGGCGGGATGCAGGGTAAAGGCCACAGCACCGCCCTTGATGCCAAAGGCGCGCAGGATGCGGGGATGCACCTCGCCAAACCAGGCAAGCGCCTTTTTCGGCCCCAGCGTCAGCCGCCCGGCGCGGCCAGGGTGGAACCAGCCCGGGGCGGCGCGGTCGATCTGCAGCCGGGCGGGCGCCCCCAGCGCAGCCAGCACCGCCTCGGCATCGGCGCGCGCATCGAACAGATCGACCGGGCGCCGGGTGCCATGCGGGTCACGCAGGCCGGCGTGCCCCACGATCAGGCCGGTGGCGTGCAACGCCTGTTCGCCAGGCTCGCCACCGCTGAACACCGGCCCCAATTCAAACAGCGCCATATCCATGAAGCCGCGCGCCTGATTGCGTGCCGCCGCTTGCAACAGGCCCGGCAACAGATCAGGGCGCAGATGCGTCATTTCGCTTGAAATGGGGTTTTCGAGCTGCACGGCATTGTCGCCGCCACCAAACAGGGCCGCGGCCTGCGCATCGATGAAGCTGTAGGTGATGCATTCGTGAAAGCCCAGCGCCGCCAACGTGCGCCGCGCCATGCGTTCCCGCTTCTGCATCGGTGTCAGGATGGGCGCCGGCACCCCGGCCGGGCGCGGCAGCGGTGCGCCTTCCAGCCGTGTGAGCGAAGCAATCCGCGCCACCTCTTCCACCAGATCGGCCGCGCCCTGAATATCAGGCCGCCAGCTGGGTGGAAATGCCTGATCGCCCTCCAGCCGGAAGCCCAGCGCAGCCAGAGTCTCGCGCTGTGTCTGAACGGGGACATCCATGCCCACCAAACGCGCCATGGCACCGGGATCGAACGCATAGCTGCGAGAGGTGTCAGGCACCGAACCGTCGGCCACCACATGCGAGGGGGTACCACCGCACAGATCAAGGATCATCTGCGTTGCCAGTTCCAGCCCGTCGCCTGTAAAGGCCGGGTCCACGCCCCGTTCAAAGCGGTAGCGGGCGTCGGAATTGACCTTCAGCGCGCGGCCGGTGGCGGCAATGGTAATGGGGTCCCAATAGGCGGATTCAAGAAAGACATCGACCGTGTCATCGGTACAGCCCGAATGCTCGCCGCCCATGATCCCGGCAATGCTTTCCACGCCGGCAGCATCGGAAATCGCCATCATGCCGGGAGCCAGCACATAGGTCTTGCCATCGAGTGCCAGGATTTCCTCGCCGCCCCGCGCGGGATGGATGCGCAGCACATCACCCTGCACGCGCGCCAGATCGAACACATGCAGCGGGCGGTTCAGCGCGAAGGTGAAGAAGTTGGTGATATCGACCAGCGCCGAGATGGGGCGCAGGCCGATCGCCCTTAACCGCTGCTGCAGCCAGGCGGGCGACGGACCATTGCGCACGCCCCGAATGGTGCGGCCCATGAACAGCGGGCAGCCCTTTTCCTTCAGCGCGGGGTCAATGGACACACTCAACGGGCTGTCGAACTGCCCCGCAACTGCTGCCACCGGCAAGGGCTTCAACCGGCCCAACCCCCGCGCGGCCAGATCGCGCGCGATGCCACGCACACCCAGCGCATCGGGGCGGTTGGGCGTGACCTTGATATAGATCATGGGGTCATTCAGACCTGCATAGTCGATATACCGGACACCCAGCGGCGCATCGGCCGGCAGATCGATGATGCCTTCGTGATCGTCCGAAAGCTCCAGCTCGCGCTCGGAACACATCATCCCGTTCGAGGCCTGCCCCCGAATCACACCGGGTTTCAGATCAACCCCGGTGCCGGGAATATGGGTGCCCACGGGTGCGAATACCCCTACAAGCCCGGTGCGCGCATTGGGCGCACCGCAGACAACCTGCACCTCGCTTGTCCTGCCCTCGTCCAGCACCTCTACCCGGCACAGGCGCAGGCGGTCGGCATCAGGGTGCGGCAGGGCCTCGATGATGCGGGCAATACGAAAGGCGCCCAGACGCTTGGCAGGATCGTCGACCTCCTCCACCTCCAGCCCAAGATCGGTCAACGCCTCCAGGATCTGGTCCAGCGTGGCGTCGGTTTCCAGATGGTCCTTGAGCCAGGACAGAGTGAATTTCATCGCGGCGCCCCCAGTCAACGTGCAATGGCATTTGCCTGTCGCCCCGGATAATGCCCCTTTCCCGCGGTGTGAAGCGCTTTCGGTCCCGCTGCGCCCCTCTGGTGGCCCGCCTGGGATGACTGTCGCCGGTTTTTCGCTGGTATCGCGCGCCAAAGCCATTACATCAGGGCCAACCGAAAGGATTTGCGCATGCTACTGAACGATCCGCTTTTCATCATCGCCGCCCTTGCGTCGCTTGCGGTTCTGGTGATCCTGGTGATCGGTGTTGGCAGCTTTGCCCGTGGTGGCGAGTTCAACCGCAAACATGCCAACCGGCTGATGCGGTACCGGCTGGCCGCACAATTCGTCGCGGTGGTGATCATCGTGGCCTTTGCCTGGTTCAAGACGAGGAGTTGACCACATGGTGGTGCTGAATCGCATCTACACCCGCACGGGCGACAAGGGAGACACCGCGCTGGGCAATGGCGCCCGGGTGCCCAAGGATGCCTTGCGCGTCGAGGCTTATGGTACGGTGGACGAAACAAACGCCACACTGGGCCTGGCCCGGCTGCACGCAACCGGCGCCATGGCCGAGGCGCTGGCGCGCATCCAGAATGATCTTTTCGACCTGGGCGCCGACCTGTGCAGGCCTGACATGGCAAACGATGCCACAGCCGAATATACGCCTCTGCGCATCGTTGCCGCGCAGGTCGACCGGCTGGAAACCGAAATCGACGCCATGAACGACAGCCTGGAACCGCTGCGCAGTTTCATTCTGCCAGGCGGGTCGGCGCTGGCTGCACAGCTTCACCTGTGTCGCACAACCTGCCGCCGCGCCGAGCGTCTGACCGTGGCGCTGGCGCGCGAGGAAGACATCAACGAGGCCGCGCTGCGCTATCTCAACCGGTTGTCGGACTGGTTCTTCGTGGCGGGCCGCGTGGCCAACAACAACGGCGCGGATGACGTACTGTGGGTGCCCGGGGCAAACCGCTGACCGCTGACCGTCATGCAAAAACGCGGCGTCCGGCGGCGCCTCATGGTCGCTTTTGCACTGTTTTTCACATCGTCCAGCAGATAGGAAGCTGGGCCATATATCCATCAAGCCGGGTTTCATATCCGGCCGTGAGAGGGAGAGGGAACACCCATGAAGGTTCTGGTGCCGGTCAAACGGGTGATCGACTATAACGTGAAAGTTCGCGTCAAGGCGGATGGCAGCGGCGTCGATCTGGCCAACGTCAAGATGTCGATGAACCCCTTTGACGAAATCGCCGTGGAAGAGGCGATCCGCCTGAAGGAAAAAGGCGCCGCCAGTGAAGTGGTCGCCGTGTCGATCGGCGTGAAACAGGCGCAGGAGACACTGCGCACCGCGCTGGCCATGGGCGCCGACCGCGCGATCCTGATCGTTGCCGCCGACGATGTTCACACCGATATCGAGCCGCTGGCCGTGGCCAAGCTGCTGAAAGCCGTGGTGGACGAGGAACAGCCGGGCCTTGTGCTGTGCGGCAAGCAGGCCATCGACAACGACATGAACGCCACCGGGCAGATGCTGTCAGCCCTGCTGGGCTGGAGCCAGGCAACCTTTGCCTCTGAGGTTGCCATCGAGGGCGACAACGCGCTGGTCACGCGCGAGGTCGA
This sequence comes from Pararhodobacter sp., assembly GCA_020832805.1. GTDB lineage: Bacteria > Pseudomonadota > Alphaproteobacteria > Rhodobacterales > Rhodobacteraceae > Pararhodobacter. Next base: position 14,209 of record JAFIED010000185.1, read on the forward strand.
CGGCGGCCTGCAGACGATCAAGGTCAAGATGCCTGCCATTGTGACGGTCGATCTGCGGCTGAACGAACCGCGCTATGCCTCGCTGCCCAATATCATGAAGGCAAAGAAAAAGCCGCTGGATGAAAAGACGCCTGCCGACTACGGCGTCGATGTGACGCCGCGCCTGAGCGTGGTAAAGACCGCCGAGCCTGCCAGCCGCAAGGCCGGCGTGAAGGTCGGTTCGGTGGATGAACTGGTGCAGAAACTCAAAGACGAAGCGGGGGTTATCTGATGGGCGTTCTTCTGCTTGCCGAAGTGACGGATGGCCAGTTGGCCATGGATGCCACCGCCAAGGCGGTCACCGCCGCCAAGGCGATGGGTGACGTGACGGTGCTGTGCGCCGGCGCCCGCGCCGCCGATGCCGCCGCCGAGGCCGCCAAGATTGACGGTGTGTCCAAGGTGCTGTGCGCCGAGGATGCCAGCCTGGGCCATCGTCTGGCCGAACCCACCGCCGCCCTGATTGCCAAGCTGGCCGAGGGTTACACCCATGTCGTGGCGCCGGCGACCACAGATGCCAAGAACATCCTGCCGCGCGTCGCCGCACTTCTGGATGTGATGGTGATCTCGGATGTGTCCGGCGTCGTTGATGCCGACACGTTTGAACGCCCGGTCTATGCCGGCAACGCCATTCAGACGGTGAAATCAGCCGACAAGATCAAGGTGCTGACCATTCGCACATCCACCTTCGACCTTGCCGGTGAGGGGGGGAATGCGCCGGTTGAAACCGTTTCGGCTGCCGACAATCCCGGCCTGAGCGAGTGGGTCGAGGACAAGGTTGCGGCCTCTGACCGGCCCGAGCTGACCTCGGCCAAGCGCGTGGTTTCCGGGGGCCGGGCGCTGGGCTCCAAGGACGAATTCGTGCTGATCGAAAAGCTGGCTGACAAGCTGGGCGCCGCCGTGGGCGCCAGCCGCGCCGCCGTCGATTCGGGCTATGCACCGAACGACTGGCAGGTGGGCCAGACAGGCAAGGTGGTGGCGCCTGAACTGTATATCGCCGTCGGCATCTCTGGCGCGATCCAGCACCTTGCCGGCATGAAGGACAGCAAGATCATTGTTGCCATCAACAAGGATGAAGAGGCACCGATCTTTCAGGTTGCCGATTACGGGCTGGTGGCAGACCTGTTTGCGGCCGTGCCCGAACTGACCGAAAAGCTGTAAAGTGCCTGCGCGCGGCAGCAACGCGCGCCGGTATTACCGACCTGAAGCCTGCCCGGGGTTGTTCCGGGCAGGTTTTTTCATGCGCAGGCCAGACCATGGCCCCGGTCCGGCCTATGCGCGGCCTCTGGCAGTGCCAGGCGTGACAGGCCCGTCAGCGCGCCGGACAGCGCCCTGACCGAGGGCGCAAACCGGGTGGCATCAACGGGTACCAGCCGCAGACCCGGGCGGCAAAGCCCCTGACGCGCCGAAAGTGGCAAAGCCAGCCCCGGTGGCAACGGTGGATACAGCATGACACCCCTGTCAGGCAGCTGCGCCAGATGCAGGTTCAGCCGTGCCAGCCAGAGCTCCTGAATGTCGCGGGCCAGCAAGGCAAAACGCGCCGCGCAGAGCGCTGACAGGACGCCCAGCAGATGCCCGGTAAAGACGAAGTCGGCAAAGTCCACCTCTGGGTACAGCCGCCGTAACGGCGGATGCGCAATCACGAAGCGGTCGTTGCGCCGGGGGTGCACGCTGTAGAACGGGTTCGACAGGTTTCCAGCCGGCGGCAACAGCATGACAAAGGCCGCGGCGCCCCGCGCGCGCGCGGCCAAGCACGGATCGGCGAGCCGGGCATCGATTCCCTCGATCTGCGCCTCCGGGTGCAATACCCGCCGCAGTATCCAGCCGGCATCCATCTGGCCGGTACATTGCAACTGTCCGGCATCAAGCAGGAAAAGCCCTGCCGGATCGCGAAATGCCGCAGCCAGCCGGGCCACCCGCCCAGCACGCCGCGCTGCCTGATTGGCAGCCCCATATTGTTTCACGAACACACCCGTCATTCCGTCACCCGGCGCTGATTGTGCTGTGTAACCCTTACAATTGACTTACCAGCGACAACTGGCACAGCGGGCCTTGCACCCCGGCACTGGCGAGGCATAAGCTGCCGATGCATGAACAAGGGGGAACAGATGGATATCAGGACCGTCGGCGTGGTGGGCGCAGGTCAGATGGGCAACGGGATCGCCCATGTTTTTGCGCTGGCGGGCTATGATGTGCTGCTGAACGACATCTCGGCCGAGGCGCTGGAAAAGTCGCTGGCACTGATCGACCGCAACATGGAGCGCCAGGCAGCACGCGGCAAGATCACGCCAGAGGAGCACGCCGCCGCGATCGCCCGCATTCGCACCACAACTGCCTTGCCGGACCTGGGCGCCAGCGATCTGATCATCGAATCAGCGACCGAGCGCGAAACGATCAAGCAGGCCATATTCGAGGATCTGCTGCCGCATCTGCAGCCGCATACAATCCTGACCTCGAACACCTCATCGATCTCGATCACCCGGCTGGCCAGCCGCACGGACCGGCCGGAACGGTTCATGGGGTTCCATTTCATGAACCCCGTGCCGGTCATGCAGCTGGTGGAGCTGATCCGTGGCATCGCCACCAACGAGGCCACCTACAAGACACTGCTGGGCGTGGTGGAAAAACTGGGCAAGACGGCCGCAAGCTCCGAAGATTTCCCCGCGTTCATCGTCAATCGCATCCTGATGCCGATGATCAACGAGGCGGTCTATACGCTGTACGAAGGCGTGGGCAACGTGCGCTCTATCGACCAGTCGATGAAGCTGGGGGCAAACCACCCCATGGGCCCGCTGGAACTGGCCGATTTCATCGGGTTGGATACCTGCCTGGCCATCATGAACGTGCTGCACGACGGCCTGGCAGATACCAAGTATCGCCCCTGCCCGCTGCTGACCAAATATGTCGAGGCCGGCTGGCTGGGCCGCAAGACCCGGCGCGGCTTTTATGATTATCGCGGCGACGAACCGGTACCGACACGCTGAACCGGCATGGTCTGGCGCGGGGCACGCCGTCAGGTCGTGGGGGCTGGGTCAGGGGGCGCTCTGGGCGGTCATCTCTGACCCTTCAGAAATGTCAGCACCGGCCCGTGCCACCTGCGGGGCTACATGGTTTCGCCAAAACGCTCGGTCACCAGCTGCTCCAGCGCGTCAAGTAATTCCGCTGCCTGCGCCCCTGTCGTGCGAACGGCAATCTCAGTCCCGCGCGATGCCGCCAGCATCAGCAACCCCATGATCGAATCGCCGGAAACGCTCATACCGTCCTTCTCCACCTCGGCTGACGCGTCGAATTGCTCGACAACCTCAACAAAACGGGCAGAGGCGCGCGCATGCAGCCCTTTTTCGTTGACGATCTTCAGTATCCGTTCGGCATTCAAATGCCTTTCCCCCCGGTAACCTCGATGGAATTGATGTATTTGCGCCCTGCTTCCAGCGCCAGTGCGGTGGCTTCGGGCACGCTGTAATGGCGCGACTTGGCAAGCTTTATCAGCATCGGCAGATTTGCACCGTACAGGATGCGCCGGTTGCTCGGCAGGCAGGCCGGCATCGACAGGTTTGACGGCGACCCGCCAAACATGTCGGTCACCACCAGCACCCCGTCCCCGCAATCCACCTCGTCGGCGGCCTGCGCGATTTCCTGTTTCTTGGCCACGCGGTCATGATCGTACTCGATTGCAATTGCGCGCATGCCGGGTTGCCTGCCCACCACATGCTCTACCGCGGCGAGATATTCGCGCGCCAGCCCTCCGTGCGCCACGATGACAATACCGATCACGCGCGCTTATCCTTGTTTTGCCGCCGGCCCCTGCGCATACCGCCCGTCCAGTTCCCTGTGCCTTTTTGACACCTGCCAGCCTTCGGCTGCAAGCGTCATTGCCAGCTTTTCTGCCGTTGCCACCGAACGATGCCTGCCGCCCGTACAACCGAACGCTATGGTCAGGCTGGCCTTGCCCTCGTCCACGAAGGCCCCAAGCAAGGACGAGACCAGATCATGCACACGGTCAAAGAAGGGGGCAAAGCGTGGGTCTGCCTCGACAAAGGCCGCCACAGCATCATCACGCCCATCATGCGCGCGCAGGGCAGGCTCCCAATGCGGATTTGCCAGAAAGCGGCAATCAAAGACCATATCGACCCCGCGCGGCAGGCCGCGCTTGTAGGAAAAGGACTGAACCGCCAGAGACATCGGCAAGCCGGTTTCCGGCACGAACGCGCGCAACACCTCGGCACGCAGCATATGCGGCGTGAAATTCGACGTGTCCAGCAGATGATCCGCCATTTCCCGCACCGGGGCCATCAGTTCCAGTTCACGGGTAATTCCAACCAGAGGGGGCTCGTCCGGGCTTAGCGGATGGCGGCGGCGGGTTTCAGAAAAGCGGCGAATCAGCGTGTCGGCGTCACAGTCCAGAAACAGCAGCTCGGCCACAACATCAGGCTGGCGGTGCAAGCGGTTGATCAGTTCCAGCAACCCGTCAACCGAAAACTCGCGGTTGCGCACATCCACGCCCAGCGCCAGCGCCCGGGGCAACAGCGGCCCATCCAGCAGCCGCGGAATCAGCGACAGCGGCAGATTGTCGATCGCCTCGAAGCCGGCATCCTCCAGCGCATTGATCGCCGAAGACCGGCCCGCACCGGACGGGCCGGTGACGATGATCACCCTTTGCGCCTGAACACCTGGAAAAGCCTGTGCCATTCCCCTCACCGCTGTGTCAGAAATCCTGTTCCATCAAACACGCATCCTCCTGCCATTGATATAGTGCCGCACCGCAGCAGGAAAGACCGCCGCCAATGCAGAACCCGCATCCGGCGCGCGCAGGCACGGCAACGTGATGCCCTGCCAGACCAAGCTTTCCTCTGGTGGCAGGCGCCGCGTTTCAGGCGCGCTCAGGTCGATCACCAGCCGCAGTTGCACCAACCGGCGACAATCCAGATTCAGCAAGCCAAGCCCGCGCAACTCTGCCACCCCCTGGATGGTGCGGGGGGGCCGGGCGAACAGGGCACCACCCTGCGCCCATACACAAGTGCGATCATCCGCCACCAGTTGCGCGCCGTGGTCGATCAGGGCAAGGGCAAGGCTGGACTTGCCGGAACCGGATGGGCCAACCATGGCAATGCCCTGCCGCGGCCCAAAGGAAACGGTGCTGGCGTGCATGATAACAGGCAGATGCGCTGCATCTTCGCTTTGTGGTTGGTCTGCGGCCCCTCGGTGCGGCCCTGGCGGTCTCTCGCCAGCGCGCTGGCAATGCTGGCTCACAGCGGGAGGCCGACCACGAACCGTGCCCCCAGGGGCGGCGAGTTCCGGTCGGCATCTGTCGGCCGGATGTTTTCGGCCCAGATAACACCGCCATGCGCCTCGACGATCTGCTTTGAGATCGCCAGTCCAAGACCCGAATGGTTGCCGAACTGTTTTACAGGACGTTCCGAATAGAAACGCTTGAATACCTTGGTCAGCGCCTCTTCCGGAATGCCGGGCCCGGTATCCTCTACCACCACCAGCACCCGGTTTTCACGCTTTCTTGCCCAGACGCGCACGGCGTCGCCTTCTTCGCAGAACGAGATGGCATTGGTAATCAGGTTCACGAAAACCTGCGCCAGCCGGGCCTCCAGCCCCTGCACGATCACCGGCTCGCGCGGCAGTTCGGTAATCAGCATGACATTGCGGGAAGCGGCCTCTTGCGCCAGATACTGGCACAGGTTGTCCAGCGTGCGGCACAGATCAAAGGTCTCTTCTTCTTCCTTGACCAGTTCGCTGTCCAGCCGCGAGGCGTTGGAGGTATCGGATATCAGGCGGTCCAGCCGCCGCACGTCATGCTCGATCACATCAAGCAGCCGGTTGACCTGTTCTTCCCGCCGCGCCACGCGCAGGGTGCCCACGGCCGACCGCAGGCTGGCCAGCGGATTCTTGATCTCATGCGCCACATCGGCGGCAAATTGTTCGTTGGCGTCAATCCTGTCATACAGCGCCGAAACCATGCCCCGCATCGCAGCAGACAGGCGGCCGATTTCATCCGGACGCCCGGTCAGATCCGGTATGCGCACCCGGCCGGGCGACATGCGTCTGGCGTTGCGGTCGCGCCCCAGTTCGGCGGCGGTGGACAGATCGGACAGGGGGTTGGCGATGGTAGACGCCAGAACGATGCTCAGCCCGACAGACACCACCAGCGCCACCACGAACATCTGCAACACCTGCTCGCGCTCGGCGCGCAACATGCCATCGATGCCCGCGGGAATCTGCTGCATCACCAGCGCGCCCTCGACACGGCCCTGATACAGAACCGGCGCTGCCACGATAACCCGCACGCCGCGTTCCAGGGGCAATACCTGCACGGCGCTGGTGCCGGACAGGACCTCGGCGTGCAGAGCCTGCAGCAAGGCGGCAGGTTCGGGCGCGGGCGGCAGGCGCGATGGCGCAAAAACCGTCAGTACCGACCAGATCCCATCCAGAAAATCGGATATGGGCGTGCGCGGCACATTGGGCGACACCGCCGACAACGGGGTCGAACTGCGGGCGGAATGGCCGCGCCGGACCAGCTCGATATTGCCCGCCGCGTCCAGCAGAAGCACCTCTGTTTCAGCATTCAGGGTCAGCGCACCCATGGCAGCAGCACGAAACGCCTGCGCTTCGGGGGTGGCATAGCCAACCGGATCAGCCTGACCTTGCACACCGTTTGCCCGCGCGCTCAGTGCCGGCAATGCCATCAGATCGGCCAGCGCCTCGGCCTGCGCGACAAGTGCATGTTCCTGCTGGCGCACCAGGGTATCGCGGAACGGGTTGGTCAACAGGACGCCCGCCACCAGCAACACCAGCGCCAGCATGTTGAACAGGATTATCTTTCGCGCCAGCGGCGACCGGAAAACCGCCAGCCAGCCCCGGCGTGCCCGACGCAGGCGTACCTCGGTATCGACGGCACTGGGCGGACGCACCCAGTCTTCGCCCAGCACAACCTCGTTGCGCGCGCCGCTATCGCTGTTTGCAGGTGTTTGTGCTGCCATACCCGTACCGAGTCCAGACCGGCCGGCGGTCAAACCGCCCGCCCGCCACCTGGCTGTCACGCTTCATTATATTTGTAACCGATCCCGTACAGCGTCTCGATTGACGAAAACTCGGAATCGACCGATCGCATCTTCTTGCGCAACCGTTTGATATGGCTGTCAATCGTGCGATCATCGACATAGACCTGATCGTCATAGGCCACATCCATCAACTGGTCGCGGCTTTTCACGAACCCCGGCCGCTGCGCCAAAGCCTGCAGCAACAGAAATTCGGTGACGGTCAGCGTGACCTCGTCGCCTTTCCAGGTGACCGAGTGGCGCAACGGGTCCATGGTCAGCGATCCGCGCACCATGACCTTGGTTTCCTCGGTCGTGCCGACCTCGCCGGTTTCAACCGCCTGCTGACGCCGCAACAACGAGCGGATACGCTCGATCAGCAGCCGCTGTGAAAAGGGTTTCTTGACATAGTCATCGGCCCCCATGCGCAGGCCCAGAACCTCGTCAATCTCGTCATCCTTGGATGTCAGGAAGATCACGGGCATCTGCGTCTTCTGACGCAGGCGCTGCAACAGCTCCATCCCATCCATGCGCGGCATCTTGATGTCCAGCACCGCCAGATCCGGCAACTTCCTGTTGAAGGCATCAAGCGCAGATTGCCCGTCATTATAGGTTTCAACCTCGAAACCCTCGGCTTCAAGCGATATGGAAACCGATGTCAGGATGTTTCGGTCATCGTCCACAAGGGCGATCTTCGACATTTCCTGTCCTCTTGCTGCTCGATTGTTCTTTTTTTCGACATCATTATGTGAACGCGCCGAAGAATCAACAGAATAGTACGAATCAGGCACGCGCAACACGGCAGACGCCCACCGAATAGCGGCAGACAGCGGCAGAATTGCAACGCTTTGCGCAGTTTGCGGTAACACGGCGCTGGTTGCGCTAACTGCCTGAATGCGTCCTGTTCTTTCGTACAGGCGACATGATATAGCGCCGGCAGGGATGCCGTTTGCACCGTCGCCGACAAACACCGGACGGGCAGCGCATTTGGGGCCGCGCATGCAGGGCGAAGGAGCGATTACATGAACACAGGGCGCGTCAATCCGGCAAGAAGGCTAGAGGATCAGGGCATAGCGGGTTTTGCTTCGGCGGCCTACAACCTGATCGAACCCGCGCTTGTTCAGGCCGCAATCGCCCGGGGCGAAGGTACGCTGGGCCAGGGGGGCGCCTTTCTTGTGGCGACCGGCCAGTTCACCGGCCGCTCGCCCAAGGACAAGTTCATTGTGCGCACCCCGTCTGTCGAAGACACGGTATGGTGGGACAACAACGCGCCCATGGCGCCCGATGCCTTTGACCGGTTGTATGCCGACATGCTGGCCCATATGCAGGGCCGCGATTATTTCGTGCAGGATCTGTATGCCGGGGCCGACCCCGCGCACCGCCTTGATGTGCGGGTCGTTACCGAACTGGCATGGCATGCGCTGTTCATCCGCCACCTGCTGCGCCGCCCCGGCAGGGAAGAGCTTGACAGCTTCTCGCCGGAGTGGACAATCATCAACTGCCCGTCGTTCAAGGCCGATCCGGCGCGCCATGGTTGCCGCACCGAAACCGTGATCGCCATGAACTTCGACCGCAAGATCATCCTGATCGCCAATACCGAATACGCCGGCGAGAACAAGAAATCGGTCTTCACACTGCTGAACTATCTGCTGCCGGGCAAAGGTATCATGCCGATGCACTGCTCGGCCAATCATGCCGTGGATGACGAGGCAGACTCGGCCGTTTTCTTTGGCCTTTCCGGCACCGGCAAGACCACGCTTTCCGCCGATCCGGGTCGCGTGCTGATCGGTGATGACGAACACGGCTGGTCTGAAAACGGCATCTTCAATTTCGAGGGCGGCTGCTACGCCAAGACGATCAATCTTGACCCCGCCGCCGAGCCCGAGATTTTCGCAACCACCACACGCTTTGGCAGCGTGGTGGAAAACATGGTGTTCGACCCTGAAACGCTGGCGCTTGATTTTGCCGATGACAGCCTGACGGCGAATACCCGCGTGGCCTATCCGCTGGACGCCATCTCGAACGCCTCGGACACGTCATTGGGCGGGCACCCGAAGAACGTGATCATGCTGACCTGCGATGCTTTCGGCGTACTGCCGCCCATTGCGCGGCTGACCCCGGCGCAGGCCATGTATCACTTCCTTTCCGGCTTTACCTCAAAGGTAGCTGGAACCGAACGTGGCGTGACCGAGCCTGAACCCACTTTTTCCACCTGCTTCGGCGCGCCCTTCATGCCCCGCCGCCCGGAGGTCTATGGCAAGCTGCTGCAGGCAAAGATCGCCCAGCACGGCGCCTCGTGCTGGCTGGTCAACACCGGCTGGACAGGCGGCGCTCATGGCGTGGGGTCACGCATGCCTATCAAGGCCACGCGTGCCTTGCTGACCGCTGCGCTGAATGGCTCGCTGAATGATGCCGAATTCCGGAAGGATGCCAATTTCGGCTTCGAGGTGCCGGTAGCCGTGCCCGGGGTCGCCGATGTGCTGCTGGACCCGCGCCGCACATGGACGGACCCGGATGCCTATGACCGTCAGGCACAGAAACTGGTCGGCATGTTCGCTGACAATTTCGCCCAGTATGTCCCGTATATCGACGATGACATCAAAGCCGCCGCGATTGGCTGAAGCCCCCGCGGCGCGGCGCCTGCGGGCAGCAATGCTGGCGTTTCTTGCGCTGGCCGCCGCGTTGCCGGCGGCGGCCGAGGCGCCGTTGCAGCTTTCGCCTGATGTCCAGATGCTTGAGCGCGGGTTGATCTGCAACCCGCCCTCGGCCGGGCGCCGTACAGCGCCCGATACCATTGCGGGCTGGATTCACGTGCCCGACGAACCGGTGCGCATCATCCGGCAAGGCAGCGTTGCCCCGGCGCTTCTGGGCACCGGCTTCGGGGTAGAGTTCACCCTGACAGGCGAGGGTGTGATAGACCTGCGATACAGCGTCAGCCACCCGCCAATGGCGCCCGATGGGCAGACGACACAGGCGTGGAACGGTCAGGCCGTGGCCGGCATGCGCGAGGCGATCTTCTTTCAGTTCGACACCGAGGAAGAGCTGTTGCCGGGCCGTTGGGTCTTTACCGCCAGCACCGGGGAAGACGAGGTGTTTCGCGCCGCCTTTGACGTTGTAGACCCGGCGACCGTGCCGCATCTGACAGGGCTTTGCCTTGGTGGTGGGTTCCTGTCCCTTTTTCACCGCTGATCGCCGGCGCAGCCTGCAACTGTCTGGCGTTCAGCGGCCTGCGACCATCGGCCCGGGCCTACCCCATGACCGCGCGGCGCAACAGGTTCAGCGCCACCACCATCAGGATGATCAGTGTCCAGCGCCGAAAGCGCACGGCATCCAGCCTGTCTTGCAGTCTGAAACCCAGCCACATGCCCAGCGCCGCCGGTACAACCAGCGCGGCAGACAGCGGCAAGGTGACCGCGTCCAGCACACCAGACGCCAGATGGGCGGCAGACAGCACAACGGCGCCGATCAGGAAAACCACGCCCAGAACGCGCACCATCTCGGTCTTTTCCGCATTCACGGCCAGCAGGTAGACAACCGCGGTCGGCCCCCAGATACCCGAGATGCCACCATAAAGCCCGCCCACCATGCCCAGGCCATATTCGGCCCCGTTGCGGTGACGCGGCGAGATGAACGGCGCCCAGCCTGACAGTTGCATCAGGGCAAACAGCATCACCGGGACACCCAGTAACGCAAACAGCAACTGTTGCGGCAGGATGACCACGAAAGGGGCAGAAATGATGATCCCCGCGCAGGTTGTCACGATAAGGCGCCAGTACATGCGCGCAGAGTCCCACGCCGGACCAAGGCCAAAGCGCAGGGACTGGTGCAGGTTGGTGGTCAGCACCGACAGGATCAGCGCCGCCAGCGCCAGTTCCGGCGTCATGAAGGACGAAAAGAAGGCAATCATGATCAGGGGCATGGCAAAGCCCACGGCCCCTTTCACGAATCCGGCAAACAGCGTGATTGCACAGGCAAGCCAGAAGCCCCAGGCGGGCAAGCCGCCGAAAAACATGTCCATCCCTGTTCCCCTTTCGCCAGCGCGCTATAACGGTTACGCAGACGTGCTGCATCTGCAAAAACGCTGCGACACTTTCATGCATTTGGCGGCGGGTTTTCTGTATTAATGTTGCGCTGCACCCGCAAAGGCCCTATCTGGGCCGTCAAGAGACACAAAGGAGTTTCCCATGCCCCATGATGGTCAGGACATGCCCCAGAACAGCGGTGGCGCCGCGCTCTTGATCGAGGGGCTGACGGCAAGGACAGAGGCCGCCCTCGGCCCGCTTTCGGCGCTTCTGACGGCGGCTACAGAACGTCTGCGTGCGCGCGTCGCGCCGACGGGCAAGGTGCAGGCGGCCCTGCTGGATCAGGAACAGCGCGCCGCCCACGGGCTGGCCTGGCTGGCCACCTATGTCGAAAGCCTGCGGCAGATGCACGAATGGGCCACGCGGCTGGACAGTGAAAGCCGCTTTGGCGAAATCGAGGCACTGATCCTGCAAATCGGGTTTGCCGAGTATCTGGCACAGATCGCCGGTGGCTTGCCGATGACCCAGAACGAGATTCTGCGACCGGCAGACATGGGCCTGAGCCGTGACGATCTGGCCGCATTCGACGCCGAACCGCTCGCCACGCTGATGACCGGCAATTCGCCCGCCGCCCGCGCCCGGCTGGTGGCGCTGATGCGCGACAATGCGGGCCGCGCCACCTTTGGCGCCACCGGGCTGGACGAAGAGCTGGAGATGATCCGCGATCAGTTCCGCCGCTTTGCCGATGAAAAGGTCGCCCCCTTCGCCCATGAGTGGCACCTGAAAGACGAACTGATCCCGATGGAGATCATCGAACAGCTGGCCGAGATGGGCGTCTTTGGGCTGACCATCCCCGAGGAATTCGGTGGGCTTGGCCTGTCAAAGGCATCAATGGTGGTCGTGTCAGAAGAACTGAGCCGGGGCTATATCGGCGTGGGTTCGCTGGGCACCCGGTCAGAGATCGCGGCAGAACTGATCCTGTGCGGCGGCACCGACGCGCAAAAGGAAAAGTGGCTGCCCGCGCTGGCCTCGGCCGAAATTCTGCCGACTGCGGTTTTCACCGAACCCAACACCGGCTCTGACCTGGGCAGCCTGCGCACCCGTGCGGTGCAGGACGGTGACGACTGGTTGGTCACGGGCAACAAGACCTGGATCACCCATGCCGCCCGCACGCATGTGATGACCCTGCTGGCCCGGACCGATCCTGAAACCACGGACTACCGCGGCCTGTCGATGTTCCTGGCGGAAAAGACACCGGGCACCGATGCCGAACCTTTCCCAACCCCCGGCATGACCGGCGGCGAGATCGAGGTTCTGGGCTATCGGGGCATGAAGGAGTACGAGCTGGGTTTCGACGGCTTCCGCGTGGCGGGCGAAAACCTGCTGGGCGGCGTGACCGGTCAGGGCTTCAAGCAGTTGATGCAGACTTTTGAGAGCGCGCGCATCCAGACGGCCGCCCGCGCCGTCGGCGTGGCGCAGAACGCGCTGGAAGTCGGCATGCAATACGCCGAGGACCGCAAGCAGTTCGGTCGCGCGTTGATCGAGTTTCCACGCGTCGCCGACAAGCTGGCGATGATGGCGGTTGAAATCATGGTGGCCCGCCAGCTGACCTATTTCTCGGCCTGGCAAAAGGACAACGACAAGCGCTGCGATCTGGAGGCGGGCATGGCCAAGCTGCTGGGCGCCCGCGTGGCCTGGGCGGCGGCGGACAATGCGTTGCAGATCCATGGTGGCAACGGTTTTGCGCTGGAATACCAGATCAGCCGCATCCTGTGCGACGCACGCATCCTGAACATTTTCGAGGGCGCCGGCGAAATTCAGGCGCAGGTGATCGCGCGGCGCCTTCTGGGCTGAGCGTGGAAACAGGCCGGGCGGGGCTCCCGCCCCTTTCTGCTGCCCCGGGCGGGGCCGCAGAAAGCCTTGGGCCGGGGGGGGGGGGGGGGGGGGGGGGGGGGGGGGG
>JAFIED010000188.1 GCA_020832805.1 Pararhodobacter sp.
TGTTATTGGTTGTATTTCCTCTGGCGCCTGGGGGGGGGGTTGGACCCGCCCACCCACCCCGGGCCCGCCGCCCGTGCCGCCTGAACCGCTGTGTTTGCGCCTTGGCATAGGCGTGCCGCTTGCTATGCTGCATCCGGTCAGGAGGGCGATGGCATGAAACGCAAGCTGGTAAGCGCCGCAGAGGCCGTAGCCTTGATCCGCCCCGGTGATACCATCACCACCTCTGGCTTTGTCGGAAATGGCGTGCCCGAGCATCTGCTGGCCGCTATCGAGGCCTGCTTTCTGGAGCAGGGCTCCCCCAGTGCGCTGACCCTGGTTTTTGCTGCCGGCCAGGGCGATGGCGGGGAAAAGGGCTTGAACCGTCTGGGCCACCCGGGTTTGCTGAAACGGGTGATCGGCGGGCACTGGGGGCTGATACCAAAGGTGGCCGCGCTGGCGGTCTCGGGTGAAATCGAGGGCTGGAACCTGCCGCAGGGTGTGATCAGCCACATGTTCCGTGATATTGCGGCCGGCAGGCCGGCCACCATCAGCCGGGTGGGGCTGGAAACCTTTGTCGATCCGCGTCAGGCCGGCGGCCAGGTGCACCCGGGTGCGGGCGATGTGCTGGTGGAACTGACGCAGGTTGCCGGCCACGAATGCCTGGCCTATCGGTTGTTTCCGATTGATGTGGCGCTTTTGCGCGGGACCACCGCCGATGAGGCCGGCAACATTGCCATGGAGCACGAGGCGCTGGTGCTGGATAATCTGGCCCAGGCGATGGCCGTGCGCAACTCTGGCGGGATTGTCATTGTACAGGTCGAACGCCTTGCCGCGGCAAACAGTCTGAACGCACGGCAGGTGGTGATCCCGGCACCATTGGTTGATGCCGTGGTGCTAGCCCCGCCAGAGCAGCATATGCAGACCTATGCCACGGCCTTTTCACCGGCCTTTGCCCAGATCATCCGCGCGCCTGAAGGGGCGCTGCCACCGATGCCCCTTGATGCCCGCAAGATCATTGCCCGCCGTGCCGCGTTCGAACTGCCGGTCAATGGTGTTGTGAACCTGGGCATCGGCATGCCCGAGGGGGTGGCGGCCGTGGCGGGTGAAGAGGGATTGCTGGACCATCTGACGCTGACCACCGAGCCGGGTGTCGTGGGCGGCCAGCCGGCGTCAGGTCTTGATTTCGGTGCGGCGGTGAACACCGATGCCATCATCCCCCAGAACGCGCAGTTCGATTTCTACGACGGCGGCGGGCTGGACATGGCCTGCCTTGGCATGGCCGAGGTCGATGCGCAGGGCCATGTCAATGTCTCGCGTTTTGGCGCCAGGCTGGCAGGCGCAGGCGGTTTCATCAACATCAGCCAGAATGCCCGCAGCCTGGTTTTTGCCGGTACACTTACGGTGGGGGGGCTGCAGGTGGCAGTGGATGATGGCTGGTTGCGCATCATCCACGAGGGGGCCACCCGGAAGTTCCTGTCCGAAGTGCAGCAGATCACCTTTTCCGGCAAACGCGCCGCGCGGCTGGGCCGGCCGGTGCTGTATATCACCGAGCGTGCGGTGTTCGAACTGACACCTGATGGCATTGCCCTGCGCGAGGTTGCGCCGGGGCTGGACGCCGAGCGTGACGTGATTGCCTTGATGGGCTTTCGCCCGATCGTGGAAACCATCGCCGAAATGGATGCCCGCATCTTTCTGCCAGGGCCGATGAATCTGAAGCGCGATCTGCTGCATATGGATCTTGATGCGCGGATCACGCTGGACCAAGCCGAGAAACGCCTGTTCATCAATCTCGAAAAGATGCGCCTGCGCACGCCCGAGGATCTGGCGATGATCCGCGCAAGGGTAGAGGCGCTGTGCCTGCCATTGGGTGAACAGGTCGAGGCAATCGTGACGTATGACGGCTTCCGGCTGGATGACGAGATCGCCGAGGCATACGGCAAGATGGTGGCCGAACTGGAAGAGCGTTTCTATGCCGGGGTTGTCCGCTATTCCGGCGCGGCCTTCACGCGGCGGAAGCTGGCACGCATCCTGCCGGGGGTCACGGACAGGCCGCATCTGTACCGCGGCATGCGACAGTCGACCTGAAAGACCGGGTCCGACTGCAAAATAGCCAGTCGCGCGCTATGTCCTGCGCAAGGATCAGATCTGCCGCACCCCAACGCCTTGCACCTACCCCATGCGCGATACGCCGGAAACCGCTGCCCTGCCGCCTGCCTTTGCCGCCTGGTTCAGGGCGCGGGGATGGATGCCCAATGCCCATCAGTTGGCGCTACTGGCGCATTATGGGGATGCGTTGCTGATTGCGCCTACCGGGTCGGGCAAGACACTTGCCGGTTTCCTGCCCAGCCTTGTCGATCTGGCCGCCACGCCGCGCACCGGGCTGCACACGCTTTATGTTTCGCCACTCAAGGCGCTGGCCAACGATATCGGCCGGAACCTGTCGCAGCCCGTGACCGATCTTGGCTTGAACCTGCGCATCGAAGACCGAACAGGAGACACAGGCGCCAGCACCCGTGCCCGGCAGCGCGTGGACCCGCCCCATATCCTGCTGACCACGCCGGAATCGCTGGCTCTGATGCTGAGCTACCCCGAGGCACCGGGTTTGTTTTCCGGGCTGCAACGCGTGGTGATCGACGAGATACACGCGCTGGCCGAGTCCCGCCGTGGCGACCAGCTCATGCTGGGCCTGGCGCGGCTGCGCGCGCTTTCGCCGGGGGTGCGGGCGCTGGGCCTGTCGGCCACGGTCGATGACCCGCAGGCGCTGGCGGGCCTCATGGGGCCGGCAGGCCGCCCGGTTCCTGTGCTGCACGCGGCCCCTGGCCCACCGCCCGATATCGCGATGCTGGAAACCGACGCGCCGCCGCCCTGGGCCGGGGCGGGCGGTCGATACGCGGTGCGGGATGTGCTGCGCGCGGTGGCGCAGGCACGCTGCACGCTGATCTTCATCAACACCCGCGCGCAGGCCGAGCTGTTCTTTCAGGCACTCTGGGCAGAGAATGCCGACAATCTGCCCATCGGGTTGCATCACGGATCGCTGTCGCGCGCGGCGCGCGCAAAGGTCGAGGCGGCAATGGTGGCGGGCGAGTTGCGCGCGGTGGTGGCGACCGGCAGCCTGGACCTGGGCATCGACTGGGGCGCGGTCGATCTGGTGATACAGGTCGGTGCACCAAAGAACGTCAAGCGCCTGGTTCAACGTATCGGGCGATCAAACCACGCCGGTACGGCACCTTCCCGGGCGCGTATCGTGCCCGCCAACCGGTTCGAGGTGATCGAATGCGCCGCCGCCCTGCAGGCCGTTGCCGAGTCCGATCTGGATGGCGACCCGCGCCCGTCAGCACCGCTTGATGTGCTGTGTCAGCACATCCTGCTGCTGGCCTGCGCGGGTCCGTTTGATGCCGACAGGCTTTTTTCCGAACTTCGTCAGGCGGGACCGTATGCCCGCCTGTCGCGCGCCGCGTTCGACGCCTGCATGGATTTCTGCGCCACCGGCGGTTATGCGCTGCGTGCCTATGACCGTTGGCAGCAATTGATGCGGCGTGACGGGCTCTGGCAGTTGCGCGATCCCCGCCGGGCACGCGATATCCGCATGAATGTGGGTACGATCGTTGAGCCCTCGATGTTGAAGGTGCGCAGCCGCAACGCCCATCTTGGCGAGGTCGAAGAGGCATTCGCCGCAACGCTGGCGCCGGGTGATACCTTTCTGATCGGCGGGCAGACAGTGCGTTATGACCGCCTGCGCGAGGCGGTAGTGCAGGTCACGCCCCAACCGTCACGCGCACCCCTGATCGCGGTATTCTCGGGGCTGAAGATGGCAATGAGCACGCAACTTGCAGGCCGGGTACACGCCATCCTTGGCGATCCTGCGCGCTGGTCTGTGCTGCCCGCGCATACTGCCGACTGGCTGGAAATGCAGCGCCGCGTGTCGGCCCTGCCCGAACCCGGTACCCTGCTGGCCGAGACCTTTGCGCGCGGGGGGCGCTGGTATCTGGCCCTTTACGGTTTTGCCGGGCGCAATGCCAACCAGACGCTGGGCCTGCTGGTCAGCCGCCGGATGGAGGCGGCAGGCCTGGGGCCTTTGGGTTTTGTTGCCACCGATTACGCGTTGTTGATCTGGTCGCTCGACCCGGTGTCGGACCCTGCCGCGCTGATCGACCGCGCCGGGCTGGAAGAGGGTTTTGACGAATGGCTGGGCAATAACGCGGTAATGAAGCGCACCTTCCGCGCTGTGGCCACGGTGGCGGGGCTGATTCGCCCCAACCTGCCCGGTGCGCGCAAAAGCGGCAAGCAGGCAACCTTTTCCAGCGATATCCTTTATGACACCTTGCGCCGCTTTGACCCTGATCATCTGCTTTTGCGGATCACGCGCGCCGAGGCCGATCGCGGGCTTGTCGATTTCGGGCGCATCGGGGCGATGCTTGATACACTGCCGCGGCTGCACCACGTTCGCGCCCCGCATGTCACCCCGCTTGCCGCGCCCCTGTTGCTGGAGGCCGGGCGCGTGCCGGTCACGGGCAGCGGCCAGCAGCGGCTGATTGAAGAAGAGGCCGCGCGCCTGATGGCCGAGGCCGGACTGGACGCCCCGCCCCGGGATCAGGCATAGGGGCACCCAGGCCCAATACCCGGACGCGCCATGGTTTCCTTCCTCATCTTGCCTGAAATACTCCGGGGGGAGTCCGGCCTCGCCCCGAGGCCGGACGGGGGGCAGCGCCCCCCGCCGCCGTCACCCCCGGGGACCCGGCCATGAACGATACGCGCCACTGTCGCCTTGCCTTTCACGGCGCCACCTTGCTGGCCCGCGCCGATGGTGCGTTGCACTGGCCGGAACAGGACGCCCTGATTGTTGCGGACTTGCATCTGGGCAAGCCAGAGCGGCTGGCCCGTCGGGGCGGCGCCCTGATCCCGCCCTATGGCGATGCCGAGACGCTGGCGCGCCTGTCTCGCGCCCTGGCCGAGACCGGCGCGGCGCGCGTCATTGTGCTGGGCGACGGTTTCGACGACACAAAGGCGCGGCTGGCTGCGCAAGATACCGACCGGCTGGTGCATATGCTGGCCCGGCATGAATGGCTCTGGATTGCCGGCAATCATGACCCGGTGCTGCCGGCGCCGGGGGGCGGCGCGCCCATGGCCGTCCTGCGCGATCTGGCGCTGGGCCCGCTTTTTCTGCGCCATGTGGCAATGGCCGGTGCCGGCCCTGATGTTTCAGGTCACTTTCATCCGGCCGTGCGGCTGGCCGGTGCCCGGCGGCCGGCGTTCATGATCGGCGCGCAGCATCTGATTCTGCCTGCCTTTGGGGCCTATACGGGCGGGCTGGACGGTGCCGACCCGGTCTTGGCGGCACTGGTGCCGCAGGGGCGGGCGGTGCTGACCGGGCCGCAGGCGGTGGTGGTTCCCTGGCCCCTGCCGACAAAGCGCAAGCGCGGTCAGGCAGCGTTATGAACAGAGGCGCCAGGCCCGCTTTCGCTGACGATGCCGGGCTCTATGGCGGCACAAAAGCGGGCAAAGAACGCCTCGGCCATCTTGCGGGCAAAGCCGTCGATGATGCGCGCGCCAAGCTGAGCCAGCTTGCCGCCAACCCTGGCCGTTACCTGATAATGCAGCATTGTTCCGGTGCCCGCCTGGTGAAATCTTATATGCGCCTCACCGCTGGCAAAGCCGGCGATACCGCCCTTTCCGGTACCGCGCAGCACCATGCTGGTGCCCTCTTGGCGGTCAGAAAGCACCACGCTGCCGGTAAATCGCGCCCTGACGGGGCCGACCTTTTGCACCACCACGGCGTCAAACCCGTCGATCGCGTTGCCGGTCAGGCTTTCGCAGCCCGGCACGGCGTCGCGCAGGATATGGGCATCTTGCAGCGCGGCCCAGACCTGGGCCGGGCTGGCGTCAATATACTGGCTGGCTTCCATCTGCATGATGTTTCTCCTGTTTGTGTGGCATGCATGGCTTATCAATCCCTGAATGATTTGATTAGGGATCAATTTTTCATTAATTGATAGGCTGATGCATATGAAAGGCGCTTGACCGTGGCACCGATGCAAAAGGAAGCCAGGCCAGATGAAACCGACGCTGCGACAACTTGAATGCTTTCAGGCGGTCAGCGAGATGGGCAATTTCTCGCGCGCGGCCGAACGGCTGGGCATGTCGCAGCCGGCGCTGAGCCAGGCAATACGCGATCTGGAAGAAGGGTTGGGCACGCGTCTGTTTGACCGAACCACACGTCGCGTCGATCTGACCGAAGCCGGGCGCCTGTTTCGTGACACCGCGCTGGCCGGCTTGAGCGAGATCGACCGCGCGGTGGGCCTGGTGCAGGATCTGGCCAGCCTGCGGCGCGGTGTTGTCCGGATTGCGGCGCCGCCCTTGCTGGCCTCGACGGTTCTGCCGCGCCTGGTGCGCGCCATCGCTGCCGAGCATCCGGGGCTGGATATCCGGCTGGAAGACCTTGGTACCGACATGATCCTTGATCGGTTGCGCGCTGGCCGCGCCGAGATCGGCGTGGGCACCTTTCCTTCTGACGCCGAGGGCATGGCGATCATGCCGTTGTTGCGTGACCGGCTGGCCGCCTTTGTTCCGCCCGGGCACGCGCTGGCCGGGCGATCGGCGCTTGGTTGGGCCGATCTGGCCGATCAGCCGGTGGTGGCGCTGGCCCGCGAAAGCGGTTTGCGTCTGTTGACGGAAATGGGGTTCGAAGCCGCGCGCGTTGCCTTTCGCCCGGCGCATGAGGTGCACCAGATCTATACCGCCCTCGCCCTTGTGAACGAATTGGGCGTGGTGGCGGTGCTGCCGGTCTACGCGGCCGGCGCCATGCATGGCCGGGCGTTCGAGGTGCTGCCGCTGCATGCCCCCGTGATTGGCCGAGAGATCGCCATGGCGCGCCTGCGCGACAAGGAAGCCTCGCCCGCCGCACAGGCCGTGAGCCAGTTGCTGATACGGCGCATCAAGTTGCATCTGCCGGAACTGCCCGGCCTGCCGATGGCAGAGTTATAAGCCTGATCGATGAATTTATCGAAACACAATGGGTTCACAGATCAAATTCAGTCTGGCTTTCTGGTTACTGCACGACAGGGGGTATGGCGCCTTGGCCAGGGATCAAAGCGAAAACAGCTGGATCGGTCAGCCTGTGCGCCGGCGCGAGGACGGGGCGTTGCTGCGGGGGCATGGCCGGTTTACCGACGATCTGGTGCCGCCGGGCGCCCTGCATATGGTTGTGTTTCGTTCGACCGTCGCATCGGCCCGGATCACGGAACTGGATATATCCGATGCCGCCCGGGCGCCGGGCGTGGTGGCGGTACTGACGGCAGATGATCTGGGCGACATGCCGCCGGCCTCGGTGAATCCGTTGATCAAGGATGCCCCGCTGGTGCCGATGACCGTGCTGGCAGAGGGCCGTGTGGCCGCAGCAGGCCAGCCGGTGGCTGCGATCATCGCTGACAGCCGCGCCGCCGCCGAAGACGCGGCAGAGCTGATCCTGTTCGACACCGAAGCAGACACGCCTGCCGGCGGCTGCCACCGGGTGGCAGAATGGCGGGTGGGGAATCCGGCCCCCGTGAACGCCGGCACCCGCGTAGAGGTGCGGCTGGATCATCCGCGTGTTGCGCCCTTTGCGATGGAGCCGCGCGCGACACTCGCCTTGCCCGAGGGGGCGGCACTGACCGTCTACCTGTCCACCCAGACGCCGCACCGGGCGCGCGACGATCTGGCGCGCATGTTGCGGCTGGCGCCCGGGCAGTTGCGGGTGGTGGCGCCGGATGTGGGCGGTGCCTTTGGCGGCAAGGCATCGATCTATCCAGAGGATGTGCTGTGCACCATGGCCGCGCACAGGCTGGGCCGCGCGGTCTGCTGGCGCGCCAGCCGCAGCGAGGAATTCCTGTCGGCCACGCACGGGCGCGGCGCGTCCAGCCATGCCGAACTGACGCTGGATGATACGGGCCGCATTGCCGCGCTGACAGCGGGTTTCGATTTCGTTCTGGGCTACTGGATGCCCTATTCCGCCTATGCGCCGGTATCGAATGCCGGGCGCATCCTGCCAGGCCCCTACAGGGCGGGCGCGGTCGATATTGCGGTGGATGTGCGCCTGACCGATTTGCCGGCGATCAATATCTACCGGGGCGCAGGCCGGCCAGAGGCCGCCATGCTGATGGAGCGCGCGGTCGACAAGGCCGCCCGTGCCGCCGGTCTGGACCCGTTCGAGATCAGACGCCGCAATCTGATCCCGGCATCGGCCTTTCCCTATGCCACACCAACCGGCGAGGAACTGGATTCAGGTGATTACGCGGCCCTGCTGGACCGGCTGGAAACTGCCAGCAACTATCAGCAGCGCCGTCGCCGCCAGGCCGAGCGCCGCGCGGCGGGCGAGGTGGTGGGGCTGGGGCTGGCGCTGTATGTCGAACCCTGCGGGCGCGGCTGGGAAACCGCGAAACTGACGCTCATGCCGGATGGCCGGTTGCACGCCTTGACCGGTGCCTCGGCGCAAGGGCAGGGCCGCGAGACTGCACTGTCGCAACTGCTGGCCGATGAACTGGGCATCGCGCCTGACCGCATAACGGTGGGCGAGGGTGACAGCGCTGCGCTGGACAACGGCATCGGTGCCCTGGCCAGCCGATCAACGCCGATCGGTGCCAGTGCGATGCTGTGTGCCGCACGACGATTGCGCGAAAAGGTACAGACTGCGCTGGGTGTCAACGATTTTCCGGGCTGGGATGTGGCCTGTGCCAGATTGTCCGGGCAGTTGCCGCTGACGGTCGATGAAACCTATTCCGTCACGCACGAGGCATGGGCCTCGGGCGCCGTGCTGGCAGAGGTGGCAATCGACCCGGATACCGGCACGCTGCAGGTCGAAGGGATCACCTGGATCGACGATGCGGGCCGCGTGCTGAACCCGCTGCTGCTGGAGGGCCAGCTGTGGGGCGGGATGGCGCAGGGGCTGGGGGCCGCGCTGATGGAACGGCTGGTGATCGATGAGGATGGCCAGTTGCTGACCGGCAGCCTGATGGACTACGCCGTGCCCCGCGCCGCAGACATGCCCGCCCGTGTGCATCTGGACAAGATCACAACGCAGACCATGGCCAATGCCTTTGGCGCCAAGGGTGTCGGCGAGGCCGGCTGTATCGGCGTGCCGGCCGCGCTGCTGAACGCCGCACAGGATGCCCTTTCCCCTTTCACCGACCGCGATCTTGCCCTGCCCTTGACATCCGAACGGCTGTGGCGCGCGATGAACGATCTGGAGGATCACCCATGAGATACAGCCGCAAGGACGCGAAATCGCATGCCTTTGCCCATATGAAGGGCATCTGGGCCGCCGCGCTGATGCCTTTCAACGATGATCTGTCGATGGACGAAGCCGGCTTTCGAGCCAATATGGAGCACTGGATCACCGATCTGGGCATTGACGGCTTCTTCATCGCCGGCAAGCAGGGCGAGTTCTTTTCGATGTCGCTGGACGAGCGCAAGCGCTGCTTCGATCTGGCGGTCGAGGCAGCGGGCGGGCGGGCGCAGACCATCATGTCCTGTTCCGACCAGAACATGGACACCGTGATCGAACTCGCCCGCCATGCCGAACGCTGTGGTGCCGATTACATCGTCGTTCATGCCCCTGTGTTGAGTTTCTTCAAGGCGCAGGATGAAACGCTGATCCGCTATTACGAGACCATCGCCAGCAAGACTGATATCGGCATTGCCCTGTGGTCGCACCCCGACAGCGGCTATCTGATGAGTCCGCAATTGTGCAACCGGCTGGCCGACATCGATTCGGTGGTGGCAATCAAGTATTCTGTCCCGCGCGAGATGTATGCCGAGCTGACCCGGCTGGCGGGTGACCGGATCATCGTGTCCACCGCATCGGAAGAAGAATGGCTGGACAACATCATCGACCTGGGCTGGCAGCTTTATCTGTGTTCATCGCCGCCGTATCTGATCCAGACCGCCGCCGACCGGCGCATGAAAGCCTATACCGAGGCCGCGCTGGCCGGGCGGCATGACGAGGCCCGCGCCATCAGCGCCTCGCTTGATCCGGTGCGGCGCGCGCTGCGTGATACCCGCCCGGCGGAAAAGCCCCACAGCCATCAGAAGTACTGGCAGGAACTGCTGGGCCAGACAGGCGGGCGCGTGCGCTCGCCGATGCTGGAACTGACCGAAACGGAGAAAGCCGCGACCCGCGCAGCCTTTGAAAGCTGCGGGTTGAAACTGCGGCCCGAGCCGGTCGCATGATGATCGACGCAAACTCCACGATGGCGGCGGCAGGGCGCGGTTGGGCCCCCCCCCCCCCCCCCCCCCCACCCCCCCCCCCCCCCCCCCCCCCCCCCCCCCCCCCCCCCGGCACAAACCACACCACCCCCCCCGGGGACCCCCCGCCGCCCCGAGCCGGCCCCCCACCCCCCCCCCGCCC
>JAFIED010000196.1 GCA_020832805.1 Pararhodobacter sp.
AAATCCTTCTGGCGCGCGAAACGCGACAACCGTATCCTTCGTCATGTGGCATATCCTTTTCTCTGCGAGAACTGTGGCGCGTCAACAACGCCTTGATATGCCACCCAATCACCCCATCACCAACTTTCGGCTATTGCTCGAAAATCACATCGCCTACCTGCAACCCCGCCGCGCGCAAAGGGCTGTCATCATGCAGGTCGGATATCACCACACCCTGTGGCAGACTTTGCCCCAGGGCCTCGGCAAGGCCGGCATCGACGGCCTGCGCCTGCAGCCCCACCCACGGGCGCACGAAGCGCTTGTTTCCCGCCTGAGCCTGCGCCACGACCTGCGCCACCAGATTGGCCGGAATCGCAAAGCCGATCCCGTGTGACCCGCCGGTGCGCGTCAGAATGGCCGTGTTGATCCCCGCCAGCCGGCCTGCCATGTCAACCAGCGCCCCACCTGAGTTACCGGGGTTGATGGCCGCATCGGTCTGGATGAAATACCCGCGGCCAGAGCCCACGGCGATGCCGGACCGGGCCAGCGCCGACACGATGCCGCTGGACACCGTCTGACCCACGCCAAAGGGGTTACCGATCGCCAGAACCAGATCGCCCACCTCCAGACGATCGGAATCAGCAAGGGACAGCGCCGGCAAACCAGAGGCCTCGCGCAGGCGCAGGACAGCCAGGTCGCTTTCCTCGTCGGTCAGCATCACCTCGGCGTCGAATTCGCGCCGGTCACTCAGTACGACCCTGATCTCGTCAGCGCGGCCGACCACATGGAAATTCGACACCACGATGCCATCGTCGCTGACAATGACACCAGATCCCAGCGCGCTTTGCACGCGCGGCACCCGGCGGCCGAAATCGCCGAACAGTTGGCCAAACAGCGGATCGTCGAAAAACGGCGTGGCGCGCGCTTCGACCACCCGCCGGGCATAGATGCTGACCACCGCAGGCGAAGCAGAGCGGACAACCGGCGCGAAACTCAGCGCGATCTGCGCGGTGGATTGCGGGACATCCTGTGCCGCAACCCGGCCCGGAAGACCCATGATCAGCGACAATGCCAATACCTGTGCCAGTATCCGTACACCGGCCAGAGCAACGTTTCGCATGTGCGGCCCTCTGATTGTCAGGGCACCGACTATCCGCGCTGGGCCGGGCCCGCGCAAGATACCTGCCGGCACGTCCGCAGGGCGTGCCGCGATCAAACGGAAAAGGCCCGCACCAAGGCGCGGGCCAGAACAACACGTCATACCCTGTGGACAGGGTCGGTCGCGTTTATTCCTCGGCGTCCTCGAAGCTTTCCAGATAGCTGCGGTCGGCGGCACCCTTGGCATCGACATCGCGCTCGACAAACTCGATGATCGCCATCGGCGCCATGTCGCCATAGCGGAAGCCGGCTTTCAGAATGCGGATGTAACCGCCCTGACGTTCCTTGTAGCGTGGGCCCAGCACCTCGAACAGTTTGGCAACGTGCTTGTCCTGTTTCAGCTGCGCGGCAGCCTGGCGGCGGGCGTGCAGATCACCACGCTTGGCCAGCGTGATCAGCTTTTCCACGATGGGGCGCAGTTCCTTGGCCTTGGGCAGGGTCGTCTTGATCTGCTCATGCTCGATCAGCGAGCCCGACATGTTGGCAAAAAGCGCCTTGCGGTGCTCATGGGTGCGGTTCAGGCGGCGATAGCCGCGGGCGTGACGCATGGTGTTTCTCCTATCAGCGTTTTTGCTTTGTCCGGCGGCCCCTGCGTGAGAACCGCTCTCCTTGCGGGTATTGTACCCGGTCTTGCCCAGGGCGGTCTGTTCCGCCCACAGGCACCGATGCAGGGTGGGGCCTAACCCCACCCGTGCCTCAGAATTGATCTTCGAAGCGCTTGGCCAGATCCTCGATATTCTCTGGCGGCCAGTCCTCGACTTCCATGCCCAGGTGCAGCCCCATACCCGAGAGCACTTCCTTGATCTCGTTAAGGGACTTGCGCCCGAAGTTGGGCGTACGCAGCATCTCTGCCTCGGTCTTCTGGATCAGATCGCCGATGTAGACAATGTTGTCGTTCTTCAGGCAGTTGGCCGAACGCACCGACAGTTCCAGCTCGTCTACCTTTTTCAGCAGCAGCGGGTTGAACTCCAGACCATCGTCGGAGTCGCCGCGCCCTGCCGATTCCGGCTCTTCGAAGTTCACGAAAACCTGCAACTGGTCCTGCAGGATACGCGCGGCATAGGCGACCGCATCATCCGGCGTGACAGCGCCATTGGTTTCGATCTTCATCGTCAGCTTGTCATAGTCCAGCACCTGCCCCTCACGGGTCGGCGTGACTTCGTAAGCGACCTTCTTTACTGGTGAATAGATCGCATCGATGGGGATCAGCCCGATGGGCGCATCCTCTGGACGGTTCTTTTCGGCCGAAACATAGCCCTTGCCGGAATTCACCGTCAATTCCATGTACAATTCGGCACCGTCATCAAGATGGCACAGGACATGGTCCTTGTTCAGCACCTCGATCCCGGCCGTGGTGGCAATATCACCCGCCTTGACGACCGCCGGGCCGCGCATGGACACGCTGATCCGCTTTGGCCCCTCGACATCCATGCGCAGGGCGACGCCTTTAAGGTTCAGCACGATGTCGGTGACATCTTCGCGTACGCCGGCAACTGACGAAAACTCGTGCAACACATTGTCGATCTGCACCGAAGTGATTGCCGCGCCCTGCAGCGACGACATCAGCACGCGGCGCAGCGCGTTGCCAAGCGTCAGGCCAAAGCCACGCTCCAGCGGTTCGGCAGTGACCGTGGCGCGACGCGCCGGATCGGCGCCAGGCTTGACGTCAAGCTGCGCCGGCTTGATCAATTCCTGCCAGTTCTTGTGGATCATGTGATTCGCCTCCATTCCTGTATCGGGCCCATGCCCATTGCCCGATACGCCCGAGGACCGGGCCCGCAGGCCCGAAACGACAGAAACGGGCCGCGCGCGACACGCGCAGCCCGAAACAGTATCTTCGCCGTCAGACCCGGCGGCGCTTTGGCGGCCGGCAGCCGTTGTGCGCCAGCGGGGTCACATCGCGGATCCCGGTGATGTTCAGCCCGGCGGCAGCCAGCGCGCGCAGCGCCGATTCGCGGCCCGAACCCGGCCCCTGCACCTCGACCTCAAGGGTGCGCATGCCATGGTCCATGGCCTTTTTCGCCGCGTCCTCGGCTGCCAGCTGGGCCGCATAGGGCGTCGACTTGCGCGAACCCTTGAAACCCATCGTGCCGGCAGACGACCAGGAGATCGCGTTGCCCTGCACGTCCGAAATCAGGACCTTGGTGTTGTTGAAGGTCGAATTCACATGCGCCACACCGGTGGCGATGTTCTTGCGTTCCTTGCGCTTGATGCGCGTCTTGTCGCGTGCCATTGTCCGTGCCCCTTATTTCTTCTTGCCGGCGATTGCCTTGGCCGGTCCCTTGCGGGTGCGGGCGTTGGTGTGGGTACGCTGACCGCGCACCGGCAGGCCGCGGCGATGCCGCAGGCCGCGGTACGAACCGATGTCCATCATGCGCTTGACGTTCATCTGCACCTCGCGGCGCAGGTCGCCCTCGACCGACAGGTTGCCGTCGATATACTCGCGGATCGCCAGCACTTCCTCATCGGACAGCTGGTTGATGCGACGGGCCGGATCGATGTTCAATGCGGTAACGATCTGGTTGGCAATGGAGGGGCCAATGCCGTGGATATAGGTCAGCGCGATCGGTACGCGCTTTCCTGTTGGGATGTTGACGCCAGCAATTCGTGCCACGCGGGACTTCCTTTTGGTTGCGGTTCCGTAGCGCCAGAACCTTTTTTCACAACACGGGCCGCTGTGGCCGTGCCAAAAAACATCCGAGTCGCAAGCGACCCGGACCTGTCGAACAGGCGCTTCGCGTAGGGGGTTTTGGACCGGGCGTCAAGGGGCGTTTTGCGTTGAACGGCCCATTGCCCCCGCGCGTGATTTCAGGAATCGCCCGCAGTCTGCAACGCGGGCTTCAAAGCCGCTGAAATGGCGGCTTCGACCTCTGCCATCGGGGCCAGACCGTTCACCACCGCCAATTGCCCATGCGCATGATAATAACCCACCAAAGGCGATGTCTTCTTGTAGTATTCCATCAATCGCTGGCGCAGGCTTTCCTCGGTGTCATCCGCTCGACGCTTCAGGTTGGTTGAGCCGCAACTGTCGCACACCCCATCGACCTGAGTGGGGCGCGTGCGGTCATGATAGACCGCGCCGCAATCCCCGCAAGAGAACCGCCCCGTGATCCGGTCCACCAGCGCATCGTCATCAACGCGCAGTTCGATCACCGCATCCAGAGAAAGCCCCTTGCGGGTCAACAGGCCGGCCAGCGCATCAGCCTGCGCCAAGGTGCGGGGGAAACCATCGAAGATGACCCCACCACCGCCCCGGGCACCGTCCAGCGCCTCGTCGATCAGGCCAATCACGATCTCATCAGTGACCAGTTCACCCCGGTCCATGACCCCTGCAACGCGCTGGCCCATCTCTGTCCCTGACGAACGGGCCGCGCGCAGCATGTCACCGGTCGAAAGCTGCAGCATGCCGCGCTGTTTGACCAGAATCCCGGCCTGCGTTCCCTTGCCCGCGCCTGGCGGTCCCAGAAGAATGATATTCATCGACGGCTTGGCCCTTTCTTTGGCGTGGTTCCTCGCGCACCGCGGCCCCGGCCGCGCAGCTTGGACTTTTCCAGCAGTCCTTCATACTGATGCGCCACCAGATGAGACTGGACCTGGCTCATCGTATCCATCCCCACCACCACGACAATCAGCACCGATGTGCCACCGAAATAGAACGGGATCGACAGTTGCGCGCGCAGAATCTCTGGCATCAGGGCGACACCGGCCAGATACAGGGAGCCCACCGTGACAATGCGGGTCACAACGAAATACAGGTACTCCTCGGTCCGCTTGCCCGGCCGGATACCGGGGATGAACCCGTTCTGATTCTTCAGGTTCTCGGCCACATCCTCGACCTTGAAGGAAACGTTCAGGGTATAGAAGAAGGTGAAGAAGATGATCATGGCCGAGAAGAAGAGCAGGTAAAGCGGCTGCCCCGGCCCGAAATACGCCAGCAGGGTCGACATGACCGGCCCGGTGGATTGCCCGGAGAACGTGGCAAGCGTTGTCGGCAACAACAACAGCGATGACGCAAAGATCGCCGGAATCACGTTGGCCGGGTTCACCTTGATCGGCAGATGCGACGAACCGCCGTCAAACACCTTCATCCCCACCTGGCGGCGCGGGTACTGGATATGAACCTTTCGCAAGGCTCTCTCCATGAACACCACAAAGGTCACCAGCAGGATCATCATCAGAATGATGCCGATCACCACCACAGGGCTGATGGCGCCCGTGCGGCCCTGACTGAGAAACTGGGCAAGCTGCGCCGGAATCTCTGCAATGATACCGACGAAAATGATCAGCGAGATACCGTTACCGATACCGCGCGAGGTGATCTGTTCGCCCAGCCACATCAGGAACATGGTGCCGCCAACAAGCGTGATCACCGTGGAAATGCGGAAGAACCAACCCGGGTCGGTGGCCAGTTCACCCGCCTCCAGGCTCATGGCCAGCCCGTAGGACTGCATTGTCGCCAGAAGCACCGTGCCGAACCGGGTGTACTGGTTCAGCTTGCGCCGGCCCAGCTCGCCTTCCTTCTTCAGCTGCTGCCATGGCCCATACATGGCCGCTACAAGCTGCACGATGATGGCGGCCGAAATATAGGGCATGATCCCCAGGGCAAAGATGCCCATCCGGCTGATCGCCCCCCCGGTAAACATGTTCAGCATGCCGCCGATGCCGGCTGCCGCCTCATCCATGAATTCACGCAAGGCACCGCCGTCGATACCGGGAACGGGAATATAGGTGCCGACCCGGTAGACGATCAGCAAAGCGATCGCAAAGAATATCCGCTGGCGCAGATCCTTGGCCTTGGCCAGCGCGGCCCAGCTGGTGTTGGCCGCCATGCTCTCTGAAGCAGTTGCCATATGCCCTGTCTCTTTCATGACAGCGCCGCCGGACCGGTTCCCGGTCGGCGGCGCAGGAAAACCTGTGTGATGATGTAAGCGCCCGGCGCCCGGGGCTCAACACCTTATTCGGCCGCTGCCGCTTCTGTCGTGGCGGTTTTCAGCGAGCCACCGGCCTTTTCAACTGCCTCGATCGCCGCTTTGGATGCGCCAGAGACAACCAGTTCGACCTTGCGCGTCACCTCGCCCTTGGCCAGCACACGGATGCCGTCAAGCTTGCGCCGCACCAGACCCGATGCCACCAGCGCCGCCTCGTCGATGGTCGCCGATGCGTCCAGCTTGCCGGCCTCGATGAATTTCTCGATCGCGCCCAGGTTGACCACGGCCCATGCCTTGCGGTTTGGCTTGTTGAAGCCACGCTTGGGCAGACGCCGGTACAGCGGCATCTGGCCACCCTCATAGGCGTTGATGGATACACCCGACCGGCTTTTCTGACCCTTGATACCACGGCCAGCAGTTTTACCCTTGCCCGATCCGGGGCCGCGGGCGACCCGCTTCTTGCGGCGCGAAGCACCTTCGTTGTCGTGCAGCTCATTCAGTTTCATGTCGCAACTCCTAGGCCGGAATACCCCACCAGCGACGAAGGGGGCAACACGGCACGTTCAAAGCGGGGAACCCGCACTTCAGGCAGCAGACAGGGCGGCTTTCGCCGCCTTGTCCCGGCCTGCGCGGTTATCCGCGTTCTTCGATGATCTGAACCAGATGCGGGATCTTCGCAACCATGCCACGCACAGCGGGCGTGTCTTCCAGTTCGCGCGTCCGGTTCATCTTGTTCAGGCCCAGGCCCACCAGCGTCTGGCGCTGTATGGCCGGGCGACGAATCGGCGAGCCGATCTGCTTAACCACGATGGTCTTTGCCATGCCAGTCTCTCCTTAAGCCTCAACCGTTTCGGCTTCGGGCTTGCGCAGGATATCAGCCACCTTCTTGCCGCGCCGCTGCGCAACCTGCCGGGGGCTCACTTCCTTTTTCAAACCGTCCATCGTGGCGCGGATCATGTTATAGGGATTCTGGCTACCCAGCGATTTCGCCACGACATCCTGCAGCCTCAACATCTCAAATACGGCACGCATCGGGCCGCCCGCAATGATCCCGGTACCGGGCACGGCCGTCCGCATGACGACCTTGCCGGCGCCGTGACGCCCTTCGATGTCATGATGCAGCGTGCGCCCTTCGCGCAGCGGCACCCTGATGATCTGGCGCTTGGCCTGTTCTGTTGCCTTGCGGATCGCCTCGGGCACTTCCTTGGCCTTGCCCTTGCCAAAGCCGACGCGGCCCTTCTGA
Organism: Pararhodobacter sp.; assembly: GCA_020832805.1. Taxonomy (GTDB): domain Bacteria; phylum Pseudomonadota; class Alphaproteobacteria; order Rhodobacterales; family Rhodobacteraceae; genus Pararhodobacter. The sequence continues at coordinate 7,309 of JAFIED010000196.1, forward strand.
TCGCCCACCACCACCAGTGCGGCAAACCCGAAGCGCTTGCCGCCCTTCACGGTTTTCGACACCCGGTTGATCGCCACCAGACGATCGGCGAATTCCGGCGTTTCCTCGCGCTCGCGACGGTCATCGCGACGGGGCCGGCGGTTCTCTCTCTCTGCCATGATCGTCTCCTCAGAACTTCAGGCCGCCTTCACGGGCAGCCTCGGCAAGCGCCTTGACCTTCCCGTGAAACAGGAAACCGCCGCGGTCGAAGTAACATTCTTCGATCCCGGCCGCCTTGGCGCGTTCGGCCAATGCTGCGCCAACCTTGGCGGCAGCTTCGGTGTTGTTCACACCCAGAACGCCCAGATCCTTTTCCAGGGTCGAGGCTGCAGCAACCGTCACGCCGCGCTGATCGTCGATCAACTGGGCGCTGATGTTGCGGTTCGAGCGGTGCACCGACAGGCGCAAACGGCCATTGGCCATTTTCCGCAACTTGTTCCTCACGCGCAGGCGGCGCTTCTGGAACAGCTTGAGCTTCGTGTTCGCCATCTGATGCGCCCTTACTTCTTCTTGCCTTCCTTGCGGAAGATATACTCGTCCTTGTAGCGGATGCCCTTGCCTTTGTACGGCTCGGGGCTGCGCCACTCGCGGATATTCGCGGCCACCTGGCCAACCAGCTGTTGGTCGGACCCCTCGATGGTGATCTCGGTGGGCTTGGGTGTGGCAACCGCCACGCCTTCCGGCACCTGGAACACCACTTCGTGGCTGTAGCCCAATGACAGCTTCAGGTCCTTGCCCTGCATGGCCGCGCGATAACCGACGCCGACCAGCTCCAGCTCTTTCTTGAACCCGCTGGTGACACCCTGCGCCAGATTGGCCACCATGGTGCGGGACATGCCCCACTGCTGGCGGGCCCGTTTGGACGGGCTGCGCGGTGTGACGGTAACAGTATTGCCATCGATTTTCAGATCGATGTCATCCGATGCGGTGAAGCTGCGCGTGCCCTTCGGACCCTTCACCTCGATCGTCTGGCCCGAAATAGAGGCACTGTCGCCCGAGGGCAGTTCAACCGGCTTTTTGCCAATACGAGACATCTCAGCCCTCCTCAGAACACGCGGCAGAGCACTTCGCCGCCGACATTGGCGGCACGCGCGGCTGCATCCGACATCACGCCCTTGGACGTAGAGACGACCGAAACGCCAAGCCCGTTGCGCACCGAGGGGATTTCCTCGACCCCGGCATAGACCCGGCGACCCGGTGTAGACACGCGCTTGAGTTCGCGAATCGCTGGGGCGCCATCGGCATATTTCAGCGAGATTTCCAGTTCAGGGTGCCCGGTTGCCCCGGTCACCGGCTCGTACCCGCGGATGTACCCTTCGTCCCGCAGAACATCCAGAACCCAGGCGCGCAGCTTTGACGCCGGCGTACGGACCTTGGACTTGCCACGCAGTTGCGCGTTGCGGATACGGGTCAGCATATCGCCGAGAGGATCATTCATTGACATGTCATCCCCCCCTTACCAGCTGGACTTGACCATGCCGGGCACCTGACCGAACGAGCCAAGCTCGCGCAGCATGATCCGGCTGAGTTTCAATTTGCGATAATAGGCCTTAGGACGGCCCGTCAGTTCGCAACGGTTGTGCAGACGCGTCGCCGAAGAATTGCGCGGCAACTGCGCAAGCTTCAGGTTCGCCTTGAAGCGCTCTTCCATCGACACGGACTGATCGTTGGCGATGGCTTTCAGCGCGGCACGCTTGGCGGCGTTCTTCTGCACCATGCGCTGACGCTTCTTTTCGCGTTCGACCATGGATTTCTTGGCCATGTTACTTTCTCCCTCTCGCGTCAGCTGTTGAAGGGCATGTTGAATTGCTTCAACAGCGCCTTGGCTTCCGCGTCGGTTTTCGCGGTGGTGCAGATGATGACGTCCATACCCCAGACCTCGTCGACCTTGTCGAAATCGATCTCGGGGAACACGATGTGTTCCTTGATGCCCATGGCATAGTTGCCGCGGCCATCGAAAGACGTACCCTTTACGCCGCGAAAGTCTCGCACGCGCGGCAGGGCGATGGTGATCAACCGGTCCAGGAATTCATACATGCGATCACCGCGCAGCGTGACCTTCACACCAAGCGGCATTTCCTCGCGCACGCGGAAACCGGCGATGGAGTTCTTTGCCTTGGTGATCACGGCCTTCTGACCGGCAATGGCGGTCAGGTCTTCCTGAGCGGATTTGACCTTCTTGGTGTCCTTCACCGCCTCGCCGATGCCCATGTTCAGGACGATCTTGTCCAGCTTGGGGATCATCATGTCGTTGCGATAGCCGAACTCTTCCTTGAGAGCCGCACGTGCCGTGTCACGGTAATGGGCCTTCAGGCGCGGTGTATAGGTGGCTGCGTCAAGCATCAGATCGCCTCCCCGGTGGTTTTGGCAAAGCGCACCTTCCGGTCATCCTCGATGCGGAAGCCGACGCGCGTGGCCTTCCCGTTGCCGTCAAGCAGCGCCAGATTCGACAGGTCGATCGGCATCGCCGTCGGCACCCGGCCGCCCTGTGTGGTCGCGCTTTGCTTGGTGTGACGGATGGCAATGTTGATCCCGTCAACAATGGCCTTGTTTTCCTTGGGCATGACGCGCGTGATCTCGCCCTGCTTGCCCTTGTCCTTGCCGGCAAGCACGATCACCTTGTCACCCTTTTTGAGTTTCGCAGCCATCAGAGCACCTCCGGCGCCAGCGAAATGATCTTCATGAAGTTCTTGGCACGCAACTCGCGCACCACCGGCCCGAAGATACGGGTACCGACGGGCTCGCCCTGGTTGTTCAGGATGACGGCGGCGTTGCGATCAAAACGGATGGCGGTGCCATCGTCGCGACGAACTTCCTTGGCGGTGCGCACGACGACGGCCTTGCGCACGTCGCCTTTCTTCACACGCCCCTTCGGGATGGCTTCCTTGACCGACACCACGATGATGTCGCCCACCGACGCATAGCGCCGCTTGGAACCACCCAGAACCTTGATGCACTGAACCCGGCGTGCGCCAGAGTTGTCAGCGACATCCAGATTGGTCTGCATCTGGATCATTTGGTTACTCCCGACCTTTGGAAACCAGCGCCTTTCGCGGTTCCAGGGTTTCGTTCAAACCGGAAAGTGGGATCAAGCCGAAGCTTCGGTCACCACCCTCCAGCGCTTGGATTTCGAGACCGGCGCGCATTCCTCGATGCGGACGATGTCGCCGACCTTGAACTGGTTGTCGGCGTCATGCGCGCGGTATTTCTTGGTCTTGCGCACGGTCTTCTTCATCACCGGATGGGTGAAACGGCGCTCGACAAGTACGGTCACGGTCTGGGCGTTCTTGTCGCTCGTCACCGTGCCTTGAAGGATACGTTTGGGCATGGATCAGCTTCCTCAGTTCGCCGCCGCGTCGCGGGCTTTTTGGTTCAGCACGGTCTTGACCCGCGCAGCGTCCCGGCGCACCTGGCGCATGCGAGCCGTGTTCTCCAGCTGGCTGGTCGCCTTCTGGAAGCGCAGGTTGAACGCTTCCTTCTTCAGCGCGACCAGCTGATCGCGCAGCTGATCCGGCGTTTTCTGTCTCAGTTCATCGGCGTTCATCGCCATTTCCCTTCATTCAACAATCACCGGAGAGCCCCAGATTCTCTGGGTAACCCGAATCCCGGCGGAGATGGATGCCGCGCTATAGGCGGGTTTGCCCAGTTTGGCAAGCGCCGTACCCGCGCGGGCCGGGAATTAGTCCCGTTCCGCGCGGAATATCGCAGCAGGTTCGACAGGTCTTTCCTGCCTTACCAGTCCTCGCGCGTGACAACGCGCGTCTTGATCGGCAGCTTCATGGCCGCCAGGCGCAGGGCCTCGCGGGCGATACCCTCGCCCACGCCATCGATCTCGAACATCACGCGCCCGGGCTTGACCTTGCAGGCCCAGAAATCGATCGAGCCCTTGCCCTTGCCCATACGCACTTCGGTCGGCTTTGACGACACCGGCACATCAGGGAACACACGGATCCAGACGCGACCCTGACGCTTCATGTGGCGCGTCATGGCGCGGCGCGCGGCTTCGATCTGGCGCGCGGTGATCCGCTCCGGTTCAACCGCCTTCAGCCCGAACGAGCCGAAGTTCAGGTCAAACCCGCCCTTCGCCTGACCGTGAATGCGGCCCTTGTGCTGTTTGCGGAACTTCGTCCGTTTCGGTTGCAGCATCTTTTCTCTCCTGTCGGCGCTCTAGCGGCGCGGGCGCGGCCCGCCGCCGGCTTCCTGAAGCTCGGTCGCCCGGCGATCACGCGCCTGGGGATCATGCTCCATGATGTCGCCCTTGTAGATCCAGACCTTGATCCCGATGATCCCGTAAGGGGTCTGGGCCTCGGCCAGCGCATAGTCGATATCGGCACGCAGCGTGTGCAGTGGCACCCGCCCCTCGCGGTACCATTCGGTGCGCGCGATCTCGGCGCCACCCAGGCGGCCGCCGACATTCACCCGGATGCCCAGGGCACCCATGCGCATCGAGTTCTGCACCGCACGCTTCATCGCCCGACGAAAGCTCACCCGGCGCTCAAGCTGCTGGGCAATCGATTCCGCCACAAGCTGTGCGTCCAGTTCCGGCTTGCGCACCTCGACAATGTTGAGGTGCAACTCGCTGTCGGTCATGTTCGCCAGCTTCTTGCGCAGGGTTTCGATATCGGCGCCCTTCTTGCCGATGATCACGCCTGGCCGCGCGGTGTGAATCGTGACCCGGCACTTCTTGTGCGGGCGTTCGATGATCACGCGGCTGACGCCGGCGGCCTTGCACTCTTCCTTGATGAACTCGCGCATGCGCAGGTCTTCAAGCAACAGGTTGCCGTAGTTCTTGCTTTCGGCGAACCAGCGGCTGTCCCAGGTGCGGTTGACCTGCAGGCGCATGCCGATCGGATTGACCTTCTGACCCATTACGCTTGCTCCTCGCGCTCACGCACCTTGATGGTGATCTCGGAAAACGGCTTCATGATCTTGCCGAA
>JAFIED010000202.1 GCA_020832805.1 Pararhodobacter sp.
GCGGCGGGTGCGGCCGGCGACGGGGCCGCTGCGGCCCTGCGCGGCCCCGGTTGACCTGGGCGTTCCAGGACGGGCGCCGGGGCCACCCCCGGGGGGGCCGCGACACGTTCCGCCACCCGCGCCCGCCGCGCTGGCGCCCTGCCCCCCCGGCAGAGACCGCCGCGCCCGCCCCGGTCGGCACGGCGCCATCGCGTCCGGCGCCGGTTGCGGCACCTGTCGCGTCGCCACCGGCGGTTGCCCAGGCGCCCGTCCAGGCAAGGCCACGTCAACAGCGGCCGCGCACGGCCGCAGCGGCCCCGTCGCCGGCCGCACCCGCCGCGGCGGTTGTGACCCCTCGCCCGGATTTTCCGACCGTGCCGTGCCCGCCGGGTTATCCCGAGCGGGGGGTGATCTGTGTCGAACGGTCGGTTTTCGATCAGATTCAGTCTGCGCGCGCAACGGCTGACAGCCCGCGCGCCACCCCGGTTGCAGCAGCGCCGGCTGCGCCAGCGTCAGCGCCAACGCAAACCGCCGGGCGCTATGTGCAGGTTGGGGCCTTTGCTGTGCCGTCCAACGCGCAGAACACCATCGCCCGGCTGCAATCGCAGGGGCTGCCGCCGGTGACCCGCCAGGCCAGACAGCGTGGCCGAACATTGCAACTGGTGCTGGCCGGCCCGTTCAGCAGCCATGCGGAACTGCGCGCCGCGCTGGGTACCGCGCGCGCGATGGGCTTTTCGGATGCGTTTATCCGTTAGCCCGGCGGGTCAATTGTCGCAGACCGATTGCAACATCAGCCATTCGCCATCGCCGATCAAACGCCCGGCGCCATTGTCGCCGGGCGCAATGCGCGCGTCAGCCAGCGCGTCGGCAAGGCCTGTCATCTCGCCCGTATTCCCCAGCGCACTGGCATAGGGCAGGGGTGACACGCCAAGCTCGCCAAGGGCCGCCACCAGCGCATCGGCCGGGGGGCGTGCGGGCGGCGCTGCCAACCGGCGGGTCAGATAGCCGTCCAGGGCATCATCGGGCAAGCGGCCGGTTGTCAGCAATGTTAGCGTGGCCCGAAAGCCCGCATGCCGCAGAACCTCGCGCAGCGGATCACGCTGTTCGGCCACAATCGCCTCGGCGATCAGATAGCCGGCCAGCGCCTCTGGGGCATCCAGCCGGGTCAGCAGCTCATCGCCCAGCAGGATCACCTGACCGGGCAGATGGGCCGCCTCGAAACCCGGGATGCCGCTGATCACCAGGGCCCGGTAACTGCCGCCCAGGATGCGCGCACGCAGCGTGGCCAGCGCCTGCCGCCCCCCCGGATGCGCACAGACCTGGGAACCGGGAAAGGACGAAGGCAATGTATCGACCGTGGCGCGGGCGATCTGTGCGCGGCTGGCCTGCGGCACGATGCCGGCGGTATGATCGACCAGCGCCGGCGGCAACCACAGCACCGCCACCAGCGCCACCAGCGCCAGCGTGCCGATACCGACGCCCCGGCGCAGCCAGCGCCGGCGTTCGGGCGGGCGCAGGGCGCGGTGGATGGCTTCCAGCGCATCGACCAGCAATTCGTCATCCAGTTCCAGCGTTTCGCCGCCCGCGGGTGCGGTGTCCTGCTGGTCCGACGATGTTCCGACGCGTTTGCCGGGTGGCGCGTTTCCGGCACCCCCGGGGCTGAACAGGGCGGGGCGGCGCCCGGGGTTCAATCGCTCTACCGCTGGCAACGACCAATGCGCCAGAACGCCGCCGGTGCGGCTGTCCAGAAGTGTCAGGCTGGCCTTGCCCAGCACCACCGCGACATCGCGGCGCTGTGCCCCCGCATGCGGGCGCCATATGCCTGAGCCTTCCAGGCGAGAGTATCGTGTCAATGCTGTCATCGCCGGTGACGCCAGATGCCTGCCTTCGTCCCGTTTTCAACGGTCATAGTTGAATGCCGGGTTCCCTGCCAGCAGTCCAGTGACGTCTTGGCGACTAGTCGCCGCCCAGAAGCCGCCGCAGGCCGCGGCCAATCTCCTGCTCGACACGGTCACGCGCGCCGTCGCGCAGTGTTTCGCGCGCGTCGCGCCCTTCCTGGCGTTCCAGCCCCAGCCGGCGCAGTGCCTCGGCCTCGGCGCGCTCGCGGGCCTCGGCTTCCAGCCGCTGGACTTCTTCGCGCGCGCGCGCCTCAAGCCGCTCGCGTTCTTCGCGCAGGCGTTCCTCGGCCAGCCCCTCCAGATCAAGCCGAAAGCGGGGTTGTGACCAGGGCCCGGTGATCGACAGCGGGACGCGAATGGCGGCCGCCCCCGCAGCATCGCGCATGGCAGAGGGGATGACCCGATAATCCAGCCTTTGCTGGCCTATATCGACTGATCCACGCCCATCAACGGTCAACAACCGCGAGGCAAGCTGCAGATCGGTGTTGTTCAGCACGCCGTCCTGAATGGCAAAGCTGCCGGTGACACTGTCATAGACCGTGCGGTTGCCTTCGCCCATGTAGGACATGTCCATGTTGCGCAGCATCCCGGCCAGGTCCAGGCCGATGATCTCGCCCCGGTCCAGCGCCAGCCGCCCCTCGCCCGACAGGCTGCGCATGATTGCATCCAGCGAATTGCCAACTCCGAGAAAGCGCAACTCGGCACTGCCGGTGCCGGTCAGGCGCTCGAAGTCGGCGAATTGCCGGATCAGCGGCAAGAGTGCCAGTGTGTCGGCGCGCAGATTGCCCCCGACCGACAGGCCAGAGCGGTTGTTGACCACGAATTCCCCGGTTGCGCGCCCCTCGAACAGGCGGATTTCACGCAGGTCGAACACGGCGCGGGCGCGGTCTATGGTCAACACAGCATTGACCGCGTCGAGGTCCAGAAAATCGGTGCGCACGGCCCCGGCGCGCAGGGTTACGGCGGCATCCAGCAGGTCAACCGCCGAGGCGTCGATCCGCTCGCGCGACCAGCCGGAATCGGCGGGTGCCGCCGGTGTGTCTGCCGGGCCCGTCAGACCGCGCAGGTCCAGCGCGTCGGCGGTGATATCGCCAGACAACCGCGGGCGCGGGCCGTCGAAGGTCAGATCTAGTGCCATGCGCGTCCGGTTGGCCCCAAAGCCGACCGAGGTATCGCGCAGATGCAGGCTGCCGGCAGGGGCCAGGGTGACCTGCCCGCTGACGTTCAGTGGCCTGGCCGCGGCGGGCAGCGGCTCTGGCCCGGTTTGACCGGCCAGGGCCAGCAGCGGCGCCAGCGTGGGGGCGTTCAGGGTGGCGCGCCCCTCTGCGGCCAGTGGCGACAGCCCGGCGCGCCCCTCGAACCGGGCTTCCGCAGCGCCGGCTTCAAGCTGCACCCTGACCGCTGCCACATCGCCGGCCAGAAAGCCCAGGACCGTTCCGATTTCAGCCTCTGAAGCAAAGCGCTGTCCGTTCAGCAGGCCGGACAGGGCAAAGGTACCTGCGCCGCCGGGTTCGGGCATGCGCAGATCGGCATCGATACTATCCAGCCGCAGGTCCGTGCCGGAAACATGATCGATGAACCGCAGCGTCGCACCACGTATTTCCACCAGATCGATCGACAGGGCCGGGGTGCGCCCATCGCCGGCACTGGCGGTCGAAGGGGCAGGGGTGCCATCGTCGTTCAGGCGCTCGAAAACCCAGTTCATGCGCCCGTCTGCCTGCCGTTCCAGCAGGATGCGCGGCCCCTGCGCCTCGAACCGGCGCACGATCAACTCGCCCCTGATCAATGCCGCCAGGTCCAGGCCCAGATCGACTGCATCGGCTTCCAGCATCGGGCCCGCATCAGACCAGGGGGCATTGTCGATGCGCACGCCTTCGACCCTGGCCCCGATGACCGGATAGATGCTGGGCCGTACCGATCCGCTAATCGCCATGCTGCGGCCCGTGGCGACCTGGAACTGCTGCGCGGCGATCCCTGCCAGTCGTTCTGCCGGGATAAGGAAAAGCGCTGAAACCCCCAGCAATACCAGCGAGACCAGAACGGCGACAATCCTGATGATCCAGCGCATTGGCGCCTCCTTGCAATACCCCGGCAGCACAGAGGGTGCGCAGCGGGCCGTTCCCGGCGTTGTGATGATGGCAAATGCCCGGCAGGGGCACAAGCGCGGCCATGACGGCTTCACAGGGGCTTGTTGGCACGGGCCGGGCGGCCCGGCATGATTGCCACGCTGTCACTGCCGTCACGTCGTGCTTGCCCAGTGGGGGCTTGCCGGGCACGCTGGGCATGCAGGCAGCATGCAGGAGGACAGGATGGCGACGCCAGCCAATGAGCGGCTTATCATCACCATTGAAGACGGTATTGCCGAGGTGGCCCTGAACCGCCCGGAAAAGCTGAATGCCATGGATGAGGCGATGTTTGCCGCCTTGTCGGCGGCGGGCGACGCGTTGGCGACCCACAAGGGGCTGCGCGCGGTCATCCTGCACGGAATGGGCAAGGGGTTCTGTGCCGGGATCGACATATCCCTGTTGCAGGCCTTTGCCAGCCGGATCGAGGAATTGCGCGCTGAAATGCAGGCCCCGCCCGCCGGTCGCGCGGCCAACCGCTTTCAGCACCCCTGCACAGTCTGGGCCGATTTGCCGGTTCCCGTTATCGCGGCACTGCACGGGCCGGTGTATGGTGCGGGCATGCAGCTTGCGCTGGGCGCCGATTTCCGCCTGTGTGCACCTGATGCGCGCCTGTCGATCATGGAGGCGAAATGGGGCCTGATCCCGGATATGGGCCTGACCAAGCTGTTGCCCGGGTTGATGCGCGCCGATCAGGCGCTGGAACTGATGCTGACAGCCCGCGTTCTGCCTGCTGAAGAGGCCGCGACACTGGGCCTGGTGACCCGGCTTGTCGATGATCCGCTGGCCGAGGCGCGCGCGATGGCGCGGGCCATTGCCGCACGCAATCCCGATGCCGTGCGCGGCGCCAAGGCCCTGACGCGCGCCGCCTGGCCGGGTGATGACGCCCATCTGGCGCTGGAGGCGCGGTTGCAGGCGGCCATCATGGGCAGCGCAAACCAGATCGAGGCGGTTATGGCCGAGATGCAGAAACGCCCGGCACGCTTTGCCGAGTAAGCGCGCGTCAACCGCTGCGCCTCTTGCGGCGGCTGCGCAGCGGGATTGACCGGATGGGCAGAATGGCGGCACGCTTACATGCCAACTGCGGAAAGGGGCCCCGATGCCGGATCGCTATCATCCCGTTCTTGTCGTGCTGCACTGGGCGCTTGCATTCTGCCTGGTCGGACTTCTGATCGCCGGCAGCCAGATCCTGGCGCCGTTGGCCAACAGCGACCCGGCCAAGCTGATCTCGTTCAGGCTGCATATGGGGCTTGGGTTACTGACGCTGTTTCTGATGGTGCTGCGTCTGGCCGTACGGTTGACGACGCGGCGCCCTGCGCCAGTTGATACGGGCAACAGCCTGATCAATCGGCTGGCCCCGGTCACGCATTGGGCGCTTTATGTCCTGGCGTTTGCGATGGCCCTGTCCGGCATGGCGTTTTCCCGTGCTGCGGGCCTGCCTGATGCGGTGTTCGGCGATGGTGCCATGCCGGCCGGGTTCGACCACCCCGCGCGCGTGGTGCATACCATCGCTTCGCGCCTGTTGATGGCGCTGATCGCGCTGCATGTCGCGGCTGCCCTGTGGCACCAGTTCATACGGCGCGACGGGCTGATGGCACGCATGGCGTTGCGCCGGCGCTGAACCGGCGCCGTGTCCGTCCTTGTGCCCGTGCCTGAGCCCGTGCCCTGCATCCTGAAAAACGGGCGCGGGGGGGCGGGCTGGCGGTCGTGGTTTCAGGCCGGGGCGGGGGCAACGCCCCATTCGACTTGGTGCTGACTGACGGCTCAGCCTGCGTTGATCATCTCGGCCTGGCGTACGATCACTTCGGCCTGCTTGATGCTGGCGATATCGACCAGCCGGCCCTTGTAGGTGGTCGCCCCCTCGCCACGGGCCTTGGCGGCCTCCATCGCCTCCAGGATTTCCCGCGCCTCGGCCACCGCCTCGGCCGACGGGGTGAAAACCTCATTGGCAAGCGCGACCTGCTTGGGGTGGATGGCCCATTTGCCGACCATGCCCAGCGTGGCCGAGCGCCGTGCCTGCGCCCGGAACCCCTCGTCATCAGAGAAATCGCCAAACGGCCCGTCAACCGGCAACACCCCATGTGTGCGGCAGGCGGCGACAATGGCTGTTTGTGCCCAATGCCAGGGGTCGGACCAGTACTGCTGGCCCCCGCGCAGCATGTAATAGTTCTCTTGTGTGCCGCCGATTCCGGTGGTCTGCATGCCCATCGAGGCGGCGAAATCGGCGGCGCCCAGGCTCATGGCCTGCAGGCGCGGGCTGGCGGCGGCAATCTCTTCGACATGCGCGATGCCGGCTGCGGATTCGATGATTACCTCGAAACTGATGCGTTTCTTCCGGCCCTTGGCCGCCTCGATGGCGCTGACCAGCGCATCGACGGCATAGATGTCGGCGGCGCAACCCACCTTGGGGATCATGATCTGATCCAGCCGTTCGCCGCCCTGTTCCAGCAGATCCACCACATCGCGGTACCAGAAGGGCGTATCCAGCCCGTTGATGCGCACGCTCAGATACTTGTTGGCCCAATCGATCTCATGCGTGGCGGCAATGACATTGGCGCGCGCGCTGTCCTTGTCGCCGGGCGCCACCGAATCCTCGAGATCCAGGTTGATCACATCGGCCTTGGATGCGGCCATCTTTTCGAACAGCGCTGTCCGCGAGCCGGGGCCGAAAAGCTGACACCGATTCGGGCGCGACGGAGGGGCGGGCTGAAGGCGAAAGGACATGGCATAACCCTGCGAAAGGAAGTTTCTGCTTGGTGCCTAGCGTGGTTATTATCTTGCGCCATGGCGCGCAACCCCGTTTTCTGCGACTGCTAAGGAAGGATGCAGCAATCACGCCAGTGCGGGGTGTTTCAGCAGCAGCACCCGGAAATTTGTAAGAATTATCCTGTAAAATTTTGAAACTGTCGAATATTCTTGCGTCGAGATGCGCTGAAGGATCGAAAAAACTCAGCACATTCACCGTGTTTTCCGGCAGGGTGAGTGGATATGCGGCGGCGCAGGGCAATCCTGGCAGAATCGAGGCTTCCATGATCGAGACACCCTATCTGTTGTTCCTGGGCGATGCGCCCGATCCCCTGGCGGCCAAGGTGGCGCAGGGGATCAAGGACTGGCGGCCGGAATATGCGCTGGGCCAGTTGCGCCTGCCAGGCTGCAAGGCCGACATGGGCATCCCGGACATGACTCTGGCCGAAGCCAGGGCGGCAGGTGTCAAGACCGTGGTCATTGGTGTGGCCAACCGGGGCGGGGTCATCAGCCAGGCCTGGAAAAAGGTTCTGGTTCAGGCGCTGGAGGAAGGTTTCGACCTGGCATCCGGTCTGCACAATCTCTTGCGTGACGAAGAGGATCTGGCCGCCGTTGCCCGCGCAACAGGGCGGAAGCTGCACGATGTGCGCATTCCGTCGGTGAAATATCCCATTGCCAACGGCGAGAAACGGCGCGGCAAGCGGATGCTGGCGGTGGGCACGGATTGTTCGGTCGGCAAGATGTATACCGCGCTTTGCATGGAGCGCGAGATGCGCGAGCGGGGGATGAAGGCTTCTTTCCGCGCGACCGGGCAGACGGGCATCCTGATCACCGGCGACGGGGTGCCGCTGGATGCGGTGATCGCGGATTTCATGGCCGGGTCCATCGAATGGTTGACGCCGGACAATGCCGATGACCACTGGGACCTGATCGAGGGGCAGGGAAGCCTGTTTCATGTGTCCTATTCCGGTGTGACACTGGCGTTGATTCACGGCGGACAGCCCGATGCGCTGGTCATCTGCCATGAACCGACGCGGGCACATATGCGCGGCCTGCCCGGCTATGCCCTGCCGACGATCGAGGCAGTGCGCGAGATGGCCGAGGGGCTGGCGCGGGTGGCGAACCCGGCCTGTGTGACGGTGGGTGTGGCGGTGAACACCCAGGCGATGGATGATGCCTCGGCGCGGGCCTATCTGGCCGAGGTTCAGGCGCGCACGGGGTTGCCGGCGACGGACCCGTTCCGTTATGGCGCCGGGGTGCGGGGGGACGCGCGGGCGGCGGTCTGAGGCGGGGCGGGCGAGGGGCTGCGCGCCCCTCGCGCTCCTGCGCCAAAGGGGGGGCACGCCCCCCCTTTGGAAACCCCTGTGAGTATTTTTTGCAAAATGAAGGGGCAGCAATGATTGCGGTCAGGGCAGAGCGGTTTCGCTTGGCGGAGGTGTTTACCATCGCCCGTGGCAGCCGGACCGAGGCGGCGGTGCTGAGTGTCACCGTCGAGCGTGACGGTGTGCTGGGCCGTGGCGAATGCGTGCCCTATGCGCGCTATGGCGAGACGCTGGAATCGGTGGCGGCGCAGATAGAGGGCTTGCCCGCGGGGACTGACCGGGCGGAGCTACAGGCGGCCTTGCCGGCCGGGGCGGCGAGGAATGCGGTGGACTGTGCGCTGTGGGACTGGGAGGCGAAGCGCGCCGGGCGGCGGGTCTGGGAGCTTGCCGGGCTGGCCGCGCCGGGGCCGATGGTGACGGCCTTTACCCTGTCGCTGGACGCGCCCGAGAAGATGCGCGCGGCGGCGGCGCGTAACGCGCATCGCCCGCTGTTGAAGATCAAGCTGGGCACGCCTGATGACATGGCCCGGCTGGAGGCGGTGCGCGCCGGCGCGCCCGATGCCACGATCATCGTCGATGCCAACGAAGGCTGGACAGCCGAGGTCTATGCCGATCTGGCCCCGCATCTGCTGCGTCTTGGTGTGGCGATGGTGGAGCAGCCGCTGCCCGCAGGGCAGGACGGGATGCTGGCCGAGATTGCCCGCCCGCTGCCGGTCTGTGCTGATGAAAGCTGCCATGACCGTGACAGCCTGCCGGACCTGGCGGGCAAGTACGACATGGTCAACATCAAGCTGGACAAGACCGGCGGGCTGACCGAGGCGCTGGCCCTGCGCGATGCCGCGCGGGCGGCGGATTACCGGGTGATGGTGGGCTGCATGGTTGGCACTTCGCTGGCCATGGCGCCGGCGTTGCTGGTCGCGCAGGGGGCCGAGGTTGTTGATCTTGACGGCCCGCTGTTGCTGGCAGAAGACCGCGACCATGCGTTGAGATATGATGCGGACGGTGTGCACCCGCCCGAGACCGACCTTTGGGGATAGGAGAAAGCCCATGACCCGCACCGTCTATGTGAATGGCGACTATCTGCCCGAGGCCGAGGCGAAGGTATCGATCTTCGATCGTGCCTTTCTGATGGGCGACGGCGTCTATGAGGTGACCAGCGTGCTGGGCGGCAAGCTGATCGATTTCGACGGCCATGTCGCGCGCCTGCAGCGGTCTTGCGACGAGCTGGTACTGGTCAACCCCCATGACCGCGATGCGTGGTTGGCGATTCACCGCGAACTGGTGGCCAGGAACGGCATCGATGAGGGGATGATCTATCTGCAGGTCACCCGCGGCGCGCCCGGCGACCGCGATTTTGTCTGGCCGGACCCGGCGACCTGCCCGCCGACGGTGGTGCTTTTTACCCAATCCAAACCCGGGCTGGCTGACAATCCCGCGGCGAAGGTGGGCATGAAGGTGATCGCCATCGACGATCAGCGCTGGGCGCGGCGGGACATCAAGACCACGCAGCTGCTGTTCCCGTCCTGGGGCAAGATGATGGCGAAAAAGGCGGGCGCCGACGATGCCTGGATGGTCGAGGACGGTGTGGTGACCGAGGGCACGTCGAACAACGCCTATATCGTCAAGGGCAACCGGATCATCACCCGCCAGCTTTCCAACGCCATCCTGCACGGGATCACCCGCGCCGCCGTGCTGCGCTTTGCCCGCGAGGCGCAGATGGAGGTGGAGGAGCGCCCCTTCACCGTGGCCGAGGCGCAGGAAGCGGACGAGGCCTTTGTCACCTCGGCCAGCACCTTCGTGATGCCGGTTGTGGAAATCGACGGGGTTGCCCTGGGAGGCGGCAAGCCGGGCTCGGTCGTGGCGCGGCTGCGGGAAATCTACCTGGACGAGATGCGCAAGGCAGCAATCTGAGCGCGGGGCCATCGGCCCCGGGCGCACGGTCAGGGGACGCCGGTCAGCTGATGAAGGAGGTGCCCAAGCCTGGCACGACGCCCAGATCGATATCAAAGGGGACGAAACGCAGGGTCAGGGCATCTTCTGGCAGGGCGTCGAGCCCGTCCATGATCATCGCCGTCTCGCCGTTCAACTGGACCAGCAGGGCGCCGGATTCGCTGTCAGGCACGAACGCCAGATCCGGCGGGTCTGAAGGGAAGTCCAGTTGCGAGTCGTGGAAGACCGTCAGCTCAAGCCGGTCCTCGGCGCTGAAATCGGTGATCCGGATCGGGTCGGTCGGGCCACCGGCCGTGCCGGACAGGTAGGTCAGCCGCACATCGAACAGATCCGCCCCCGGGCCGCCGGTCAGGACGGAGCCGGGCTCTTCCTGCCCCGGCCCCATGTCGGTGATCAGCACGTCGTCACCCGCGCCCCCGTCGAGCGACCCCCAGCCGACCAGCACGTCATCGCCCGCTCCGCCCAGCAAGGTGCCGCCGCCGGACAGCGTGTCATCGCCCTCTGCGCCGAACAGCATGCCGTTGCCGATCAGCACATCGTCACCTGAGCCCCCGAAGATTTCGTTCTGCACGCCTGTGCGCAGTTCGATCCGCAGGTCGTTGCTGGCGGCCCTGGCATTGATCAGCGAATCCTCGGTGAACAGGACCCAGTTGTCCACGTTGTTGATCTGGGAAATCGGCACCAGGCCCTCGTTGACTACGAGGATGCGGGGCTGGGCGCTGCCATCGGTGTCAAAAATCAGGGTCGCGCCGTCCGGAAGCTGCCCTTCCAGATAGTTCGATCCACCGACGCCGTCGATCTGCAGGCCGGGCGCAAAATCCAGCACGCCGAATTCGTCGTCGCCCATGCCGCCGGTCAGCGTATGTGCCTCGGCGATGCCGATGAAGATGTTGTCGCCATCGCCACCGTTGATCTGCATTGCCGGGGCATCGGCGCCAAAGTCGACGAAGTTGAAGCCGACATCCGGCAGGTCGATGATCTCGATATCGCGGATGATGCCGGTTACCTGCTCGAAATCGGTCGGCTCGTCCGGGTTCTCGACATCATAGCTGACGGTGCCTTCGGTCGCGCCGATCACCAACGACAGGCGATGGTCGAAATCGCTGGCATCCAGCCGGTCTGTGCCTGCCCCGCCGTCAAGGAGGCTGCCCATGCCAAACGGGTGCGCCAGGATCAACACGTCGTCCCCCTCGCCACCCAGCAGCGTGTTCGTGCCCGGCCCGCCGTCCAGCGTGTCGTTGCCCTGCCCGCCCTCCAGCAAGTCGTCACCGCCGCGCCCCAGCAGCAGGTCATTGCCCGCAAGCCCGCGCAGCGTATCATTGCCATCCGTGCCGCTCAGCATGTCATCGCCATCGGTGCCGATGATCTCGCGCCCGGGCTCGTCTTCGTCGGTGCTGTTGTCATTGTTGCTGCCGAAACCGGCAAGCCCGAATGCCAGCACAATGCCCAAGAGCAGCGCAAGCGTTTCCATGAACGTCCCCATTCAACGCTGTGGGCATCAAAAGCCATACCCTTGCCAAAGCAAGCGCATGGTTCTTGAATCAATTCAACCGATTTTGCTCGGGGTGACCGATAGTCTGGCCGGTTGATGCCGCCTGGATTGCAAGGCGGGCTTCCTGCCTGCTGCCGCCCCGCCGGGGAAACCAGGCATGGGGCGGGCGTGGTGGTGCCTGGGTCAGCTTCCGGCTTTCACTCCGAACAGCACTTCTTGTGCCTTTCGGTCCATCCGGGCATCGGATTGCCGGCGGCTTTCGGCGGCCACCGCCTTGCCGCGCTCGAAGGCGGGCCGCGCGGCCAGTTCGTCCAGCCAGCGTTTCAGGTTCGGCTTGTCGTCAAGTGTCTGTTCCTGCCGCTCCCACAGGATCGCCCAGGGCCAGATCGCCATATCGGCAATTGACAGGAAATCGCCGGCGACATGGCTGTGCCGGGACAGTTGCTTGTCCAGCACGCCATAAAGCCGGCCTACCTCGCGCCGGTAGCGGTCTTTCGCATAGGGCAGATCCTGGGGCGGGTCCATGTTGGGCGCGTAGCTGATGAAGTGGTGGCACTGGCCGGCCATCGGCCCCACGCCGCCCATCTGCCACATCAGCCATTGATCGACGGCAATGCGGTCACGTTCCGTTGGTCCGCCGAACTGGCCGGTCTTGCGCGCCAGATACTGCAGGATGGCGCCGGATTCGAAGATCGAGATCGGCGCGCCGTCAGGGCCATCGGGGTCGACGATGGTGGGCATGCGGTTGTTGGGTGCAATCGCCAGAAAATCGGGCTCGAACTGCTCGCCCGCGCCGATATTGACCAGCTTGACGGCATAGGGCAGGCCCATTTCCTCGAGCGCTATGCTGACTTTCCAGCCGTTGGGGGTGGGCCAGTAATACAGGTCGATGGCAGATGTCATGCGTGACTCCCTTGCTTTGGCCACAACCTGAGGCGTGGCGGGCGCAAAGGCAAGGGGGGCATCAGGGCAGGGGCGGTCAGAGCACCAGTTCAAAAAGCAGCATCATGGCGCGCGGGCTTTCGGTGCTGGCCGGACGCGCAACCCGTCGGCGATGCATTTCGGCGTTGGCCACGGCCGCATAGTCTACCAGGGTTCGCGCTGCACTCAGATCATGATACGACAGCAGGGCGCGGAAGGTGGTGTGAATGCGCGCATAGGTCAGGCTGAGTTCGGCCGCCGTCATGCCGCGCATTGCGGCGCGTATCCGTTCCTGATCTGCCGGTGTCAATGGGCCCGCCGGAACGGTGTAAGGGGTGCTTGCCGTGATCGTTGCATGGGGGCTGGTGGCCAGGGCCTTGCCCTGCGCGCCGGGCATCAGTGCCATCACACCACAAAGGATTGCGCCCAGCGTCACGCAGGTCTGCTTGCGGTCACGTGCCCGGAGGGATGTACGGCCTTGCCGTCTTGCCGGTCGAAGTGGATCATTCATCGATGACGTCCCTTGGTGTCTTCCCGCTGCGCAGGTTCCGCCGGAAAACAGGCAAATCCTTGACCGCTTCCGTGCGTTTTGGGGGAATATCGCGGGCAACCCGTGGCGCCGGAGCCGTCGCGGATTGACCTTTCGCGTCGGCGGGGCCTATCTGCGCGCAAGGGTGGCCCGCGCGGGCCGTACAGGGTTTTCGCAGGAGGGCGCGATGGCGAAGGCAACAGAAAAAGGCTGGAAGCCGCGCACGCTTTCGGTGCATGCCGGCGCGCGCCGCAGCCAGTATGGCGAGGTGGCCGAACCCATCTGGCTGACCCAGGGGTTCGTGTACCCCTCTGCCGAAGCCGCCGAGACGCGGTTTCTGAAAGCGGGTGAGGATGAATTCATCTACGCCCGCTATGGCAACCCCACGGTGGCCGCGTTCGAATCGCGGATTGCCGCACTCGAAGGGTATGAAGATGCCTTTGCCACCGCCAGCGGCATGGCGGCGGTATCGGGGGCCCTGATGTCGATGCTGAAGGCGGGCGATCATGTTGTGGCGGCGCGCGCCCTGTTCGGATCATGCCTGTATGTGCTGGACGAGGTGCTGCGCCGCTATGGGGTGCGCGTTGATCTGGTCGATGGCACCGATCTGGACGCCTGGCGCGGGGCGGTCACACCGCAAACGGCCCTGGTGTTTCTGGAATCCGTGTCAAACCCCACGCTGGAGGTGATCGATCTGTCCGCCGTGGCCGATATTGCGCATCAGGCGGGCGCACGGGTCGTGGTGGACAATGTCTTTGCCACCCCGGTGTTCAGCCGCGCGGCGGAACTGGGGGCCGATGTGGTGATCTATTCCGCCACCAAGCATATTGATGGCCAGGGGCGTTGCCTTGGCGGTGTGATCCTTGGCAGCCGCGACATCATCCGCGGCACCGTTGAACCCTACATGAAACATACGGGCGGCGCGATGAGCCCATTTAACGCCTGGGTCTTGCTGAACGGGCTGACCACGCTTGATCTGCGTGTGCGGGCGCAGACCGCGAGTGCGCAAAGGCTGGCCGAGGCGTTGCAAGGGCACCCGAAGCTTGCGCGGGTCATCTTTCCGGGCCTGCCGGACCATCCGCAACATGCGATTGCCCGGTCCCAGATGGGCGGGCCGGGAACGATGCTGGCAATCGATCTGGCCGGTGGCAAGGAGGCGGCGTTCCGTTTCATGAATGCGCTGCAGATCGTGCTGATTTCCAACAACCTGGGTGATGCCCGGTCGATCGCCACGCATCCTGCGACCACGACGCATCAGCGCCTGCCGGATGCGCAAAAGGCCCTGCTGGGAATCACGCCGGGGCTTATCCGGCTCAGTGTCGGGCTGGAGGATGCGGGTGATCTGTGCGATGATCTGATGGCAGCGCTGGAGGCAGCGTAAACCGCCAGGGCGAATGGCGAGAGCGGCAGAAATGTGATCCGGCGCGCGTTGGTATGCGTAAGATGTGGAAAGTGAGCGAGGCGCGCTTATCTTCCTGTCAGGCGCCGATGCGAACTCGCCAATCATCCTTCCCGGAACGAGGGGACGCCATGAATATTCAACGCCCGGTCGGACAGCGTGAACCACACCGTGATGAGGCCGAAGCGGCAATCGATGTGCTGCGGCGCTGGGCCGGTCGTGCCACCGATGCCGAAATCGTGGCCCTGGACCCCGCGGTGATGGCCCTGCTGCCCGGTGTCGAAAACCCGGCCTATCCGGCCTTTCGGCGCGACTATCCGGCCGATTTCGTGCCGGATGTGGCATACAAGCGCACGATGCCCGACTTGCAGAATGGGCCGTCCAGCCTGATCCGGGGTGCCAGAAAACCGATCCAGCATGTCGGTATTTCCAACTTCCGGCTGCCTGTTCGGTTCCGTACACGTCAATCCGATGGCGAAGGATCAGGCGATATCATGCTGGAAACCAGCGTGACCGGAACGGTCAGCCTTGATGCCGACAAGAAGGGCATCAACATGAGCCGGATCATGCGCAGCTTTTATCAGCACTCTGAAAAACGCTTCAGCACCAGTGTGATCGAAGCGGCGCTGGATGACTACAAAGCCGACCTGGACAGTCTGGATGCCCGTATCCAGATGCGCTTTTCCTTTCCGATGCGGGTCAACAGCCTGCGGTCGGGCCTGTCAGGCTGGCAGTATTACGACATCGCGCTGGAACTGGTTGAAAAGGCCGGCACGCGGCGTTTCTTCATGCATCTGGATTACGTTTATTCCTCTACCTGTCCTTGCTCTCTGGAACTGAGCGAACATGCGCGGTCAGGGCGGGGGCAGTTGGCGACCCCGCATTCGCAACGCTCGGTTGCGCGCGTGTCGGTCGAGGTCTTGCCAGGCAAGACCTTGTGGTTTGAAGACCTCATCGAAATCTGCCGCGCTGCGGTGCCGACCGAAACCCAGGTCATGGTCAAGCGCGAGGATGAGCAGGCATTCGCCGAACTGAACGCCGCGAACCCGATCTTTGTGGAAGATGCCGCCCGCCTGTTCTGCCAGGGGCTGCAAGGCGATACGCGGATCGGCGATTTCAGGGTTGTTGCCAGCCATCAGGAAAGCTTGCACAGCCATGACGCCATCAGCGTGCTGACCGAGGGGCCGACATTTGCCGCAGACAGCATCGATCCCAGATTGTTTGCAACCCTGATCCACGTTGGGTGACCGGCCTGTGGCTGCCCGGTGCGGGGCTGGTCCCCGCACCGGCCCGGGGCTATGCTGTTGCGGATGTTAGCAGCGCAAGGCGGGTCCAACCCAGATGCCGACCCAGCAGGACACTATCCTGACCATTACCCTGAACCCCGCGCTTGACCTGTCGGTCGATGCGCCAATGGTGCAGCCGGGCCCAAAGATCAGGGTCGCCCAGCCGATAACCGAAGCGGGAGGCGGTGGTCTGAACGTATCCCGGGCCATCTTGCGGCTTGACGGGCACTCACGGGCCTTTGCCGCGCTGGGCGGGTTGACCGGCGCGCGGGTGGCTGAACTGTTGCGCGCTGAAGGGGTTGATCTGACAAATCTGGAGATCGCGGGCGAAACCCGGCAGAACGTCAGCGTGACCGATATACGCGATGGCGGTCAGTATCGCTTTACCCTGCCAGGCCCTGAATGGGACGCCACGCAGGTAACGCGGTTTCAGGATGCAGTCACCGCGTCGCTGCCCTCAGAGGGGCTGGTTGTATTAAGCGGTAGTCAGCCGCCCGGTGTTCCACCCGGTTTCCCCTCGCATCTGGTGGCGTGCGCCGCCAGGATGCGCGCCCGGGTCATCATCGATACTTCGGGGCCGGCCTTGACCACGCTGATGGAGTCACCGGCCACCCACCCGCCCTTCATGCTGCGGTTGGACGAAACCGAGGTCCGAGGGCTGCGCGGAGAAGCGCTTGATCCGCCGGCAGCCGCCGATCTTGCCGGCGGTCTGGTCGGGCGCGGTGTTGCCCGCATGCTGGTGGTGGCCTGTGGGGCCGCCGGGTCGGTTCTTGTCACGGCGCAAGAGCGCCTTCATTGCACCCCCCCTGTGGTCAAGGTGCGCAGCAAGGTCGGTGCGGGCGACAGTTTCACGGCAGGGTTCACCCTGGCACTGGCACGCCGGGCGTCTTTTGCCCAGGCACTGCAATTGGGTACGGCGGCCGCGGCGGCTGCGGTGATGACGGAATCGACAGCATTGTGCCGGGGCGAGGATGTCCAGGCCCTGTTGCCGCAGTGCCGGGTCACCGAAATCTAGCAGGCGCAGCAGGCAGAAAACTGCGCCCCGGCCCCCGCATGCCAAGCCTCAGATGATCGGCAATGCTGGCAGCCACATCGACATAGCGGCAATGCCCGATCGCCCCGGCCCCGTATCCCCATGCCAGGACCGGCACCCGTTCGCGCGTATGATCTGTGCCGTGCCAAGTGGGGTCATTGCCATGATCGGCGGTAAAGATCGCCAGATCGCCCGGTTTCAGGCGCGCCAGAAACTGGCCGGCCTGATGGTCAAACGCTTCCAGCGCGCGGGCATAGCCTGACACGTCTCGCGGGTGGCCATACAGGCTGTCGAACTCGACCAGATTGCAAAACGTCAAGGAGCCACTTTCAGCTGATCCGGCAAGCCTGTGGAGATGTTGAATTAGTGCGCTGTCGTCATCGCCTTTGTGGACCGTGCCGGTGCCGGAATGGGCAAAGATGTCGGCCACCTTGCCAATGGTATGCACTTTCCGGCCACCATCACTGGCCCAGTCAAGCACCGTGGGTGCAGGCGGGGCTATGGCGAAATCCCGGCGGTTGGGGGTGCGACGAAAGCCATTGACGGCATCGCCCGTGAAAGGGCGTGCAATCACCCGTCCCACGCGGCAGGCATGCAGAGAAGGTGCCAGCGCGGCGCAGAGTGCATAAAGCCGGTCAAGGCCGAATGCCGCCTCATGCGCGGCAATCTGAAATACGCTGTCGGCCGAGGTATAGCAGATGGGCCAGCCGCTGCGCAGATGTTCGGCGCCCAGATCAGCCATGATCTGCAGCCCCGCCGCACGGCAATTGCCCAGAATGCCGTCCGTGCCCGCCAACTTGCAGACCTGATCCACCAGCGCCTTGTCGAACACGGGCGCGGTTTCAGGAAACAGGTGCCATTGCCAGGGTACCGGAACGCCGGCCAGTTCCCAATGCCCCGAGGGGGTGTCCTTGCCGCGCGACACCTCGGTCGCGGCACCCCACAGGCCCCGGGGGTGGCCGCCAAGGCCGGGCGCGCGCAGGCCCGATGCCAGCGTTATTGCCCGCCCGAGCCCCAGCCCGTCCAGCACCGGCAGGCGCAGGGGGCCGCTGCGCCCTTCCTCGGCGCGCCCCTCGGCGCAGGCCAGGGCGATATGGCCCAGCGTGTTTGCCCCTTCATCGCCGAAATCGGCGGCATCGGGCGCACCGCCGCAGCCGACCGAGTCCAGCACGATCAGAAACGCCCGGCTCATGCGATCCTCTCGTGGATCAGCCGGGGGGGCAGGGCGGCATCGGCCAGTGTAAAGGCATCGGCCAGGCTGGCGGCGGCGGTATCGGCTGCGCTGTCGCTGGCCGCATGGATCAGGCACAGCGGCTCGCCCGGTTCCAGTTGTGCCCCAATGCGTGCTATCCGGGACAGGCCCACAGACGGGTCGATGCGGTCGCTTTCCACCTGGCGCCCGCCGCCAAGCGCGATCACGGCGTGACCAAGGGCGCGCCCGTCAACCGCGGCCAGCACACCCCGGCGCGGGCAGGGCAAGGCGCGTACAACCGGCGCAAGGGGCAAATGCGCGCGCCATTGCGACAGAAAGTCATGCGGGCCGCCCTGCGCGGCGACCATGGCGCCAAAACGCTCGGCCGCGCGGCCATCGCCAATGGCCTGCAAGATCATCGCCGCGCCGTCGCCCGGGGTGCGCGCCAGCCCGGCCAACACCAACGCCTCGCCGCCCAGGGCTTCGGTCACGGCCATCAGGGCGGGGTGACTGGCGGGCGTTTCGAACGCTTCCATCACCGTGGCCACTTCCAGTGCATTGCCGGCGGTAGGGGCCAGCGGCTGGTTCATGTCGGTGATCAGCGCCACGGTGGGGCAGCCCGCGCCCGTTGCGGTATCGACCAGGGCACGCGCCAGTTCACGGGCCTCGTGCCGCCCGGTCATGAAGGCGCCGGTGCCACATTTGACATCCATGATCAGCGCGCCGATCCCCGCGGCCAGCTTTTTCGACAGGATCGAGGCGGTGATCAGATCGATGCTTTCGACGGTGCCAGAGACATCACGAACGGCATACAGCCGCCGGTCGGCCGGTGCTATGGCCGCGTTGGCAGCAACGATGGCGGCGCCCTGCCGGCGTACCAATGCCTGCAACGCCTCGGCGTCATAGGTGGTGCGCAAGCCGGGTATGGCCTCCAGCTTGTCTATGGTGCCGCCGGTATGGCCCAGACCCCGGCCGGCAATCATGGGTACAAAGGCACCGCAGGCGGCCAGCGCCGGCGCCAGCAGCAGGGAAACCGAGTCGCCCAACCCCCCGGTCGAGTGCTTGTCGATCATGGGGCCAGGGACATCCCACTGCAATACCGTGCCTGAATCGCGCATAGCCTGTGTCAGCGCCACGCGCCCCGCCTCACCCAATCCGCGCAGACAGACGGCCATCGCAAAGGCGCCCGCCTGCGCGTCCGACACAGTGCCATCGGCCAGACCGCGGGCGAAGGCCGTCAATGCCGAGGCCGGCACGGGCGCGCCCGCGCGCAGGGCAGCGTTCAGGCGGCGCATGTCCATCAATCGAACCCCGTGCGAACCGACCGGAACGCCAGCGGCAACAGGTCGCCCAGAGGGGCGGTCACGGTTTGGCCTGACAGCGTGGCCATGGTCACCGGCACATCCGGCCCGGCAAACTCGGCCAGCCGTTGGCGGCAGCCACCACAAGGCGAGATCGGCGCGGGGCTGTCGGCCACAATGCAGACCTCCACGATATCGCGTTCCCCGGCCGCGACCATCGCCGCAATCGCGCCGGTTTCGGCGCAGCTGCCCTCTGGATAAGCGGCGTTTTCAACATTGCAGCCGATGAATACCGCGCCGGATGCCGTGCGCAACGCCGCGCCGACGGCAAAGCCGGAATAGGGGGCGTGGGCGTTCCGGCGCGCGGCAACTGCGGCGTCTAAAAGGGTCATGGGTGGCAATCCGTTGGCAAGTCAGCATACGGACTCTGGCCCGCCTGACCGCGTCTTGCAAGCCCGCGCAACAGCAAGATGCTTGCTTTCAAAGGGCGGGCAGAGTATCGGTTCGGGTGATTGTTTAGCGTTAAACTTTCTGGATCACCCGATTGGCGATGGGGGTTGCATGAGCGACGACAGGCAGGAGTTGCTGCGTCAGCAGGCACTTGACTACCACGAATTCCCGCGCCCGGGTAAGCTTGAGATACGCGCCACCAAGCCATTGGCCAATGGCCGGGACCTGGCGCGCGCCTATTCACCCGGCGTGGCCGAGGCCTGTCTGGAAATACAGGCGAACCCTGCCGCCGCCGCACGCTATACCGCGCGGGGCAATCTGGTGGCGGTGGTAACCAACGGCACCGCGGTTCTGGGCCTGGGCAATATCGGCGCCCTGGCGTCAAAACCGGTGATGGAAGGCAAGGCAGTCCTGTTCAAGAAATTTGCCAATATCGATTGCTTCGATATCGAATTGAACGAGGCCGACCCCGAAAAGCTGGCCGATATCGTCTGTGCGCTGGAACCCAGTTTCGGCGCCATCAACCTTGAAGACATCAAGGCGCCGGACTGCTTTATCGTGGAACGCATCTGCCGCGAACGCATGGGTATTCCGGTTTTTCATGATGATCAGCATGGTACTGCCATTGTGGTTGGGGCCGCGGCAATGAATGCGCTGCATCTGACCCGGCGCCGGTGGCAGGACATCAAGGTGGTTTCCACCGGTGGCGGGGCTGCTGGCATCGCCTGTCTGAACATGTTGCTGAAGCTGGGTGTGCGGCGCTCGAACATCTGGCTGTGCGATATTCACGGCCTGGTCCATACCGGCCGAGAGGTCGACATGAACCCGGAGAAGGCGGCCTTTGCGCAGGACACTGCATTGCGCACGCTGGACGATGTGGTGCAGGGGGCCGATCTGTTTCTGGGGCTTTCCGGGCCCGGGGTGCTGACTCCGGATCAGGTGGCGCGAATGGCGCCCGACCCCATCGTCTTTGCGCTGGCCAATCCGATGCCAGAGATCATGCCGGATGCGGCACAGGCCGCAGCCCCGGGCGCCATCGTGGCAACCGGGCGCAGCGATTATCCCAATCAGGTCAATAACGTGCTTTGCTTTCCCTTCATCTTTCGGGGGGCGCTGGATGTCGGTGCGACCGAAATCAACGATGCGATGCAGGTTGCCTGTGTCGAGGGCATTGCGCGGCTGGCACGGGCCACCACATCGGCCGAGACCGCGGCGGCTTATCAGGGTGAAAAACTGACTTTTGGCCGTGAATACCTGATCCCCAAGCCGTTTGATCCACGCCTGATGGGCGTTGTGGCCACAGCCGTGGCCAAGGCGGCCATGGATACCGGCGTTGCTATGCGGCCGCTGGATGATCTGGATGCCTACAAGCAGCGTCTGGACAGTTCGGTTTTCCGGTCGGCGCTGTTGATGCGCCCGGTCTTTGAGGCGGCAAAAGGCGCGGCGCGACGGATTGTTTTTGCCGAGGGCGAGGACGAGCGCGTGCTGCGTGCCGCCCAGGCCATTCTGGAGGAAACCACCGAACTGCCCATCCTGATCGGCCGTCCCGACGTAATTGCGCGCCGTTGCGAGCGCGCGGGGCTGCCGATCCGCCCCGAACAAGATTTCGAAATCGTCAACCCAGAGAACGATCCGCGTTATCGGGAATACTGGGAAACCTATCATGGCTTGATGGAACGGCGCGGCGTCACGCCGGATGTGGCAAAGGCTATTCTGCGCACCAACACGACCGCGATCGGTGCGGTGATGGTGCACCGGGGCGAGGCCGACAGCCTGATCTGCGGCGCCTTTGGCCAGTATCTTTGGCATCTGAACTATGTCGGGCAAGTGCTGGCGCGCGATGGTCTGGCGCCCGTCGGCGCGCTGTCTCTGATCATTCAGCCAGAGGGCCCCCTGTTCATCGCCGATACGCAGATCAACCCGTCACCGACGCCCGAACAGATCGCCGATATCGCCATGGGCGCTGCCCGTCATGCGCGCCGCTTCGGGGTGGTGCCAAAGGTGGCGCTGTGTTCGCATTCGCAGTTCGGCACGCTTGAAACCGGCTCTGGCCCGCGCATGCGTGCCGCCCTGGCGTTGCTGGACGCCCGTGGCATCGATTTCGAATATGAGGGCGAAATGCATGTCGATGCGGCGCTGGACCCCGAGTTGCGCTCACGCATCTTTCCGCATGCGCGCATGGCGGGGGCGGCAAACATCCTGATCTTTGCCTCGACCGACCCTGCCAGCGGGGTGCGCAACATCATGAAAACCCGCGCCGGCGGGCTGGAGGTGGGACCGATCCTGATGGGCATGGGCAACCGGGCGCATATCGTCACCCCGTCCATCACGGCGCGCGGATTGCTGAACATGGCCGCCCTGGCCGGCACGCCGGTGGCGCATTACGGCTGATCGGCGCCGCCAGGGGTATAGCTGCCATCCTGATACGAGGTGGGGATGCCGCGTTCGATGCAATCCTTCAGCAAGCCCCGCAGGTTCAGCGCCAGATCGTTGACCACGAACAGCATGCGGCGATTGTCGTCCAGAAAATCAATGTCGTAATCGCGCGTCAGGAAAAACGCTACATAGGGCTGATTGTCGAAGCTTTCGACACTGAAATGGGTGTCCAGCCGGTAGCCGCCCACCGCAATCAGCCGGCTGAAGCCCCATTCCAGCTGGTGCTTGCGCTCTTCGGCCTCCGCCGGGTCGGCAGCGGGGAAGTAGAAGGAAAACGTCACTTCACCCATGTTGACCTGAGCGCGCAGGTTCAACACGCGGCCGCGTGCGCGCAACAGATATTGTGCCTCGATGGCGCCGGGGGCATAGCGCACGGTGATCTGCACCTTTGTTTGCGGATCGGTGCGCCGCCAGGCCTTTGGGATCCAGCGCCGGCCGCGCTGCCACTCGGCCTGTTGTTCGGCCGCGCCATCCAGGATCTGCAACGCATTCGGCAGGCTGTGCAGCAGGAAATCCCGTATCCGGCCACGCAGGATTGTCAGATTCGCGTCGCGCTGAGAAAAGAACACGATCAAGGCAATCACCAGCCCCGAGGCCGCGATCTGTGCCAGCGATATGGCAACCAGAACCCATGTTTCACGGCCACCATGATCAATGTAATAGACCACCACCGCCAGGGCCGTAATCAGTGCCATGCTGAGAACGATCAGAGCGATGGATTTCACCCAGCGCGGGGCGTAAAGAAAATTTCCGGTCTGCATGCTGTCCTGACGCTTTCGGTGTTGACGGAGAAGGCAGGCCTGTCAACGGGGGCATGTACTGGTCTGCCCTGTCATCATGGTGAACAGCGCCGGCAAAGCGCAACAAAAAAGGGCCGCCTTTTCGGGCGACCCTGTATTTGCAAGCCTGTCGTTTCAGGCCGTCGCTGCGCGGGCGCGTTCGACGATCTGGCCAAAGGCCTCGGGCTCGTGCACGGCCAGATCGGCCAGCACCTTGCGGTCAACCTCGATCCCGGCCTGATCCAGCGCGTGGATGAAGCGCGAATAGGTCAGCGAGGGGTCGATTGCCCGCACAGCTGCGTTGATGCGCTGGATCCACAGCGCGCGGAAACTGCGCTTGCGGTTCTTGCGGTCGCGGGTGGCGTACTGG
>JAFIED010000205.1 GCA_020832805.1 Pararhodobacter sp.
GCGGCGGGGGCCGCGCCCCCATCCGTCATTCCAGCTCGATCGTCCCGGGGGGTTTCGAGGTCACGTCATAAAACACCCGGTTCACGCCGGCGACTTCGTTGATGATCCGCGTCGCCGTCTCGGACAGGAACTCATGGCTGAACGGATAGTAATCGGCGGTCATCCCGTCCACGCTGGTTACCGCCCGCAGACTCAGCGCATAATCATAGGTCCGCCCGTCCCCCATCACGCCGACGGTGCGCATCGGCAAGATGGCGGCAAAGGCCTGCCAGATCGCATCATACAGCCCGTGCCGCCGGATCTGATCGATATAGACGGCATCGGCCCGGCGCAGGATCTCCAGCTTTTCGCGCGTGATCTCGCCCGGACAGCGGATCGCCAGCCCGGGGCCGGGAAACGGGTGGCGCCCGATGAAACTGTCGGGCAGGCCCAGTTCGCGGCCAAGTGCGCGCACCTCGTCCTTGAACAGTTCGCGCAGCGGCTCGACCAGCTTAATCCCCATTTTCTCGGGCAGGCCGCCGACATTGTGGTGGCTCTTGATCGTCACCGAAGGACCGCCTGAAAACGACACACTTTCAATGACATCCGGATAAAGCGTGCCCTGTGCCAGAAACTCGGCGCCGCCGACCTCGGTGGCGTGTTTCTGAAACACGTCGATGAACAGTTTTCCGATGGTCTTGCGCTTCTCCTCCGGGTCCGAAACCCCCTCCAGCGCACCCAGGAACAGATCGCTCTCATCGGCATGGATCAGCGGGATATTGTAATGGTCGCGGAACATCGAGACCACCTGTTCAGCCTCGTTCAGCCGCAACAGGCCGTGATCGACAAAGACGCAGGTCAACTGCGTGCCGATGGCCTCGTGAATCAGCACCGCGGCGACCGAGGAATCCACCCCGCCGGACAGCCCGCAGATGACCCTGGCGTCGCCAACCTGTTCACGAATGGCGCGGATCGCCTCGTCGCGATAGGCGCCCATGGTCCAGTCACCCGTGAAACCGGCGAGCCGCACGAAACTGCCCAGCAGCCGGGCACCGCCGGGCGTGTGGTGTACCTCGGGGTGAAACTGCACGGCATAAAAATGGCGCGCAGGGTCGGCCGTGATGGCAAAGGGCGCATTGGGCGAGGTGCCATACACCTGAAAGCCAGGGGCCAGAGCCGAGACATGGTCGCCATGGCTCATCCATACCTGTTCGCGCCCGCCCCCCTCGGTTCCCTGAAACCAGCCTTCCAGCAGGTCCAGCGCGCCGCCCGCCGGTGCCACATACGCGCGTCCGAACTCGGCCGTGCCGTGCCCGCGTTCCACCTTGCCGCCCAGGCAATGCATCATCACCTGCTGGCCATAGCAGATGCCCAGCACCGGCACGCCCAGCGTGAACACCGATGCGGGCGGCATCGGCGCGCCTTCGGCAAACACGCTGGCGGGCCCGCCGGACAGGATCACCGCGCGGGGAGCAAAGGCGCGCAGAAAGGCCTCGTCGACCCGGTTGAACGGGTGTATTTCGCAATAGACGTTCAACTCGCGCAGGCGCCGCGCGATAAGCTGCGTCACCTGGCTGCCGAAGTCGATGATCAGAAGGCGCTGATGCTGGGTCATGGCCAAGGCCATAGGGCGGAAAGCGCCGCCACGCAAGAGCCCAGCCAACCCTGTCGGCCCAGCCGGGCGCCAAGGTCGTTTTCCGCCCTTCGCGCGGCGTTTTATGCCTGCCTGTCGTCCCCTGTCTGGCCTACCTAGGGCGCAAACCGGCAAGGACGGAGTTCTCACCATGACCGAGGCAGGCATACAGCGGCGCGCGCGTGGCGGTGGCGGGGCGGCGCGGCGCGCCGAACGCTCCGCTGTCAGGGTCGAGGCGGCGCGCTTCATCACCCGCAACATTCCTGATTTCGAGGTGCTCGACGACGAAGCGTTGCAGATCATCGAACATAACGCCGAAACGGTGCTGCAGGAAATCGGCGTGAATTTCGTCGACAACCCGGCAGCGCTTGACCGCTGGCGCGCAGCGGGCGCCGATGTCCAGGGCGAGCGTGTGCGCCTGCCGCGCGGTCTTGCACGGCAGCTTTGCGCCACCGCGCCATCACGCTTTACCCAACACGCCCGCAACCCCGATCGCAATGTGGAAATCGGTGGGCGCAACCTTGTCCTGGCGCCGGTCTACGGCCCGCCATTCGTGCGCGATCTCGAAGCCGGGCGCCGCTATGCCACGATCGAGGATTTTCGCAACTTCGTGCGTCTGGGCCAGATGTCGAAATGGATGCATCATTCCGGCGGCACGGTCTGCGAACCGACCGATGTGCCGGTGAACAAACGCCATCTGGATATGCTCAAGGCGCATATGGAACTGTCCGACAAGCCCTTCATGGGGTCGGTCACCGAGCCCGTGCGGGCCGAGGCTTCGGTGCGCATGGCCGAAATCCTGTTCGGCGCCGATTTCGTGGCGCAGAACAGCGTGATGACCTCGCTGATCAACATCAACTCGCCCCTGACATTTGACGCCACCATGATGGGCGCGCTGGAAGTCTATGCGGCGGCCGGCCAGGCCTGCATCGTCTCGCCCTTCATTGTCGGCGGCGCGATGGCGCCCGTCACCGTGGCCGGCACGCTGACCCAGGTGCTGGCCGAGGTGCTGGCGGGCGTGGCCTACAGCCAGCTGATCCGCCCCGGCGCGCCGGTCATCATGGGCGCTTTCGTGACCTCCATCGACATGAACTCCGGCGCACCGACCTTCGGCACGCCAGAGGCGGCGCATATCACCTATGGCGCGGGGCAACTGGCCCGGCGGCTGGGGCTGCCCTATCGCTCTGGCGGGGCGTTTTGCGGCTCAAAGCTGCCCGATGCCCAGGCGGCCTATGAAACCGCGAACAGCCTGAACATGGCGCTGCTTTCGGGGGTCAATTTCATGCTGCACGCCGCCGGCTGGCTGGAAGGCGGCCTGGTCGCCAGTTTCGAGAAATACGTGCTGGATGCCGATCAGCTGGGCACGCTGCACCATCTGGCCCAGGGCGTGGCAATCGATACCAACGGCCAGGCAATGGACGCCATCCGCGAGGTGGGGCCGGGCGGGCACTATCTGGGATGCGACCATACCCAGGCGAATTTCAAATCGGCTTTCTGGCGCTCCGAGGTGCTGGACTACAAGCCGTTCGAAACCTGGGCCGAAGAGGGCGCGCGCGATTCCGCGCAACTGGCCGCGGCGCGCGTGCAAAAGCTCTTGCGCGACTATCAGGCGCCGCCGCTGGACCCGGCCATTGCCGAGGCCCTTGACGCTTATATCGCCCGGCGCAAGGCGGCCGAGCCTGACGCGTTCGGCTGACCGCCGGCCACCCGGATTCCTCTCCGACCCGGCCCCATCATCTTGCTGAAAATACTCCGGGGGGAGCCGCCGTCAGGCGGCGGGGGGGAGCGCCCCCCCCCACTGCAAAACAACCCTGGCCC
>JAFIED010000216.1 GCA_020832805.1 Pararhodobacter sp.
AGGCGCGCGCCCGGCCCAAGCCGAGGAGAGTGCCGCAGGCGCTCGACGAGGCGCGGGAGCCTCCCCCGGCCGCCCGGCCCCTTGCCGCCGACCTGTGCGTTGCCGGCCTCTTGCCGTGGCCCTACCGGCTGCGGCTGTTCCCTTCATCCGGCCGGTCTGGCGTTTCCGCCCAGGCCCCCCAGTCCGCGCCCTGCATTTCGCGCAAACGACTGGCCGTGCGTTCGAACTCGAATGCCCCGGCTCCCTCGGCATACAGCGCCTCGGGCTTGTCGGCCGCGCTGGCAATCAGCCGCACCTTGCCTTCGTACAGGGCATCCACCAGCGTGACAAATCGCTTGGCCTCGTTGTAATTGGTCGCCGACAGGCGCGGGATATCCTCGATGAACAGCACCCGTACCGCCTGCGCGATCGCCAGGAAATCGGCCGGGCCCAGCGGCTGGCCGCACAGCGCCCAGAAACCGGCCCGCGCCACGCCGTTATGGTGCCGTGGCAATGTGACGTCCCGGCCCTGCACGCGCAGAATCAGCGGCGCCCCCGCATCGCCGCCCGTCAGTTCCTGCCAAAGCGTATCGATTGCGCGGCGTGCCTGTGCGTCGGCGGGGTGGAAATAGACCTGCGCCCCCGTCAGCCGGTGCTGGCGATAGTCGGTTTCGCTTTCCAGTTCGATCACCTGCATGCGTTCGCGCAGAAAATCGATGAACGGCAGGAAAAGCGCGCGGTTCAGGCCGTCCTTGTACAAATCCTCGGGTGGCCGGTTCGAGGTGGTGACAATGCTGACCCCGCCATCCATCAGCATCTGGAACAGCCGCCCCACGATCATGGCATCGGTGATGTCGGTGATCTGCATTTCGTCAAAGGCCAGCAAGCGCAGGTCGCCGATCACCTTCTCGGCCACCGGCGCCAACGCATCCTCGACACCCGTCTTGCGCGCGGCGTGCATGCCGGCGTGTATTTCCTGCATGAAGGCATGGAAATGCACGCGCCGCTTGGCCCTGATAGCCGTCGCCTCGGTAAAGAGGTCCATCAGCATCGACTTGCCGCGCCCCACGCCGCCCCACAGGTAGACACCC
Organism: Pararhodobacter sp.; assembly: GCA_020832805.1. GTDB lineage: Bacteria > Pseudomonadota > Alphaproteobacteria > Rhodobacterales > Rhodobacteraceae > Pararhodobacter. The sequence continues at coordinate 1,071 of JAFIED010000216.1, forward strand.
TGTGCCGGCGCCGGTTTGCTGCGGCGCAGCCCGGCCAGGATGCCGCGCGGCGCCGCGGGCGGGTTCTCCAGCGTCTGTCGGATGCTCTCCAGCGCCGGCAGGACGGCACGCTGCATGGCATCGGGCGTCAATGCGCCTTCGGCGGTACGGCGATCGTATCGTTGGGTCAGCGTTTCGCGCATGGTTCCAATTCAGCTGCCCGGCCTGGCGTGCCCGGCCGTGCCTGCCCGGCCTTGCCTGTTTGCGTCCTGCCGGGTAACGGTGGTCAACGCGCCTTGCAAGAGGAAAGCTTGCCATGACCACTCAGCCCGGCCCCACAGATGACCCCAGAACCCTGGTTTCGACCGATTGGCTGCAAGCCCATCTGGCCGATCCTGATCTGCGCGTGATCGATGCGTCATGGTACCTGCCGGACATGGGCCGCAATCCGCGGGCCGAATATGATGCAGCGCATATCCCCGGCGCGCGTTTTTTCGATATCGACGAGATTGCCGACCAGCGGTCAGCCTTGCCGCATATGGCGCCACCTGTCGAGAAATTCATCAGCCGCATGCGGGCGATGGGGATCGGCGACGGGCACCAGGTGGTGGTTTATGACGGCATGGGCGTGTTTTCTGCGCCCCGTGTGTGGTGGACCTTTCGGCTGATGGGCAAGACCGATGTCGCCGTGCTGGATGGCGGCTTGCCGAAATGGCTGGCCGAGGGGCGCCCGGTCGAGGACATGCCCCCCGTCATGCGCGACCGCCACATCACCGTGCAGCGGCAGGCGCATCTGGTGCGCGATGTGGCCCAGGTCGCGGCAGCGTCTAAACTGGGCGACTGGCAGATCGTCGATACCCGCCCGCTGGACCGGTTTCGCGGCACGGCCGAGGAACCCCGCCCGGGCCTGCGCGCGGGTCACATTCCCGGCGCACGCAACCTGCCGTTCCTGCATCTGCTGAATGATGATGGCACCATGAAGGCCCCCGACGCCTTGTGCACGGTGATCGAGGGCGCGGGCGTGGCACTGGACAAGCCGATCATCACCTCGTGCGGCTCTGGCGTCAGTGCGGCGATCCTGAGCCTGGCGCTGGAACGTGTGGGGCACCGGCGGCACGCGCTGTATGACGGTTCATGGGCCGAATGGGGCATGTACCCGGACCTGCCGATCGAAAAGGGCTGAAAGATGCAGTCCTTCCGTGCTGGCGAACGGGTCGAATACCGTGTCACCTGGCTGGAAATGGCACAACGCCCGCGTTTTGGCTGGGCGCCCATGCCCGTCGGCCAGGAAGCAGCCCTGCTGAAGGCCGACGCGCCGCCCGTCTGGTATTTTCTGGCGCTTTACGATGCTGTCGGCCAGGATTACGCATGGACCGACAAGCACGACACGCCCCGCGCGGAACTGTCCGGGTGGCTGTCGGAGCCTGCGGTCAGGTTGTACACGCTGATGGGCCGCGGCTGGCCACAGGGGTTCTTCGTGCTGGACGGACGCACGGAAGGGGTCTGTGACCTGGCCTATTTCGGCCTTGTGCCGCAGGCAATCGGCAAGGGGCTGGGCGCCTGGCTGTTGCAGGCTGCCATTCTGACTGGCTGGGATATGCCCGATGTGCAGAAAATGACCGTCAACACCTGCACGCTGGATCATCCGCGTGCGCTGATCCGCTATCAGCGGTTCGGATTCGAGCCGGTGCGCAGCGAAGTGCATGCGCGTGTGCTGACGCGTGACCAGAGTTTTCACCAACCGCTTATGTAGGAGCGGGCCGACAGGGGCATACCGATGTTTCACTCTCTACCTGCCAACAAACCCGATGGCATTCTGGCGGTCATGCAGATGTTCCGCGAGGACACGAGGTCAGACAAGGTCGATCTGGGTGTCGGGGTTTACCGCGATGATGCCGGGCGCACGCCCGTCATGCGCGCGGTCAAGGCTGCCGAGGCGCGCTTGGTGGCCGAGCAGGACACCAAGGGCTATGTCGCCTTGACGGGTGATGCCGCGTACAATCAGGCCATGGCGGAACTGATTCTGGGCGGCACGGTTCCGGCTGACCGCATCGCGGCCTCGGCCGCCACCGGGGGCACCGGCGCCGTGCGCATGGCGATGGAACTGATCCGTATCGCCAATCCGCAGGCGCAGATCTGGATCAGCACACCAACCTGGCCCAACCACACCGTCCTGGCTGCTGCGGCCGGCCTGCCCGCCAATGCCTATCGGTATTACGACAGCATCAACGGGGTGCTGGACCGTCAGGGCATGCTGGACGATCTGGCACAGGCGAAACCGGGGGATGTTGTGCTGCTGCACGGCTGCTGCCACAATCCCACCGGCGCCGACCCGCGCGAACAGGACTGGGCCGAGATTGCCGCCCTGATCGAGGCGCGCGGGCTGATCCCCTTTGTCGATATTGCCTATCAGGGATTTGGCGATGGGCTGGATGCCGATGCTGCCGGGCTGCGCCATCTGGCCGCGCGGTTGCCGCGCGTGATCATTGCGGCCTCGGCCGCCAAGAACTTTGGCCTTTACCGCGAACGCGCCGGTATCTGCCTGGTCACCTGCCCCGAGGAAGAGCGTGCGCCGGTCACCGACACATTGGCCACGATCAACCGCTCCACTGTCAGCTTTCCGCCCGATCACGGCGCGCGGGTGGTCAGGACCATCCTGACTGACCCGGCATTGCGGCTGGACTGGCAGGAAGAGCTGGAATCCATGCGCCTGCGCGTGCAGGGACTGCGCCATGCCCTTGCAGAGGCGCTGAGGGCCGAAACCGGCTCTGACCGCTTTGGTTTTCTGGCAACCCAACGCGGCATGTTTTCAGTGCTGGATGTAAGCGACGACAAGGTCACCACCCTGCGTGAGAAGGCAGGCGTCTACATCGTGCCCGGCGGGCGGATGAACATGGCCGGCCTGACGCGTGAATCGGTGCCTGCCGTTGCCGCGGCACTGGCGCGCGTGCTGGCCGAATAGGCCGGGGCGCGCGGCGTTTCTCCGGGGCGGGCCGCGCCCGTGACGCCGTGTCGGGCTTGCCTTCGGGGCCGGGAATGTCTGAAATGATCGTCAGACAAAAAGGTGCTGCGCGATGAGCTTTCCCTATCTTGATATGAACGATCTGGATTTCATGCTGGCTGACTGGCTGGACTGGCGCGGTCTGGCGCAGTTCCCCGCCTTTGCCGAGCATGACGAAGGCACCTTTCGCGAGGTGATCGCGCTGGCCGAGGCGCTGGCGCAGGACCAGTTCGCCCCGCATAACCGCGAATCGGACCAGAACGAACCGCGTTTCGAAAATGGGCGCGTGGTGTTGCTGCCAGCGATCGAGCAGGCGCTGGACAGCTACCGCGAGGCCGGGCTGATGGCGGCAGACTTCGTCACCGAACAGGGCGGGGCAGGGTTGCCGACCCTGGTGTCCTCGGCCGTGGCGGCCTGCTTGTCGGCGGCGAATATTGCCACCTGCGGGTATGTGTTGCTGACCCGGGCCAATGCCCGGCTGATCGTGGCGCATGGCACACCTGCCCAGATCGAAACATGGGCGAAACCGCAGTTGCACGGGCGCCACTATGGCACCATGTGCCTGTCGGAGCCGCAGGCAGGGTCGTCACTGGGCGATATCCGCACCCGTGCCACACCCGATGGCGAGGATGATCTGGGCGCGCGCTATCGGTTGCGCGGCAACAAGATGTGGATATCGGGCGGCGAGCACGAGATGGGCGACAATATCGTGCATCTGGTGCTGGCCAAGATCGCGCAGGACGATGGCAGCCTGCCCGCCGGCACCAAGGGCATATCGCTGTTTGCCGTGCCGCGCATTTTGCCGGACGGGCGGCGCAATGATGTGACCTTGGCCGGGCTGAACCACAAGCTGGGCTATCGCGGGACGGTCAACACGCTTTTGAACTTTGGCGAGGGCGACGGGGCGCTGGGCTGGCGCATCGGGGGCGCGGGGCAGGGTCTGGCGATCATGTTCCAGATGATGAACGAGGCGCGCGTGGGGGTCGGTCTGGGCGCGGCGGCGCTGGCCTGCCGGGGATATCGGCAATCGCTGGCCTATGCGCGTGAACGCCCGCAGGGCCGCCCGCTGGGCGTGAAGGACCCCACCACGGCGCCGGTGCCGCTGATTGCGCATCCTGATGTCCGGCGCATGCTGATCGTGCAGAAGGCGCTGGCCGAGGGGGCGCTGGGGCTGGTGCTGCGGTGCGCCCGGTTGATCGACGAGGAACAGGCCGCACCCGACGAGGCCGCGCGCCAGTCTGCCGGCCGGTTGCTGGGCCTGCTGACGCCGGTGGTCAAGACCTTCCCCTCTGAAATGGGTTTGCGTGCCAATGATCTGGCGATCCAGATCCACGGCGGTTACGGATACACGCGCGATTATGACGTCGAACAGATCTGGCGCGACAACCGGCTGAACCCCATCCACGAGGGCACGACGGGCATTCAGGGCCTTGATCTGCTGGGGCGCAAGATCATCGGTGATGGTGGCGCGTCGCTGCAACAACTGGTCGGCGAGATACGTCAAACCCTGACGCGGGCCCGTGCGCAGGACCGGCTGATCGCCCCGGCTGACAGCCTGCAGGCAGCGCTGGAGGCTGTACTGAGCTGCGTCGAGCGCCTGCAGGCATTTGGCGACCCGCGTCTGGCCCTGCAGCATGCCACGCCCTTTCTGATGGCATTCGGGCATCTGGTGGTGGGCTGGGTCTGGCTGGACAAGGCTTTGGCGGCCTTGGCGGCACAAGGGCGCGATCCGGACTATATCGAAGGCAAGGTGCTGGCCTGTCAGTACTTCATGGAATGGGAACTGCCCCGCATCCATCCTGATCTGGCACGGGTAGCCGCCGGCGACGACCTGTTGGCCCGAATCCCCGAAGGCGGCTTTTGAGTCAAAAAAATGGGGCCGGCGACAAACCGGCCCCAGTCGAGGCAGTCCCGGCCGGAGGGAAGCGGCCAGGTGCAGCAAAGCGTTTTCCGTCAGGTCACCACGCGTCCGGGCCCTTGTCGGCGAATTTCTCCAGCAGGAAATCGATGAAGGCGCGCACCTTGGGCTGGGTATACCGGCCGGGCGGGTACACGGCATAGATGCCCAGCGTGGTGCGCGGCAGATCGGTGATGACATCTTGCACCAGACCCTCGGCCAGCGCACGATGATACAAAAAGCTGGGCAGATAGGCGATGCCCAGGCCCTTGATGGCCGCATTCAACAGCGATTGGCCATCGTTCACGGTCAACCAGCCGGTGCCGCGCACCTGCCGTTCCTCGCCAGAGGGGGCGGTGATCTTCCAGACGTTCGCGCTGGCCTGGTTGGAATAGTGCAAGAGCCGGTGTTCCGTCAGATCGTCGATCCGTGCCGGGCGGCCATGCTGTTCGAAATAGGCCGGCGCGGCAATCAGGCGCTGTGTGGTTTCAGTGATCCGTCGGGCGCGCAGGGTCGAATCCTCCATCTCGCCCACCCGGATGGCCATGTCGAACCCTTCCGAAATCAGTTCGACATAGCGGTTCTTCCGGACCCTGTTGACGCTGATCTCCCGGTAATTTCCCAGAAATTCGTCCACCACCGGCGACAGCAGCGATACGCCGAAATCGGTGGCCACCGACATGCGCAACAGGCCCGATGGCGCGGATTGCATGGCGGTGACAAGGCTGTCGGCCTCGCCGGCATCGTTCAGCACGCGGCGGGCGCGGTCGTAATAAACCAGACCGATTTCGGTGGGGCTGACACGGCGGGTTGTGCGGTTCAACAGGCGCGCGCCCAGCCGGGCTTCCAGCGACGAGACATGCTTGGACACGGCGGATTTGGAAATGCCCATCTTGCGTGCGGCATCGGTGAAACCGCCCTGGTCCACGACCGTTGCAAAGGCTTCCATTTCAGTCAGTCTGTCCATAATGCACCCGATACGCCTTGGCATTTGATGCATCCCTTACACCGCCGAATTCGGGCGCGATTAAGGAGCAAGCCGGGCCATAGTCGGACAGTGCATCGAATAAACGGCGTAATCTGCGGCGCGTGCCGTGATTGTTGGCAATGCGTGAACGCTGGGTTGCGCGGCTGGCAACGCAGCGGCGAAAGGCCGCTGCGAGTTTCCCTGCTGGAAACAGGTGCCGGATAACGGGTGCCGGGGCATGGTCACCCGCCGTATCCAGCACCCTGACGACGTGCCGGGCGGCCGCCCGCAGGTGGCGGCAGCCCGGTTGGCGCAGGTTACAGCGTGGCTGCCAGGCGCGCGCCCTGATCGATGGCGCGCTTGGCGTCGAGTTCCGCGGCTACATCGGCACCGCCGATCACATGCACGCGCCGCCCTGCTGCCTGCAGGGTATCGGCCAACTCGCGCAAGGGCTCCTGCCCGGTGCACAGGACCACCGTATCGACCTCCAGCAGCTGCGGGCCCTTGTCGGTGTTCACCGTCACACCTTCCGGTGTGATTGCTTCATAGCTGACACCACCCATCATGCGGACATCGCGCGCGGCAAGACTGGCGCGGTGGATCCAGCCGGTGGTCTTGCCCAGTCGCTTGCCCGGCCTTTCGGCCTTGCGTTGCAGCAGGGTGATCTGGCGGGCGGGGGCGGGCGGTTCGGGCTCGCCCAGGCCGCCTGGCGCGGCTTCGGGGTCGGTAACGCCCCATTCGCGCAGCCATTCGGCAAGGTTCAGCGTGGGGCTTTCCCCCTGATGTGTCAGGAACTCGGAGACATCAAAGCCAATGCCGCCGGCGCCCAGTACGGCCACCCGGTTGCCGACCATGGCGCCGCCCTTGAGCACATCGACATAGTTCACCACATTCGGCCCGTCCTGCCCGGCTATCTGCGGATCGCGGGGCAGGACGCCGGTGGCAATGATCACCTCGTCGAACCCTTCCAGCGCCTCGGCGGTGGCATGGGTGTTCAGGCGCAGGTCGATGCCGGCGCGCGCCACCATCACCGCATACCAGTCGACCAGCCCGTCAAACTCTTCCTTGCCCGGAATGACCCGCGCCATGTTCAACTGCCCGCCGAGCTGCCCGTCCCGTTCGAACACGGTGACCGCGTGCCCGCGTTGCGCAGCCACCAAGGCCGCCATCAACCCCGCCGGGCCGGCGCCCACCACGGCCACCGACTTGGGCGCGGCGGCGGGTTCATAGGTCAATTCGGTTTCGTGGCAGGCCCGCGGATTGACCAGACAGGACGAGCTCGTGCCCCTGAAGGTATGATCCAGACAGGCCTGGTTGCAGCCGATGCAGGGCGCGATTTCCGCTGCCCGGCCCTCGGCGGCCTTTCTGACGAATTCGGCGTCGGCCAGAAAGGGGCGGGCCATCGACACCATGTCGGCGCAGCCCTCGGCCAAGACCGCTTCGGCCACTTCGGGTGTGTTGATCCGGTTCGAGGTGATCACCGGTATTGCCACCGTCCCCATCAGCTTTTTCGTGACCCAGGCAAAGGCGCGGCGCGGTACCGATGTGGCAATGGTCGGTATGCGGGCCTCGTGCCAGCCTATGCCGGTGTTCAGGATGCTGGCGCCGGCCTGTTCGATGGCGCGGGCCAGTTTCAGCACGTCGTCCCAGCGCTGGCCGTTCGGCACCAGATCAAGCAGCGAGATGCGATAGACAATGATGAAATCATCGCCCACCGCCTTGCGCACGCGTTTCATGATTTCCACCGGCAGCCGCATGCGGTTCTCATAGGAGCCGCCCCAGCGATCGTCGCGCCGGTTCACATGCAGGGCCAGGAACTGATTGATGAAATAGCCTTCGGAGCCCATCACCTCGACCCCGTCATGCCCGGCGGCGCGGGCGCGTTCGGCGGCGGTGGCGAAATCGGCGATCTGCTTTTCGATGCCTTCCTCGTCCAGTGCACGCGGCACAAAGGGTGAGATCGGTGATTTGATGGCAGAGGAGGAAACGCATTCCTTGCCATAGCCGTAGCGCCCGGCATGCAGTATCTGCATGGCGATCCGCCCGCCCGCATCATGCACCGCATCGGTGACCTTGCGGTGATTGGCGATATCGGTTTCGGTGAACAGGCCGGATGCACCGGGAAACACGGCGCCCTCGGTGTTGGGCGCCATGCCCCCCGTCACGATCAGCCCGGCCCCGCCCGCCGCGCGTTCGGCATAATAGGCAGCGACCCTGTCCCAATCGCCGCGTTCCTCCAGCCCGGTGTGCATCGACCCCATCAATACACGGTTGCGCAAGGTCACATGCCCCAGATCAAGCGGGGCAAGCAGCCGTGGATAAAGCGCCGCGCCCGCCGGTTGGTCGACGGGTGCGGTAACGGGGTGACCGGTGCGTGCGCTGGACATGGGCAATTCCCTCTCATCTTGCTGGCTGGGCGTGACCCTGCGGCGCTGCCTCGCGGTTGTCACCAGAAACCTTGCGTCATGGTGGCCGCCAGGTCAGCCCGGATCACGCAGGGAAAGCCTGACCTTTTTCTCCAGTTCGATGATTATCAGGAACGCCACGCCCAGGGCCAGGATCACGCCCAGGTCCAGCGCCGACAGCGCCATGGTACCGAAGCCGATCTGCATCACCGGCCAGTAGACCAGCGCCGCCTGTGCCGCCAGCGCCAGCGCCAACGTGACCCAGACCGCGCGCGTCGCCATCAGCCCCGAAAGGCTGAACGCGCTGCCGTGGATAGAGCGGATGTGGAACAGGTAGAACGCCTTGAGCACCACCAGCGTGGTTACCGCCAGCGTCTGGGCGTGTTCGGTCGCATAGCCCCGGCCGGTGCCCCAGTGGAAAATGCCGAACATCGCCGCCGCGTATAGCCCGCCCACCAGCACCACATGCCAGATAAGCGCCCCGGACAGTAGCGAGGCGCTGCGGGCGCGGGGCGGGCGCTGCATCGTCGCCTTTTCCGTCGGTTCGAAGGCCAGCGCGATGCCCAGCGTGACCGAGGTGATCATGTTCACCCACAGCACCTGCAGGGCGGTGATCGGCAGGGTGACGCCGATCAGGATGGCGATGATGATGGCCGAGCTTTCGCCGGCATTGGTCGGCAGCGTCCAGCCGATCACCTTGCGGATATTGTCCCAGACCGTGCGCCCCTCGCGCACCGCAGCGGCGATGGAGGCGAAATTGTCGTCTGCCAGCACCAGGTCGGAGGCCTCCTTGGCGGCCTCTGACCCCTTTTGCCCCATGGCGATGCCGATATCGGCGCGTTTCAGCGCCGGCGCGTCGTTCACTCCGTCGCCGGTCATCGCCACGGTCAGCCCGTGGGCCTGCAGCGCCTTGACCAGCCGCAGCTTGTGTTCGGGCGTGGTGCGGGCAAAGACATCGACCTCGCGCACCACCTGTGCCAGGCGGGCGTCGTCCATCGCCTCCAGATCGGCGCCGGTCAGCACCTGGTCGGCATGTTCCAGCCCGACCTGCGCGGCGATGGCCCCGGCGGTGCCGGCATGGTCGCCGGTGATCATCTTCACCCCGATGCCGGCGGCGCGGCATTCGGCCACGGCCTCTATCGCCTCTGGCCGCGGCGGGTCGATCAGGCCGACGAGGCCCAGAAAGGTGAGGCCCCCATCCAGCGCGCCCTCTTCCAGCGTGTCGGCCTTCATCATGCCCAGTGCCAGAACCCGCGTGCCCTCGGCGGCCATGCGGTCGGCGTGATCGTGCCATTCCTGCGCATCGAAGGCGCCGCCATCCGGCAGCGCCCGGCACATGCCCAGCACCCGCTCCGGCGCGCCCTTCACATGCACCAGATGCGTGCCGTCCTTTTCGCTCAGCGTGGCCATGTAGCGGTGGCGGCTGTCAAAGGGGATGGCATCAATGCGTGACCAGCCGGCACGCGGATCATCGAGGGCCTTCATCGCAAACGCCAGCAGCGCGCCCTCCATCGGGTCGCCTTCCACTGCCCAGCCGTCTGGCCGCTGATGCAGGTCGGCGTCGTTGCACAAGCCCGCCGCCAGCGCCAGCGCGTCCGGTTTTGCATCTCGGGTCTTCGCATCGCCGGTCTTCGCATCGCCGGTGATCTCGCCCTCCGGCGCGTAACCCTCGCCCGTGATCTCCAGCCGCCCCTCCGGCAGTTCGGCCAGCGCCACGATCATCTCGTTGCGGGTCAGCGTGCCGGTCTTGTCGGTGCAGATGACCGAGACCGCACCCACGGTTTCTATCGCCGGCAGCCGCCGCACGATGGCGTTGCGCCGCGCCATGGCCTGCACGCCCAGTGCCAGGGTGATGGTCAGCACCGCCGGCAGACCTTCCGGGATGGAAGAAACCGCAACAGCCACCACGGCCATGAACATCTCGTCCAGCGGGTTGCCGCGGATGAAGACGCCAAAGGCGAACAGAAGCGCCGCGACGGTCAGGATGAACAGGCTGAGCCAGCGCGCGAAACGGTCCATCTGCGCGACCAGCGGCGTGGTCAGTTTCTCTACCCCCGCCAGCATGCCGCCGATGCGCCCGATCTCGGTGCCTGCCCCCGTGGCCACAACCAGCCCGCGCCCGGCGCCCTGCGTGATCAGCGTGCCCGACCACAGCATTGACGACCGGTCGCCTAGCGCCGCGCCCGCGTCCACCGGCGTCATGCCCTTTTCCACCGGCACCGATTCGCCGGTCAGGATGGCCTCCTGCGCGGCCAGCCCCCGCGCCTGCAGGATGCGCAGATCGGCCGGCACCTTGTCGCCTGCCTCCAGCAACACCACATCGCCCGGCACCAGATCGGCGCCATCGACCGTCTGCCGCCTGCCGTCGCGCAGCACTGCGGCGCGCGGGGCCAGCATGTCGCGGATCGCCTCCATCGCGGCCTCGGCGCGGCCCTCCTGGATGAAGCCGATGATCGCATTCAGCACCACCACGGCCAGGATCACGCTGGTATCGATCCACTGCCCCATCAGCGCCTTGATCAGTGCGGCGGCCAGCAGGACATAGATCAGCACATTGTTGAACTGCACGAGGAAGCGCATCAGCGCGCCGCGGCGTGCGGCCTCGGGCAGGCGGTTGGGGCCGTGTTCGGACAGCCGGCGCGCGGCCTCGTCGCCGCTCAGCCCGTCGGGCGTGGCGTTCAGTGCCTGCAGGGCCGCGCCCTTTTCCCGGGCGTGGAATGCAATCTGGTCGATCATAGGGCTGCCCCCCCGCTTTGGTCACCATCACTTATCCCGTCGCCGCGCGGGTTGCAGCCCCCTGACGGTCACAGGAAGGTCTGAACCACCCACCAGTAGACCGGAATCCCCAGGACGATGTTCAACGGAAAGGCAAATGCCATGCTCATGGTCAGATAGCGTTCCGGGCTGGCCTCGGGCAGGCCTTCGCGCAGCAGCACCGGGGCCACGATATACGATGCCGAGGCACAGAGGATCATCAGCAGATAGGCATCGCCCGGCTGCAGCCCCATGACGCGCGCGAAGCCAAAGGCCAGCATGGCGTTGACCACGGGCGCCAGCAGCGAAAACGCCACCAGCGACAGCGGAAAGCCCCGCAGCGCGCGCACCTGGCCGCCGACCACCGTGCCCATGTACATCAGGAAGAAGATCAGCATCCCGGTGAACATGTCGCCGCTGATGAAGGCCGCCAGCGGCGAGGCTTCCTGCCCCAGTTCCATCAGCAGCCAGCCGATGATCATGGAACCGATCAGCACCATCAGCGTGCCGTCGGTGATGGCCTTGCGCATGACGATGCGCAGCCGGGCGCGGCCGATACGGCTGTTGTTCTGTTGATAGCTGCGTGCCAGCAGGATGGAGATGATGATGGCCGGGGTTTCCATCACCACCAGCGCCACGGTCATGTAGCCGCCGAAGCTGACGCCCGTGGCGGTCAGGAAACCGACCGCGGTGATATAGGTCAGCGTGCTGTTCGAGCCGAAGGTGGCGCCTATGGCGGCGGCATCGGCATCGCCGAAGCGGCGACGCAGCAGGTAGAAGGAATAGAGCGCCACCAGCGCGCTCATCAGCAGGATGAAACCCACGATCAGGAGACCGTCACCGAAAAGCGGCGCCTCATACAGGCTGACACCGCCTTTGAAGCCGATGCTGAGCATCAGATACAGCATCACGAATTTCAGAACCGGCTCTGGCACCTCGAGGTTCGAGCGCATCAGCTTGGCGACGAAGCCCAGGATGAAGAACAGGATGCCGGGGTTCAGCAGGGTGGCGAAGATGTCTTGTTGCACGGATCAGGCCCTTGTCATGCGATGCCTGCCCACCGGTGCCTGCATGCTGCGCGCGCGACCGTGCCGGGCGCCGGTATCGGCACCCGGGGCATATCGGTCAGGCTGGCGATCATGCCGGACGGGGGCATCGGATTGGCAAACGCGCCCCGCGCGGCCACCATCGCAATCTTTCAGCGCCCTCACGCGGGTGTGAATGCCGTTTCAGGGCAACAGGGCGCGCAGGGTCTCGATACGGTCGGCCTCGGATGCGGGTTTGTCCCAGCGGATGCGGCTGATGCGCGGGAACCGCATGGCCAGGCCCGCCTTGTGCCGGGGCGAGGGGTTCAGCCCCTCGAACGCGACCTCCAGCACCAGATCGGGCTTCACCTGGCGCACCGGACCGAAACGGTCGGTGGTGTTCTGGCGTACGAAGCGGTCCAGGTCGCGCAATTCGGCATCGGTGAAGCCGAAATAGGCCTTGCCCACCGGCACCAGCGCATCACTGTCCCAGACGCCGAAGGTGAAATCGGAATAGAAGCCCGAGCGTTTGCCATGGCCGCGCTGGGCGTAGAGCATCACCGCATCGACGACCATCGGGTCGCGTTTCCACTTGAACCAGGGGCCTTTGGGCCGGCCGGGCAGATAGGGGCTGTCATGGCGCTTCAGCATCACCCCCTCGATCACCGGATCGGGCGGGGTGGCCCGCAAGGCGTCCAGAGCCGGCCAGTCGGTGAAGGGCACCGGGGGCGACAGGTCGATGCGCGGGCTGGCGATCTGCGCGATGGCGGCCTCCAGCGCCGCGCGGCGCCGGGTCAAAGGAAGGTCGCGCAGGTCGCGGCCCTGCCAGTGCAGCAGGTCATAGGCGCGCAGATGCGCCGGATGGCTGGCCAGCATGGCCTTTGTCACTGTCTTGCGGTTCAGGCGTTTCTGCAATTCGCCAAAGGGGGCGATGACGCCCGCCTGCCGGACCAGCAACTCGCCGTCGATCACCCCCTCGAATGCCAGCGCGGCGACCAGATCGGGGAAAGCGGCCGAGATATCCTCGCCCCGGCGGGTGTAGAGATGGCGCGCGCCGCCCGCGGCCACCGCCTGCACGCGGACCCCGTCCCATTTCCATTCGGCGGCGAAGTCGCCCGGCGCCAGAGGCGCCAGCGCCGCGGCATCGGCGGGATGGGCCAGCATCACGGGGCGGAAAGGCGCGCTGGCCCGCCGTTCCGGCTCCGGCCCGCCGGCCAGCCAGCCGAAAAGGCCTGGATAAGGCGGCGCGAGCCCGTGCCAGACCTCGCCGATCCGGTCGGCGGGCGGCCCGCCCGCGCCGGCATGCTGCGCAAGCGCCAGATGCGTCAGCCGGGCCGAGACGCCGACGCGCAGCCCGCGCGTGCCGAGTTTCAGCAGCGCATGGCGTTCCGACGGGCCCAGCGTATCCAGCCAGCCGGTGATGAGCGCGGGCAGGTCGGTGCGCTTTGTGCCCTGCATGGCGGTGATGACCTGGGTCAGGCCCGGATCGGCGCCCTGATCCGGGCCGGGCCAGATCAGGGCGATGGTCTCTGCCAGGTCACCGACGAAATCGTAGGACAGGCGGAAAAGTTCGGGGTCCACCCGCCGTTCGGCCAGCGCGCGCAGCAACGACGGCGTGACCGTGCGCAGCTTCAGCCCGCCGGTCAGCGCCGCCAGTGCCCAGCCGCGATCCGGGTCCGGGGTGCGGGCCAGGTAGTCGCCGATCAGGCGCAGCTTGGCGGTGCGCGCGGGCGTGAAGGCAAGGCGTTCCAGCAGGCTGGCGAAGCGTTTCATGCCGCTGTCACCGCGTGATGGGGTTCGGGGCGGGGGGGGGGGGGGGGGGGGGGGGGGGGGGGGGGGGGGGGGGGGGGGGGGGGGGGGGGGG
>JAFIED010000229.1 GCA_020832805.1 Pararhodobacter sp.
CTGCCTGCCATGGGCCGCGGCAGCGCGGTGGGCGCGGGGTTCGGCACCCTGCCGGGCACAGGCTCGTCGATTGCCTCTTTCGTGGCCTATGCGGTGGAAAAACGTCTGGCGCGCCGGCCAGAGCGGTTCGGCAAGGGCGCCATCGAGGGGGTCACGGCGCCCGAGGCCGCCAATAATGCCGCCGCGCAGACCGCCTTTATCCCCACGCTGACGCTGGGTGTGCCGGGGGACGCGGTGCTGGCCCTGATGCTGGGCGCGCTGATCCTGCACGGCATCATTCCCGGCCCCGGCCCGCCCCCCCGCGGCGCCAGTCCTCGCGCGTGGGAATCATCGCGCGCCAGTTCACCCGGTAATCGGGCTGCGCGTTCGGCGGGCGGGCGGCATTGGCGATCACCTCGGACACGCCGAACAGGCCCATTGCCACCGCCACCAGCCCCAGCCCGTCGGTCAGGCGCTGATCGCCAAAGACAAAGCGAAAGGTGCCGGTCTGCAGATCGGTGCCGACCGTGCCCAGCACCAGCCCCGTCACCACCATGATCAGCCCGCGCAGCGGGTTGCCCTGGCCCAGCATGGCCGCCGCCACCAGCCCCAGAACCATCAGCGCAAAATACTCGGGCGCGCGAAAGCTGCCCGCCACGGCGGCCAGCATGGGCGCAAAGCCCGCCAGCAGCACAACCCCGATCATCGAACCCGCGAAACTGGCCAGGGTGGTGATGAACAGCGCCACCCCCGCGCGGCCCGCCTGGGTCATCGGGTAGCCATCCAGCGTGACCACCGCCGCCTGTGCCGTGCCGGGCAGGCGCAGCAGGATCGAGGCCGTGGAGCCGCCGTATTGCGCGCCGTAATAGATGCCCGCCAGCATGATCAGCGCCTCGGTCGGCGGCACGTGATAGGTCAGCGGCAGCAGCATGGCGATGGCGGCCATGGCGCCGATGCCGGGCAGCACGCCGATCAATGTGCCCAGCGTGACCCCCGCCAGGCAGAACATCAGCGCCGAAGGCGACAGCGCGGTCGACAGGCCCAGCGACAGGTTGGCGACAAGATCCATCAGCGCCACCCTGCAAAGGCAGGCAGCGGCAGGCCCAGCCCCAGCCGGAACACCAGATACGACAGCGCGCTGATCACTCCGGCCAGCAGGGCCACCCGCAGGGGGCGGGGCGGCCCGGCGGCAAGGCTGGACAGGGCCACCAGGGCAAACACGGCGGGCACCAGCCCGGCACGTTCGACCAGCGCGGCAAATGCTGCCAGCCCGGCAGCGATGGCGGCCAGCGCGCGCCAATCCGGGCTTTCGCTTTCGGCATCCGTCTCGGCGCCGGATGCCTGCGGGCGCCGTACCATGCCCCACAGCGCCAGCACCAGCCCCATAGCCACCAGCAACCCGCCCAGGGCCACCGGAAACCACCCGGGCCCCATGCGCCGGGCGGTGCCGATGTCATAGCCGGCGCCTTGCCACAGGGCAAAGCCACCCAGCGCCGTGGCAAGCAGGCCGCCTGCCACGGCGCGCGGGTCAATGCGGGCGGCCATCATGCCGGGTGTCCTGCCTGCCATGGAGTGACCGCGCGCGCCTTTCAGCGAGCCAGACCCGCCGCCTCGACCACCGCGCGCCAGCGCCCGGTCTCTTCGGCGATGCGGGCCTCGAATTCGGCAGGCGGCATGCCGACCGGCGCCATGCCCCAGCCGGCCAGCCGTTCCTGGACCTCGGGCAGCGCCAGAATGGCCGCGACTTCGGCATACAGGCGCTCGATCACGGCATCCGGCGTGCCGCCGGTTGCGGCCAGGGCCATCCAGGCCTCTGCCTGCACGCCGGGCAGGCCGCTTTCGGCAAAGGTGGGCACATCGGCGACCACCGGCATGCGCTCGGCTGCGGTCTGGCCAAGCATGATCAGATTGCCCTCGGCCACCTGCGGCAGCACGGCCAGCGGCGGCATGGCGGCCATCTGTACCTCGCCATTGACCACGGCCAGAACTGCCTCGGGTGACGAGGTGAAGGGGATATGCACAATATCTGAATCGCTTTCCAGCGCGATCATCTCCATCGCCAGATGCGAGATCGAACCCACACCGATGGAGGAATAGTTGAATTCGCCGGGGTTCTCGGCCAGCAGCGCAACCAGGTCTTCCAGCGTGCTGACGCCCAGTTCGGGCGACACGGCCAGAACGCTGGGCTGCGTGCCCAGGATGGTGACGGGGCGAATGTCGGTCGCCGGGTCATACATCAGGTCCATGCGCATCGGGTTCACGATCAGCGGGCCAGGAATGGTGACGCCCAGCGTATAGCCATCGGGCTCTGCCTGGGCGACGCCGTCCAGGGCAATATTGCCCCCCGCGCCGGGGCGGTTGTCGACGACAAAGGGCTGGCCCAGACGTTCCTGCAGGTTCTCGGCGATCAGGCGCGCCATCAGGTCAGGCGTCGATCCGGGGCCAAAGCCCACGGTGATGGTGACGGTGCGCGAGGGCCATTCATCGGCCAGCGCGGCCCCCGTGCCCAGCGTTGCCGCAAGGGTCAGTGCGATCAGTCTCTTCATCTTTTTCTCCCGTTACGATGAAATCGGTTCATTTCAGCCTGCGTCGATGGTATCCAGCGTGCCATCCTGCGCGCGACCCAGATAGGCACCAGCCTGTACCAGCCGGTGCTGCACCTGTTGCGCCGGCACCGCGCGGGTGTCGCCGCCCGTTGCCAGTGCAGCCAGCACGCCCGCCGCCTCGCCCATGGCAAAGCAGCCGCCCGATACCCGCGCCGCCGACGCGGCCATATGGGTCATCGACCCGCAGCGCCCGGCCACCAGCAGGTTGTCCAGCCGCCGCGCCCGCAGCATGGCCAGCGGCAGATGGTTGAAGCCCCGCACGTGGGGATAGTCGGGCATTTTCCAGTCGACGCGCCCCGGCGCGTGCACTTCCAGCGGCCAGCCGTTCACGCCGATCGTATCGTCGAAATCGGCGCAGGACAGCACCTCGTCCTCGGTCAGCAGGTGATCGCCCATTACCCGCCGGGTTTCGCGCACTCCGATCTGGGGTGGCAGATCCAGCACATAGGCGTGTTCAAACCCCGGCACCTCGCGCAGGAAATCCATGAAGGCGGCAATCTGTCGCCGCCCCTCGATCTCGCCGGCGCTGAAGGCGGTGGCATCGGCGCAATCGGCCGCCCTGCCGCTGCGCGCGTCGGCAATCTGGGTCACGTTGACGCGCCATTCGGTGGGGTTCTTCTGCGGCCGCACCATCGCACCCTGCCGGGCAAAGCGGTGGCGCCCATCGGCTTGGGCAGCCGCCATCAGGCCGGGAATGGTTTTCCATGCCTCGCCCGCGCGGGCCGGATCGACACCGCCCACGCGGAACATCGAGGTGGGGTACAGGATGTTGCCGGCAGCATCGCCGGTTTCGGTGTCTGCCCCGGCCCAATGCGCCAGATCGCCATCGCCGGAGCAGTCGATGAAGACATTGCCGCGAATGGCCTGACGGCCGGATTTGGTTTCGACGATCAGCGCGCTGATCCGGTCGCCCTGGCGCAGACAGCCCGCGCCGAGCGCGTGATACAGCACCCCGGCGCCGCTGCCTGCCAGCAGGTCGTCGGCGGCCATTTTCCACGCGGCGGTGTCATAGGCCTGTGCCATCAGTTTGCCGAACACCACATGCGGCGCGTTCAGGCCGCCCAACCGGTCCATCCTGTCGGTCAGGTCGCGGCTGATCCCCTCGACCACGCGGGCAAAGCCACCAAAATGATTGGCATGCAGGCCGCAGAAATTCGTGACGCCCGCCGCCGTACCCATGCCGCCGGCAAAGCCATAGCGTTCCACCAGCAGCGTGCGCGCGCCGCCACGCGCCGCCGCGCCGGCGGCGGCCAGCCCCGCCGGCCCGCCGCCCAGCACCACGACATCCCATGCGCCGCGCACCGGAATCTGGCGGGCGGGTTCGGTCATGCTGTCTGTCTGTGTCACATCCTGCTCCTTTGCCCCCGGGCCGCGCACTATAGGCACCCGCCGCCCCCGGCAGCAACCCGCCTTGCCCGGTGCCCGGCATGGGTGTTGATGCCATGGCGCCCCTTTCCTTTTGCCCCGGCGCATGGAATAGGGACGTGCCAAGTGACAGCTGCAGCGCAAGGAGCCCGGCCATGCAGATACGCGAGGCACTCACCTTTGATGATGTTCTTCTGGTGCCTGCGGCATCCAGCGTCTTGCCCGCGCAGGCCGACACTTCGACCTGGGTGACACGATCAATCAGGATGAACATTCCGCTGCTGTCCTCGGCGATGGATACGGTGACCGAGGGGCGCATGGCGATTGCCATGGCACAGGCCGGCGGCCTGGGGGTGATCCATCGCAATCTCGATGCCGAGGCCCAGGCGCGCGAGGTGCGCCGGGTCAAGCGTTTCGAATCCGGTATCGTCTACAGCCCCATCACACTGAGCCCGGATCAGACCCTGGCCGATGCCCGCGATCTGGCCGAACGCTACAATGTCACGGGCTTCCCGGTGGTCGATGCCGAGGGCCGTGTCGTGGGGATCGTCACCAACCGTGACATGCGCTTTGCCTCTGACGATCGCACGCCGGTTCACGCCATGATGACCGCAGAAAACCTGGCCATCCTGCGCGAACCTGCCGACCGCGCGGAAGCGCGCAGCCTGATGCAGGCGCGGCGGATAGAGAAGCTTCTGGTGGTTGATGCGGCGGGCAAGCTGACGGGCCTGTTGACGCTCAAGGATTCCGAAAAGGCCGTCCTGCACCCGATGGCCTGCAAGGACGAGCTGGGCCGGCTGCGCGTGGCCGCAGCCACGACCGTGGGCGATGCGGGCTACGAGCGGTCGGCGGCGCTGATCGAAGCGGGCGTCGATCTGCTGGTGATCGACACCGCGCATGGCCATTCCCTGTCGGTGGCCGAGGCGGTCGAGCGGGTCAAGAAGCTGTCGAATGCGGTGCAGGTGGTGGCCGGCAATGTGGCCACGGCCGAGGCTACACGGGCGCTGATCGGCGCGGGCGCGGATGCGGTCAAGGTGGGGATCGGGCCGGGGTCGATCTGCACCACCCGGGTTGTGGCCGGCGTGGGCGTGCCGCAGTTGACCGCGATCATGGATTCGGTCAGCGCGGCGGGCGACGTGCCCGTGATCGCCGATGGCGGCATCAAGTATTCAGGCGATTTTGCCAAGGCGATCGCGGCAGGGGCAAGCTGTGCCATGGTCGGCTCGGCCATCGCGGGTACCGATGAAAGCCCGGGCGAGGTGATCCTGTATCAGGGCCGCAGCTATAAAAGCTTTCGGGGCATGGGCTCGCTGGGGGCCATGGCGCGCGGCTCGGCAGATCGGTATTTCCAGAAAGACGCGGCCAGCGACAAGCTGGTGCCCGAAGGCATCGAGGGGCAGGTTCCCTACAAGGGCCCGGTGGGCACGGTGATCCACCAGATGGTGGGCGGGTTGCGTGCCGCGATGGGCTATACCGGCTGCGCCACGGTGGCCGAGATGCGCGCCAACTGCCAGTTCGTGCGCATCACCGGGGCCGGGCTGAAGGAAAGCCATGTCCATGATGTGCAGATCACCCGCGAAAGCCCCAACTACCGGCTGGGGTAGGCACGCGCGCGCTTGCGGCTGACCCTGACCTGTAATTGCGCCTGATCGCCGGCACTCTGGCCGGGTTCACGCTGCCGGGTACGGGCCGCCGTTTTCAGGTCGGCATTTTCAGGTCGGCGGGTTGTCGGCCAGCGGCGCCAGCGCCGCGTCAAGCCGCAGCCACTGCCCGAAGGACAGTTCGGCCCGCCAGCCGGCGGCGCCCTGTGTATGCGCCAGCGCCGATTTGATCACCCCGGCATGGGTGACCACCAGCGCCGGCCCTCCATCCCGCGATGCGCCCCGGGCCGCATCCTGCAAAGCGGCGCGGCTGCGCGCGGCCAGATCGGCGACACGTTCGCCGCCATGGGGGTTGGCGCCCTCCAGATCGGCGGCCCAGGCATCAAGCTGCGCGCGCGGGATCATGTCCCAGCGCTGCCCTTCCCACCGGCCGAAATCCATTTCGACCAGCCGCTCATCCACCTGCACCCCCACGCCCCGCGCGGCGGCCATGGCGCGGGCCAGGCGCAGACAACGCGACAGCGGCGAGGACAGAACGCGCGCAAAGGGGGGCAATTCGCGTTCCAGCCGCGCGGCCTGCGCCTGAAAGCAGGGCGCAAGGCGCAGGTCGCTGCGCCCATAGCACAGGCCCTCGGCATTCAGCGGGCGGGTATGGCGCAACAGGATCAGCGCCATGTCACACAGCCCCCAACCAGGCCAGCACACCCAGCAGAAACCCGATTTCCGAGCATTGTTGCACCCCGCCCAGACAATCGCCAGTATAGCCACCGATCTTGCGCGTATAGGCAAGGCGCATGCCGGCATGGCCCAGCAACAGGCCGCCCAACCCGGCCAGCACCGGCCCGGCACCCAGCCAGACGGCCAGGGCCGCCACAACCGCCAGTGCACTGGCCATTGCCATGGCAAGGCTGGCACCGTCCACGCCTTCCTGTACGGGCTTTGCGGTGCCGTGGTCGCGCGCGTAATGCGCGCCCACGATCGCCATCACCGCCGATGCCCGGCTAAGCGCTTGCCCGGCAATCAACACGCCCAGCGCCGCCGCGCCAAACGGGGCCAGCGCGGCCATCGCCGCCACGCGCCCGGCCAGCATCATGCCCAACCCCGCCGCACCATAGGTGCCCAGCCGCGAATCGCGCATGATCTCCAGCGCGCGCGCGCGTGTCATGCCGCCGCCCAACCCGTCGCAGGCATCGGCAAATCCATCCTCGTGAAAGGCGCCGGTCAGCAGCAGACCGAATGCCACCGTCACCAACGCTGCCAGCATCGGCGGGAAAACCAGCAGGGCCACCCACCAGACCGCCGCCATCAGCGCCCCGGTCAGCAGGCCAACAGCGGGAAAATAGCGCGGAATCGCGGCCATGCGGGCCTCGGTGTACAGCGCGGGATTGCGCACCGGCAGCCGGGTCAGGAACTGCACCGCCAGCAGAAAGATCGCGCCTTGCTCGGCCAGCAGGGTTGTGCGCTGCGTCATGGGCCTGGTCATGGCCGCCCGCTGACGCCTGCATCGGAAAACCCGGCCATGTCGGTCATCATGCCCGCCGCCGCGCGCAACAGGGGCCAGGCCAGCAGCGCGCCGGTCCCTTCGCCCAGGCGCATCTGCAGATCCAGCAACGGCTGTGCGCCCAGATGCCCCAGCAAGGCATCGTGCCCGGCCTCTGCAGAGCGATGCGCGTACACCAGCGCCGGGCGGATGTCAGGCGCCAGTTCAAGGGCCAGGGCGGCAGCGGCGGTAGCGATGAACCCGTCCACCAGCACCACCCGGCGCGCCTGTCCCGCGCCGATCATCGCACCGGCCATCATGACGATCTCGAAACCGCCGTATTCAGCCATTGCCCGTGTCGGCGGCAGCGGTGTGTCGGTGCGCGCGCCGGCCCGGCCAAGGACCGCGCGCTTGTGCGCAAGCCCGGCATCGTCCAGCCCGGTGCCACGCCCGACAAGGGTATCCAGCGGCAGACCCGTCAGCTTGTGCGCCAGGATGGCGGCGGTGGCGGTGTTGGCGATACCCATTTCACCCAGTGCCAGCGCCTCGCCCGGGGCGTCGGCGGCCAGTGCCGCGCCCTGGTCAAGCCCTGCCTGCACCTGTTCCGGCGTCATGGCGGGCCCGTCCAGAAAGCTGGCGGTGCCCGGCCCCAGGCGGCGGCTGATCAGCCCCGCATTCGCGGGGGGCGGGGTGGCGATGCCGGCATCGACCACCTGAAGAACGACATCGTTCAGACCGGCAAAGACATTCGCCGCCGCCCCACCGGCCAGAAAATTGGCCAGCATCTGGCCGGTCACCGCCTGCGGATAGGCCGAGACACCTGTCTGCGCAATCCCGTGATCGGCGGCAATCAGGATAAGCGTGCAACCGGTCATGCGTGGCAGATCAGTGCGCTGCAGGCGCGCAATCTGTTCGGCCAGCACCTCGATCCGCCCCAGCGCGCCTTGCGGCTTGGTGCGGCTGTCGATGCGCTGGCGAATGCGCGCGTCAAGCGCGGGCAGGGCGGTGTCTGGCATCGGCACTCCTTTGGCAGCAGGCGATGTGTAGGGCAGGGCGGCGCGCAGGGCCAGAGGGGACAGTGCAGGGTGATGCCGGCAGGCCGTTGCGGCGGGCGTGACAGATCACTTATGGTCATCACGGCGGCAGGCAGGCGCAGGTTTGTCTCTTTGGCCATTCACCCCCCGGCGGATTTGGGGCAAGATCGACGGCAGCAGGATTTTCAGGAAAGGACGGGCGATGCTGGACAAAAGCCACATGAGCCGCGACGAGGGGTTTGCGGCGCTGGAGGCGCTTTTGGGTGCGCGGCTGAACCGGTCGCAATCTGACCGTGACCTGCATGGGCGTGCCGAGGGCCATTTCGCTCTCATGCCGCCCGATGCCGTGGCCTATCCCGAAACCACCGCCGAAGTGGCGGAAGTGGTGCGCATCTGCGCCGCCGCGGGGTTGCCGGTGATTGGCTGGGGGGCGGGAACCTCGCTGGAAGGGCACGCGATTGCGCCGCGCGGGGGCGTTTGCGTGGATTTCCAGCGCATGGCCAGCGTGGTGCAGGTGCAGCCCGAAGAAATGGTCGCGGTGGTTCAGCCCGGCATCACGCGAGAGGCGCTGAACACCGAATTGCGTGCCACCGGCTTGTTCTTTCCGGTCGATCCCGGGGCAAATGCCAGTCTGGGGGGCATGGCATCGACACGGGCGTCGGGGACAACAGCGGTGCGCTATGGCACGATGCGGGCCAATGTTCTGGGGCTGGAAGTGGTCCTGGCCGATGGCCGCGTGATCCGGACGGGCACGCGGGCGCCGAAATCCAGCACCGGCTATGACCTGACGGCGCTGTTCGTAGGCGCCGAGGGCACATTGGGCCTGATCACCGAGCTGACGTTGAAACTGCATGGCCAGCCAGAGGCCGTGTCGGCGGCGGTCTGTGCCTTTGCCGACATGGCAGGCGCCGTCGATGCGGTGATCGCCACCATCCAGTCCGGCATCCCGATGGCGCGTATCGAATTCGTCGATCGTGCGGCTGCGGCCTGTTTCAATGCCCAGTCCGGCGCCGACTGGCCGGATGCCCCCCATCTTATGATCGAATTTCACGGGTCAGACGCGGCGGTGGCCGAACAGGCCGCGCGCTTTGGCGAGATTGCCGCCGATTTCGGCGCCGAGGGCTTTCGCTGGGCCAGCAAGGCCGAAGACCGGACGGCCCTTTGGGCCATGCGGCACAATGCCTATCGGGCGATGGTCGCCGCCAACCCCGGTTGTGTGCCCGTCACCACCGATATCTGTGTGCCGGTCTCGCGCCTGGCCGAAGCGGTCGAGGAAACGGCGGCCGAGATCGCCGCCTCGGGCATCCCCGGCCCCATTGTCGGCCATGTCGGCGATGGCAATTTTCACGCGCTTTTGCTGCCAAAGGAAGGGGACAAGGCGGAATGGAACAGGGCCATGTCGCTGGCGGCCAACATGGCGGAAAGGGCCTTGCGCCTGGGGGGTACTGTTTCGGGTGAACATGGCATCGGCATGGGCAAGCTGAAGTACATGCAGTCTGAACATGGCGATGCCTGGCAGGTGATGGCGGCGATCAAGGCCGCGCTGGACCCGGGCAATGTGATGAACCCCGGAAAACTGTTGCCGGGCAATTGACCCGCGCGCCCCGAAACACAGCCGCGTCAAGGTTGGAACCCGTGCGTGACTACGGGTTCCTGCCCGCCGATGTTCGGGCCTTCATTGCGGATAGCGAGGCGGCGCTGCCGCCTGACGCCACGCAGTTTTCCATCGCCGAACAGCGCGCCCTCTATGATCGGATGTGCCAGCTTTTCGATGCGCCGATCCCCCCGGGCGTGGCCTGCACCGACAGATCAATAGCCGGGGTGGCGTGCCGGGAGTACACCCCGGCGCGGGCGCAGGCATCGGTCACGGTGGTCTATTTCCACGGTGGGGGCTTTGTGGTGGGCGGGCTGGAAAGCCACCATGCCATCTGTGCGGATCTGGCCGCGGCCACTGCCCTGCGCCTGATCGCCGTTGATTATCGTCTGTCGCCAGAGCATCTGCACCCGGCTGCCTATGACGATGCGAAGGCCGTGGCCATGGCGGTTGCCGCTGAGGGGCCGGTTGTGCTGGCGGGTGACAGCGCGGGTGGCGCGCTGGCGGCCGCTGTGGCGGCGCATGTGCCGGGGATAAGGGGTCAGGTGCTGATCTATCCCGGGCTGGGCGGCGACAGGAACCTGCCCAGCTATCAGCGCCACCCGAACGCGCCGATGCTGAGCCGGGACGATGTGTTGTTTTATGCCGGTATCCGCTTTGCCCCGGGCGACACCGGGTCATTCGGCGATCCCACGGCCATGCCGCTGGCTGCAACCGAATTCGGGCATTTGCCGCCGACGGCGATCTTTACCGCGGCGTGCGATCCGCTGGCCTCGGACGGGGTGGAATATGCCGCGCGGCTGGCCGAGGCCGGCGTGCCGGTCGATCTGACCGAAGAGCCGGGGCTGGTGCATGGCTATCTGCGTGCCCGCCACCGGGCCGAAAGCGCACGGGGATCCTTTGCGCGGATTGCCGCGGCACTGGCAGCGATGGCGCGTGCCTCGCAGACAGGCTGAGCGGCGCAGACAGGCATAATCGCAGCCCGGGCGCGCCCTCTCTGACTGCCGGGACGGAGCACGAAAAAAGGCGGCCCGGTCAGGGCCGCCCTTGTGCCTGCAGGCGCAGGCCGGTCATCAACCGGGGTCAGTAGCGCACGATGGCCTCGAAGGTTTCGGGCAGGTTCGGCTCTTCTTCCAGCAGATCGGTCAGCGCAAAGGTGATCGATGCGCGTGTGCCATCTGCCGACAGGGTGCCGTTGGTTGACACGATCTCGCGCCCCGAAATGCTGAGGGTCACGCCGTGCCCCTCCATCATCGGGCGGAACATGGCCACCATGGCGGGGTCTTCGGTCATTTCGTCCATACCCTCGGTGAAATCGCCCAAGGGGAAGACCACCTGAACCGTACCATCGCCAAGGTCGGTGGCGGTGGGGGTGGGCTCACCCTCGACATCGGCCTCGAATACCTCGGCAAATGTGCCTTCCATCAGCATGTTGCAGCGGGCATGTTCCTCGGTCAGTTCCAGCGTGCCGTCTTCTTCGGCGCAAAAACCGTCCTCGCCGCCCATCATGTCCAGCATGGCGCGCGGCACCTGGGCAAACCCGCTGACCCGCGCCTGATCAGGGCCCAGAATGGCGGTGTCCATCTCCATGTCGATACAACCGCCCAGCCCAAGCACGGCCCCAACGGCAACGATTTTCAGCAGACGCATGCGGTTTCCCTCCTGTCTGGTCTGTTGCGGGCAGGGTACCGGCACAGGCATCTGCCCGCCAGCGGATTCTTTCCACCGGCGGTCCCGCCACATGGGGTCATGCGCATGGCCGCCGCCGGGCTCGCCCGCACGCGGCGCTCAACCCTGCGGGTTGCGCAGTGCGATGGCCTCGATTTCGACAAGCACGGGCACAACCAGGTCGCAGATCACGGTTGAGCGCGCGGGCTTCACGCCCGGAAAGCGCGCCGCATACACGCCATTGAACCCGGCGAAATTGGCCTTGTCGGTCAGGAAGACGGTGCATTTGACCACCCGGTCCATCGCCGAACCCGCCTCGGCCAGCAATGCCTCGATCTGATCCAGCACCAGCGCGGTCTGTGCCTCGATTCCTTCGGGGATGGTGCCGTCTGCGGCAATGGGGATCTGGCCAGAGAGATACACCGTATCCCCCGCCACGATACCGGGCGAGAGGGGAACAGGCAGGGTGGGGCCGATGGCTTTCATGGCAGATCCTTTCAAGGTGGTTGTCACGGGCAACGCCGCCCTGCCGCGCTACACCGACCAACGCCAGAAGGTCAATCGACGCAGGCCGGTGTGATGCCGATGGCCAGAACCGGACAGCCGCCGTTGCGGCCGGCGTCCAATCGGTAAAGCAGCTTGCCCATCCAGGTCGTCGACGCACCGAACTTGCGGTAGACGTCTTCCCGGCCTTCGCGTCCATCCTTGTCCAATACTTTGCCCAAGGACCGGAAGAACGCGTTGTCCAGTGATGAGCCGCGCGTCAAGATGATTCCGGCATCTATGGCGCCTGCCTCATAGAACGCGGAAAACGCATAGAGATCTCGGTCATAGGTCTGGTCCTTGCTGTTCCATTCCAGATCCAGCGCGACCTTTCCGTTAACAAAGTCTATGCGGTGCCCGTCCAGAAAACCGTGGCGGACATAGTTTCTGATGGTCTCGCCGCCTTTGGCATTCAGCAACCTTACATGCAGATCAGCTGTTATTCGCGCCTCTTCCCAATCAGTCGGAAAAAGGGTGTCGACATAACGCGCGATCGGACCCTTGCTGCCACCGGGGGTGCGAATCTGGGTTCGAGTGATGCGGAACTCGGTGAGAATGTCGATCAAGGTGGCGAACTGGTCAGGGAAGCTGTTGGCAAGGATGCTGGCGGCGTTTCGATACGAATGGATTTCGAATTTGTCGAGGATCGCCGACGGAAACAGATGCCGATAACCGGATGGCGGGTCGGCAATGCGCCCGTCAGAAACGTCTCTGTCCCGTTCGGCTCCTGGCTGTTCAGCGCCGTCTTGTCTCCCTGTCATTCCGCGGCAACACCAGAGTTGTATTTGTAAGTGTCCCAGGTCGGCTTGTAGTCATCTTCGGCCTGGTTGCCCCATACCGTCCAGCCCGGACGCTTGCCGCGTCCGAACAGTTCCAGATACGGGCCGGCAGAGCAGGCCTCGATGATCCCGTACTGTTCGTCCGGCTTGCGCGAATGTTCGCGCTTGCGGGTGGCGAACAGGTTTACCTGACGCCGGCCAGGGGGAAGGGTGCGGGCATTCCTGCCGCGCACGCCGAACAGGATGATCTCGGTCACGTTGCGGAAATAGAACCCCACGCCCCGCCCGTCAGAGCCGCCATCCTTGCGAATCTTGTGCCAGATGATGTTGCTCTTGTACTCGAACCCCCAGGCAGCCAGCACCTTCAGCCCATCCGGCAGCAGGGCGTTGGGCACCCAAAGGTAGCAATGCGCGGTATCCTCCATGGCCCCGGCGACCGGCAGGGCGCATATCTCGTCCAGATCCAGTGTGGGATAGCGCGACAGGCGCTTGTGTTCGGGCGCCACCTTGCCGGTACGGTTGGTAAACCGCCAAGGCGGATCGGCCATGACGGTGCCGAACCGGTCGTCGCCAAGGAAACGGCAAAGGTCGCCAGCAGCATCAGATGTCATTGCCCAATCCCCTTACCTTTTGCCATGGGTTACCATGAAAACAAATGGTAAACAAAGGCTCAATTGTCACACATCCACATCTTCCACGAACCGCGCATTCTCGCTGATGTACTGGAACCGCAGTTCCGGTTTCTTGCCCATCAGCCGTTCCACCAGATCGCCGGTCTCGCCCGGAATGTCATCGTCGATCGACACGCGGATCAACTTGCGGGTGGCGGGGTTCATGGTGGTGTCCTTCAGGTCTTTCGCGTCCATCTCGCCCAGACCCTTGAAGCGGCTGACATCGATCTTGCCCTTGCCGCCAAGGCCCGTTTCCATCAGCCGCGCCTTTTCGGCCTCGTCCAGCGCATAGACCCGGTGCGCGCCCTGTGTCAGGCGAAAAAGTGGCGGGCAGGCCAGGTACAGATGACCGTGATCGATCAGCGGGCGCATCTGGCTGAAGAAGAAGGTCATCAGCAGGGCGGCGATATGCGCGCCGTCCACATCGGCATCGGTCATGATGATGATCTTGTCATAGCGCAGATCATCCAGCCGTAACTTTGTGCCCATGCCCACGCCCAGCGCCTGGCACAGATCGTTGATCTCGGCGTTCTGGCCCAGTTTGCCCGATGCCGCACCCAGCACGTTCAGAATCTTGCCGCGCAGGGGCAGCAACGCCTGAAACGTGCGGTCGCGCGCCATCTTGGCCGAGCCACCGGCCGAATCGCCCTCGACGATGAACAATTCGGTGCCGGCGCGGTTGCCGGCCGAACAATCCACCAGTTTGCCGGGCAGGCGCAGTTTGCGGGTGGCCGATTTGCGCTGCGTCTCCTTTTCGGCGCGGCGGCGCGCGCGTTCCTCGGCGCGCAGGACCAGATAGTCCAGGATTGCGCCCGCGCCCTTGGGGTCGGCGGCCAGCCAGTTGTCGAAGTGATCGCGCACCGCGCCTTCGACCAGCCGCGCGGCTTCGGTTGTGGCCAGCCTGTCCTTTGTCTGGCCCACGAATTCCGGCTCGCGGATGAAGACCGATATCAGGGCACAGCCACCTGCGCCCAGATCTTCGCGGGTGATCTGCGCGGCCTTGCGGTTGTTGGCCAGTTCGCCATAGGCGCGGATGCCTTTCAGGATCGCCGCCCAGAACCCGGTCTCATGCGTGCCGCCTTCGGGGGTGGGCACGGTGTTGCAATAGCTTTGCACGAAACCGTCGCGCGCGGGGGTCCAGTTGACTGCCCATTCCACCCGGCCCGGCACGCCGAATTTTTCCTGAAAATCCACCCGTCCCGCGAAAGGGGCGGCGGCATAGGTCTGGTCGCTGCCCAGCTGTTCGGCCAGATAATCCGCCAGGCCACCGGGAAAACGGAACGCGGCTTCAAGTGGGGTATCGCCTTCCTCGATCGCCGATTTCCAGCGGATTTCGACGCCGGAAAACAGATAGGCCTTGGACCGCACCATGCGGAACAGACGCGCGGGGCGAAAGCGCAGCTGGCCAAAGATCTGTTCGTCTGCATGAAAGGTCACGCTGGTGCCGCGCCGGTTGGGGGCGGGGCCGACCATGCGTACCGGGCCAAGCGGGATGCCGCGCGAAAACTCCTGGACGTGCAACTCTCTGTTGCGGGCCACTTCGACGCGCATGTGATCGCTCAGCGCATTCACCACCGAGGCTCCGACACCGTGCAACCCGCCTGACGTTTCATAGGCCTTGCCGGAAAACTTGCCCCCCGCATGCAAGGTGCACAAGATCACCTCCAGCGCGGACTTGTCCGGAAACCGGGGATGCGGGTCAACCGGAATGCCGCGCCCGTTGTCGCGGATGGTGATGCTGTAGTCGGCGCCCAGTTCGACCTCGATGCGGTTGGCATGCCCCGCCACGGCCTCGTCCATGGCGTTGTCCAGCACCTCGGCCACCAGATGATGCAGGGCACGCTCGTCGGTGCCGCCGATATACATGCCGGGGCGCTTGCGCACGGGTTCCAGCCCTTCGAGCACCTCGATCGACGAGGCGTCGTAGAGTTCGCCTGCGGGCTTCAGTAGATCGTTCATGCCTGTCGCTCGATTCCTGCCTGCCGGGTTAAGCCAACAAATAGACCACCCCCACCCCGCCGACGCAAGACTTGGTGTGCCGGTCGCGGCCGAAGACTGGTGCGGCCGGGGTGGCAAATCGGCGCGATCTGATTAAGTATCAGGGATAGACCACGGAGGCCGCCATGCCTGATACCAAACCGAGACTCGCCACGCTGGACCCCGTCTGGGAACGGATGCGCGAAGAAGCCCGCGAAGCGGTCGAGGCCGAGCCGCTGCTGGGCGGCGTGTTTCATTCCTCGATCCTGCATCACAAGACACTGGAAAAGGCGCTGGCCTTTCGTCTGTCGCAGAAACTGGCCTCGGCCGAACTGAGCGAGCAGATCCTGCGCGAGATCATGGACGAGGCCCATGCCGAGGATGCCGGTCTGGGCGAGGCCGCGCGCGCCGATATCGTTGCCACTTTCGAGCGTGACCCGGCCTGCAACCGGTTCATCAAGCCGCTGCTGTATTTCAAGGGATTCCAGGCATTGCAGGCGTATCGGATCGCGCATTGGCTGTGCCGGCACGGGCGCGACGATTTAGCCAGTTTTATCCAGATGCGTGTGTCCGAGTGTTTTGGCGTGGACATTAACCCGGGCGCACGGGTTGGCAAGGGGATCATGATCGATCATGCCCATTCGATTGGCATCGGCGAACCAGCCAGGGTGGGCGACAATGTGTCGATGCTGCATTCCGTGACGCTGGGCGGCACCGGCAAGGAAGGCGGCGACCGGCACCCCAAGATTGGCGATGGCGTGCTGATCGGCGCGGTCGCCAAGGTGCTGGGCAATATCCATGTGGGCAACTGTTCGCGCATCGCGGCGGGATCGGTGGTGCTGACCGATGTGCCGGCCTGCAAGACGGTGGCCGGTGTGCCGGCACGGATTGTCGGCGAGGCCGGCTGCGACCAGCCGGCGCTTTCGATGGATCACCTGTTCGGGAAATAGGCCGGCGGGCGGGGGGGGGGGGGGGGGGGGGGGGGGGGGGGGGGGGGGGGGGGGGGGGGGGGGGGGGGGGGGGGG
>JAFIED010000244.1 GCA_020832805.1 Pararhodobacter sp.
CCGGCGATTGGGCAGAGGGCCGTCAGGAAGGTCAGGGCGTGGCGGATTTCGGCGATGGCTCCTATTACGACGGCAACTGGGAAGAAGGCCGCATCATGGGGCAGGGCACGCGGCGCTTTGCCACCGGCGTGGTCTACACCGGCGAGTTCGACGACAGCCAGCCGCATGGTCAGGGCGTGATGGAGCGCCCCGGCGGCCTGCGCTATGAGGGCGAGTGGCGCCACGGCATGCGCGAGGGGCGCGGCACGCTGACCTATCCTGACGGGTCGGTCTATGTCGGTGATTTCAGCGCCGATGAACGCCATGGCGAGGGGCGCCTGACGCGGCCGGATGGCAGCATCTATGACGGTGAATGGGCCGAGGGGCTGTTGCACGGGCCCGGCGTGCTGACCCTGCCCAATGGTGACCGGCGCGAAGGCGAGTTCGTGCAGGGAATGCTGCAGGGGCTGGGGCGGATCGTCTATGCCGACGGGGCGCTGTACGAGGGGGCCTTTGTCGATGATCAGCGCCACGGCAGCGGCCGCCTGACCACGGCAGACGGGCATGTGTTCATCGGCAGCTGGGTGGCAGACCGGATCGAGGGCGACGGGGTCCTGAACCACCCTGATGGCTCGCGCTATGAAGGGCAGTTCCGCGACGGCCAGCCGCATGGGCAGGGCACTGTCACCTATGTCGATGGCACCAGCTACACCGGCGATTGGGCAGAGGGCCGTCAGGAAGGTCAGGGCGTGGCGGATTTCGGCGATGGCGTTGTGTTCGAGGGCAGCTTTCGTGCCGGGCGTCCGCATGGGC
The DNA here is from genome assembly GCA_020832805.1 of Pararhodobacter sp. GTDB lineage: Bacteria > Pseudomonadota > Alphaproteobacteria > Rhodobacterales > Rhodobacteraceae > Pararhodobacter. Next base: position 793 of record JAFIED010000244.1, read on the forward strand.
CGGGGCGCATGACCTTTGCCGACGGGCGCGTGTTCGAAGGCCAGTTCGAGGCCGGCCAGCGCGAAGGTCAGGGTGTCATGATCTATCCTGATGGCTCGCGCTATGAGGGCAACTTTGCTGCGGGCGAGCGTGACGGGCAGGGGCGTATCGAACTGGCGGACGGGTTTGTCTACGAGGGGCAGTGGCGTGAGGGCCGCATCGAGGGGGCGGGCATGGCCACCTATGCCACAGGCGATGTCTACGAGGGCGATTTCCTGGATGGTCAGCGGCACGGGCAGGGGGTGTTGCGGTATGCCGAAGGGCAGGTGCTGAGCGGGCGCTGGGAAAACGGCATCCTTGTCGAAGCGGATGCGGCGCCACAGCAGGACCCGGCCGAAACCGAAGACGAGGGCAACGCCGACTGAGGCCGCCCGTCAGGCCCGTGGGGTGGTCTGAACAGTCTGCCCTCACCAGTCTGCCCTGATCAGTCTGCACGGTCGAACCCGCCCTGACAGCCGTGACCCGCAGGCGGCTGTGCGGCACACCCATGGCCTGCGTTCCACACGGCTATCGCAGCGCCGGCAGGCGGGCGCTGCCCAGCACACAGGTGCGCCGCAGTGTTTGCGGGGCACAGGCGCGCGGGGTCAGGTCGCGCGTCAGGCACAGGCGCAATTCGTAAATCGCATTGCCCCGGCAGGTGACCAGCAGCATGTCCGGGGTCATGCCCGGGTTTGCCTCGATGAAGGCATCCTCGATCACCTGCGGCGCAAGGCGCAGATCCCGGCTGACCGCGTCAAACACGTCGGGCAGGGTCAGGTCCTCGGCCGCCGCGCGGGTCAGCGCGTAATACCCGGCCGGGTCCAGCCCGCTGCAACTGCCATGCTTGTTCCACTGGTGCCATGCCGCACCGTATGTGCCGAACAGATCGGCCTGCCGCGCGGTTTCCTGCCGCGACGGGTTGCGGTGCGGGGCGCGGCAGAATTCCGGCCAGCCGCCATCGGCATGTTGCGGCCACAGCCCGTGCACCTGCCACCCTCGGCGCTGGCCCGGTGCACAGCGTGTGTCTGCACGTGCATCGCCGGTGAAGGCGCAGAAACTGGGCATCCAGGTCAACGCCAGCAGGTAATGGTCGAACACCCCCGGCCGGTGCTGCGTGCGCTGCTGCGCCGACCCCGCACCTGTTGCCATTAGCGTGAAGGCAAACGCCATCAGGACCAGGGGCAGGATGCGTGCCATGATTTCTCTTTCCACCAACCGCATTGGGCCTTATATACCTGCCATTCCCCGATAGCGAGGATGCGCGGCACAAGGCCCGCGGCCGGTACCCCCGGCGGGCGATTGCCCATGCCCTCGGCAATGGTAGTGCAAAGGATCGACGACATGGCAAAACCCCTGATGGCAAAGGCGACCGCGGTCTGGCTGGTTGACAACACCACACTGAGCTTCAAGCAGATCGCCGATTTCTGCGGGCTGCACGAGCTGGAGGTGCAAGGCATCGCCGATGGCGATGTGGCGGCCGGGGTCAAGGGCTTTGACCCGATCGCCCACAACCAGCTTGACGATATCGAGATCAAGAAGGGCGAGGCCGACAAGGCCTATGTGCTGAAGCTGAAATACAACCCCGCCGCAGCCGGCGAGGAAAAGCGCCGTGGCCCGCGCTATACCCCCCTTTCCAAGCGCCAGGATCGGCCAGCGTCCATTCTGTGGCTGATCAAGTTTCACCCTGAACTGGCCGATGCGCAAATCCGCAAGCTGGTGGGTACCACCAACCCGTCGATCCAGGCGATCCGCGAGCGGACGCACTGGAATATCCAGAACATCCAGCCCATCGACCCGGTGGCGCTGGGCCTTTGCCGGCAGTCGGAACTGGACGCCGAGGTCCAGAAAGCCGCCAAGAAGAAAGCGGCCGAGGGCGGAGTGATGGATGATGACGCCCGCCGCAAGCTGGTGTCCACCGAACAGTCGCTGGAGATGCCGGCAGAACCCAAGCTGCCCTCGAACATCGCCGGGCTGGAGAATTTCAGCCTCACAGGCACCAACGAAGAGGCCGAGGACGACCCGCGCCAGACCGCCGACTATGCCGATGCCGACAGCTTCTTCAACCTGCCTGACTCGGACGAGGCAGCCGATGACGACGAGGACGACGACGATGACACCGGCCGCGGCGGCAATCCGGGCCGGCGTTGATAAACCGCCGTCGCCGGCTGGGTGCCGGTGGCGGCAACCGGCATTCGGCTGGCTGATGACTGATTCAAGAACGCGACCCGGCGCCCCTTGCCCGTGCATGACCCGGCAGGGCGGAACGTGAACCCGCAGCGCAGTTCGGCATGGGGTGCCGTTGTCTTGTTCGTGCTGGGCGGTGTGCTGGCGGCGGTGCATATGGGCAAGCTGCCGCCCGCCCTGCCGCTGATGCGCGCGGAACTGGGCTTTGGCCTGGTCGCCGGTGGTTTCGTGCTGGCGCTGTTCAATCTGCTGGGCATGACCGTGGCGGTCTTTTTCGGCGGGCTGGTCGAACGCATAGGGCGCGTACGGTTGCTGCGGGCCGGGTTCGCCTTTCTGATTCTGGGTGGTGCGCTGGGCGCGTTGGCGCAGGGGCTGCCGGTGCTGATGCTCAGCCGGTTGTTCGAGGGCTTTGGCTTCGTCGCCATCTCGATCTCGCTGCCGGTCATGGTCATGGCCGCCGCCGCACCGCGCGATCAGGATTTCGCCCTGGGCATGTGGAGCGTCTACACGCCCCTTGGCATGTCGCTGGTCATGCTTGCCGCCCCTTTCCTGCTGGATATGCTGGGCTGGCGCGGGCTGTGGTGGCTGGTGGCTGCGCTTTGCCCGCTGATGGCCTTTGCCATCCTGCGGCAGATGGGCCGCTTTGCACCGCCACAGATGCCGCGTCGCCCGTCGATGACTCTGGCGACCGAGGCATTGGCCACCCCGGGGCTGCAACTGATTGCGCTGCTGTTTTGCCTCTATGCCTTTCAGTGGGTCACCCTGATGGTCTGGTTGCCCACCTTTCTGACCGAAAGCATGGGCTTCAGCCTGCAGCGCGCGGCGTTGATCTCTGCGCTGGTGGTGCTGGTCAATGTACCGGGATGCCTGCTGGGCGGGTGGCTGATGCGGCGCGGATCGTCGGCGCGGCATCTGGTGGCCACGGGCAGCGCCGTGATGGGGCTGGGCGCGCTGGTCATCTTTCTGCCGCTGCTGCCGGATATGGCACGGCTGGCGGCATGCGCTGCGTTTTCGTTCCTTGGTGGTCTGGTGCCGCCCAGCCTGTTCAACTCGGTCCCGCGTGCGGCCCCCAGCGCGCAACATATCAGTGCGGGCAACGGCATGCTGATGCAGGGCTCGGCGCTGGGGCAATTCACCGGGGCGCCGCTGGTTGCGCTGGCGGTGACCATGGCCGGTGGCGACTGGCGTTTTGCCGTTTTTCCCATGCTGATGGCCAGTCTTGGCGCCTTGTGGGCGGCGCTGATGTGGCTGGGGCGCCCATCAGGCTGAACACTCCTCTGGACTTTGTGGCTTTCAAGGCGCATCGGTCGCCCATCGCGGTGATCTGGCCGGGTAACCGACCTCGGAACAGAACCGAGACAACCGGCGAAACGCAGGTCAGGGTCAATCAAGGCTGGCGCAAGCCACCTGCAAGGGCGGCGTCGCTTATGTCGGTTTCGTCCCGCGGGGAAGGGGGGTGAACGCGTGCGCCCGGCGCAGATCAATGGTCCGGACCCGGGCGCGGGTGCCTGTCCCGCCGGGTTGCGCCCTTACGGGCCAGCAGGCCATCGCGCGTTGACGTCAAGGCCGGACTGAGGTGCAACGCGGATACAAGGCGCTGGCAGAAACCGGTCCGCGCGCGCTGCAGGCAACAGAACCTGAAGCCCGCGGAGGTGGCCCTTGAAAGGGGCGGCAATAAAGGGGCGGAAATAAAGGGACGGCATTGGCAACGCTGCGCACGCGGCCTTGACCGGTTGGGCGTCTGTCACGGGGCATCTGCGCGCCCCCTTGCTGGGGCTGTGCCCGGTAGGTGCGCCCTGCGCTTTCCCGTCGCTGCTGGCGCCGCCCCTTTGCGGCAGCCGGGCGATACGTGCGGGCAGATCGACCGTGACATAGGTGAAAGCAAAGACGCCAGGAACGTGTGACTGGCCCGGCAAGCCAAAGAGACTTTCCCGTTATCGTCATTGAAACCGGGATTCTGGCTTGAATTTAGTGGTGCCGCTGAAGGGACTCGAACCCCCGACCCCATCATTACGAATGACGTGCTCTACCAGCTGAGCTACAGCGGCCCTGTGGGGCGGCTTGTAGCACCGGGCTCAGAGGGTATCCAGTCCCAAAAAACAGGTTTCGGCCTGATCCGCATCATTGCCTTTGCCTCTGGTGTCACGGCACAGGGTGTCCCTGCGGCCAAGGCGTGCAGCCTGATCCGGGTCAGGTGATGTCAACAAGGGCCTGAAGCAGGTTCGGTTCAGCCGAGTGAGACAATCCTGGGCTGCAGGCCAGGGGGGGTGGCATCACGCGGCATGCATCAGGGTCAACGTCGCCCAGTCCCCGATATCCTCGCGGGTTTCAACAGCAAATCCCGCACGCTCGTAGGCTGCCAGCACATCATCGGCCTGCGTTACCAGAAGTCCGGACAGGATGGCGCGCCCGCCTGGGGCAACATGTTGGGCCATCGCGGGGGCGAGCTCGATCAGCGGGCCTTTCAGGATGTTGGCAAAGACCAGGTCATAGGGTGCCCGCGCGGCGATGGCCTCGTGGTCAAAGCCCACGGCTTCCAGGCATTCCACACGGCCCAGCAAGCCATTGGCCAGCACATTGGCCTGCGCTACCTCGACCGCCACAGAATCGATATCGCTGGCCAGCACCGTGCCCGGCCACAGCTTTGCCGCCGCCATCGCCAGCACGGCTGTCCCACAGCCCACATCGATCACGCGTTCGGGCTGCCAGCCGGTATCGGCAAGCCTGTCCAGCGCGCGCAGGCAACCCAGTGTGGTGCCGTGGTGGCCAGTCCCGAAAGCCATCGCAGCCTCGATCAGCAGGCCAAGCCGGCCGGATGGCAACCGGTGGGCGTCGTGGCTGCCATATACAAAGAACCGTCCCGCCTCGACCGGGCTGAGTTCACGCCGAACATGGGCAACCCAGTCTATCTCCGGCAGTTCCGATACTGCAAAGGGGGCCGCCTTATAGGCTGCGGCCATCAGTGCCAGGGCAACGCCGTCCGGTTCATGCGTGAAATAGGCGCCGACCTCCCACAGGCCGGAACCGTCTTCCATCTCGAACACGCCCACGCCTTCGGGTGCCGGATCAAGATCCTCCAGCGCCTCGCCCAGGGCCTGGGCATTGGCTTCGTCAGGCAATGTGGTCAGCGCGGTAAACGTGGGCATGGGCGTCGCCTTTCATGAACAGCCACGCGCTTAGCCCTCTGCATGCTCTCGGTCAAGGAAGGGCGCGCGGCCTGGCCGGGCGTGCAGGCCGCATCAATTGCCGGCCTGATCGGCGAAACCACACTTCCCGGCCACGGGTGGGGGCGACGTTCCGGCCCCCCGGCCCCTGTCAGGCTGCGTCAGGCCGTCAATCCGACCGGGCAGGTGACACCTGTGCCGCCGATGCCGCAATAGCCGTTGGGATTCTTCGCCAGATACTGCTGGTGATAATCCTCGGCAAAATAAAACTCCGGCGCCGGCAGGATTTCGGTAGTGATCCGGCCCAGTCCGGCTGCATCCAGCCGGGCCTGATAGGCATCGCGGCTTGCCTCTGCCAGGGTCTGCTGCTGGGGTGTGGTGAAATAGATGCCTGACCGGTACTGCGTGCCCCGATCATTACCCTGGCGCATGCCCTGGGTGGGGTCATGGCCTTCCCAGAAGATGCGCAGCAAATCACCATAGCCGACAACGGTCGGGTCATGGATGAGCCGGACCAGTTCATTATGGCCCGTGCGCCCGCTGCAGACCTCTTCATAGGTCGGATTTGGCGTGTAGCCGGCACCATAGCCTGCCATCGTCAACCAGACCCCCTCGCGCTGCCAGAACAAGCGCTCGACCCCCCAGAAACAACCCATCCCGAACAATGCGACCTCCATGCCCGGCGGCACGTCGGCCTTCAGCGGCCTGCCACTCAGCGCATGCGTTTCGGCAGTGGGGATCGGCTGCGCCCGGCCTGGCAGGGCCTCGGCCGGGTTGATCATTTCCTGTTTCTTGGTGCTGAAGAACATGGTGGCCCCGCGTTGTGTGACTTCAGACAACATAGTGCCGGCACAAACGGTTGGCAAAGGGCACTGACGGCGAAGGTAGGCCAAGACCCTTGCAACAAGGGTCTTGCAAGGCATTTTCTCAAATGCCTTGGTCCCGGCTCAGCCGTCCAGCCCGGGCTCGTTCAGCAGGTGTCGGCCGCTGCGGTCCTCCAGTTCGATCACCCACAGGTCGGGGTCGCGTCGCCGCTCGCGCGCGATCAGGGCGTCGATTTCCGGTTCGGCGTCGCGCGTCGCGCAGGTCCATTGGCGCCTGTCTTCCAGCGGGTCGAACTGGCGCTGCCACAACTGCGCACGCCCGTCCAGCGTGGCCAGTTTGACCATCACTGCGCCTGCCGTTGCATCGCCGCGCGCCACCACATAGGCCGGTACGCCGGCGAGACGCAGCCGTGCCAGATAGGCGCGCACCCAGAATTCGGCGGTCAGGCGCGGCGCGCTCATCGGGAAGGCGTCATCGCCGGGGCGCCGCCGGCAGGTCAATGGTGTCGAGCGCCGCCAGCAAATCCAGCAGATGCTCCAGCCGCTTGCTGCCGTAGGATGCTTCCAGTTGCGCAAAAAGCGCCCGTGACGCCGCCGCATGACGCGCGATCACGGCCCGGCCCTCGTCGCTGATCGACACGATCGAGCGCCGCCTGTCGGCCGGATCGACGGCCCGGGCAATCAGGCCCTGTTCGTCCATCGTGCGCAGGATGCGCGTCAGGCTGGGCAGCTGCAGGCAGGCTTCGCGCGCCAGCAGGCTCTGATCCATGGGCCCTGCTTCCTCAAGCACGCGCAACACGCGCCATTTCTGTTCGTTCACCCCGCTTTCGGCCAGCATGTCCCGTATCGGTGCCATGACTGTCTCGCGGGCGCGCAAAAGCGCGATGGGCAATGACCGTGCCGTGCGTGGCAGCGAGTTCTGTTCGGGCAAGCCGGAATGCGTCATGCCGACCGCTTGCCGCATCCTTTTGCGCAAATCAAGTGAAACTCGGCGCAGCGCAAGGCTGTCCGGTGCTGCCCGCCCCTTGTGAAAAGCGGTTCCAGACGGCGACCACAGCGACTTGCCGGGCATCGACGCTATCGCGCAAAGGTTTCTTCCGGCCGATGGTAGGCCTTGAATTCAAGCGCATTGCCGGCCGGGTCGGTCACGAACATCGTCCATTGTTCGCCCGGTTGCCCCTGAAATCGCGCTTGCGGTGGCAAGATGAAATTCACGCCCCCCGCCTGCAGGCGCGCGGCAAGCGCATGAAACCCGTCCGGATCCAGCACCACGCCGAAATGGGGCATGGGCACGGCCGTGTCGCCAACCCGTCCGGTTCGGGTCGTGGCCGTGGCCTGACCCAGATGCAGCGAAAGCTGGTGGCCGAAAAAATCCAAATCCACCCAGCTTGCCGTTGCGCGCCCCTCGGCGCAGCCCAGCACCCCGCCATAAAAGGCGCGGGCGGCATCCAGGTCATCGACGTGAAAGGCCAGATGAAAGACGGGTGTCATCAGACAGGCTCGGGTCGCGACTGCTGGTCAGATCCATAGCTGCCAGACAACGCCCGATGCAAGTGCGCCGATCATGGCAAAGCCGATATAGGCCGCAAAGACACGCGGTTGTACCAGGGCCCAGACGGCAATGGCTGCCGGGATCGAACTCATGCCGCCGGCCAGAACAAAGCTCATCGCCGCCCCCGGTGCCATGCCTTGTCCAAGCAGCGCATCCATCAGCGGCACGGCCGCATAGCCGTTCAGATAGGCCGGCGCGCCCAGAACAGCCCCCAGCAGGATCGGCTGAAAACCCTCGCCGCCCAGCACCCCGGCGATCAGCCCTGCGGGCACATACTGCACCATCAGCGCCTCGATCACATAGGCCAGCGTCAGCCATTTGCCCAGAAACAGCACATTCTCGCGCGTCGTGGCGGTAAAGACGGCCCGGCGCGGCGGTTCGCGCCAGAAGGTCCAGTTGGGCTGGCCGTGAAACGGGTTCTTGACCTTGCCGCAGCAGGTGCGCGGCGCCATGTCAGACTTCAGCGGGTTCGCAAAGACGCTTGAGCGGGCCAACAGATGGACGGTCAACCCGCCCCCGATGCCGATCAGTACGGCAAAGAGGGTCTTTGCGATGGCAAAATCCAGGCCCAGCACCCCGGCTGTGACCAGAAACATCGCCGGGTCCATCAGGGGTGAGGAAAGCCAGAAGGCCATGACGGCGGCCAAGGGCGCGCCAACGGCCAGAAGGGCCGCAATGAACGGGATCACCTGGCACGAACAGAAGGGCGAAAGCCCACCCACCAGCGCGGCCAGCACGATCATCGGCATGGCCGGCCCCTGAAATGCGCGCCCTACCAGCGTCTCGACGCCGGCCGCCTTGACCCAGGCAAGGGCCAGGGTGGCAAACAGGATGATGGGCGCAGTAAGGACCAGGGCCCGGGCCGCAAACTCCAGCGTCGGCACGAACCGGGCCGGGTCGGCCAGGGCCACACCCGCCAGCAGGACCATGATGGCGATCACGACCCGGTCAATCCGTCGCAGGGCCGATGGCCGGGGGCCGGGCAGGGTGGTGTCAGTCATGCGGATCTCCATCATGGTGCGATGCGCCACCGGGCCGGTCGACGCAGCATTCGGCCAGCAGAAAGTCGGACAGGGCACGAATGGCCCCTGTGTCGGCCGCGCAGATCACCTGCCGTCCGCTCTTGCGCTGAACGATCAGCCCCGCCTGCGCCAGCGTTTTCAGGTGAAAGGTCAGCGTAGAGCCGGTGATCCCGCATCGCTGGCCCAGAATGCCGATACTGACCCCCTCCGGGCCGGCGCGCACCAGAGCTTGCAGCACGCTCAACCGGGCCTCTGACCCAAGGGCGGCAAAGGTCAGTGCGGCCTGCTCGCGTGCGGTGTCGGTGCTATATGCTTTCATATTTGCAGAAATGTCGAAATATCGGCGTTTGTCAAGTTGGTGAATGCATCGACGGCGCAGGTGCCATGCAACAAGGATGTTTTTCGACATGCCGTTGCGCCGTCAAGAAACTGTTCCGCCATGTGCCCGGAATACGCGCCAGACGTTCCCGTTGCACCCGCAGTTGCGCCGCCGGCTTTCCGTCCAGCGCCTGACTGTTGGTCACCGGTGCCCGCAAAGCCCCGTTGTCTGTCTGCCGGCTTTGCCCTAGCGTCGCGCCGGATCAAATGCGGGAGGCAAGACCATGACCAAGGCACCGGGTTTCGATACCCTGCAAGTTCACGCCGGCAGCCGGCCTGACCCGGCAACGGGCGCCCGGCAGACGCCAATCTATCAGACAACTGCCTATGTTTTCCGCGATGCCGATCATGCGGCGGCGCTCTTCAACCTGCAGGAAGTGGGCTATATCTATTCGCGTCTGACAAACCCCACCGTTGCCGCGCTGCAGGAACGCATGGCAACACTGGAAGGGGGCGCGGGCGCAGTTTGCTATTCGTCCGGCCATGCTGCGCAGATCATGGCGCTGTTTCCGCTGATGGGGCCGTGGAGCAATTTCGTGGCGGCCACCGTGTTGTATGGCGTTACCGTCACGCAGTTCATCCAGACGATTCGCCGTTTCGGATGGTCTGCACGTTTTGTCGATACCGACGATCTGGCGGCGGTAGAGGCTGCGATCGACGGTGACACGCGGGCTGTTTTCTGCGAATCGATCGCCAATCCCGGCGGCTATGTCACCGACATCCCGGCACTGGCAAAGATTGCCGACAAGCACGGCATCCCGCTGATCGTCGACAACACCTCGGCCACGCCCTATCTGTGCCGCCCCATCGAGATGGGCGCCACGCTGGTGGTGCATTCGATGACCAAGTATCTGACCGGCAACGGGACCGTGACCGGCGGTGTGATCGTCGATTCGGGGAAATTCGACTGGTCGGCGAATGACAAGTTCCCGTCGCTTTCGCAGCCCGAGCCGGCCTATCACGGCCTGAAGTTCCATGAGACCTTTGGCAATCTGGCCTTTACCTTTCACGGTATCGCGGTGGGGCTGCGCGATCTGGGCATGACGCTGAACCCGCAGGCGGCGCATTACACGCTGATGGGCATTGAAACGCTGAGCCTGCGCATGGAACGTCATGTCGCCAATGCCATGAAGGTTGCGGCCTGGCTGGAAAAGCACCCCGCGGTCGAGGCGGTGACCTATGCCGGCCTGCCCTCGTCGCCCTGGCACGACCGCGTGGCGCGGCTGTATCCGAAAGGGGCAGGCGGGCTGTTCACGGTGGCGCTGAAGGGCGGTTATGATGCCTGTGTCCGGATGGTGGATTCGCTGGAATTGTTCAGCCATGTTGCCAATCTGGGTGACACACGCTCGCTCATCATCCATTCGGCCAGCACCACGCACCGCCAGTTGACGCCGGAACAGCAGGTCGCCGCCGGTGCAGCGCCCAATGTGGTGCGCCTGTCGATCGGCATTGAAGATCCCGATGACCTGATCGCTGATCTGGGCCAGGCACTGGACAAGGCCGGCGGCTGACCTGCCGACCCTGCCGCAGGGTAAGGCGCGCGGTCACGAAACTGTTGCCCGGCAGCATCACTGCCGGGCTTTTTCTTTGCATCGGCGGAATCCTGCTATAGGGATTGGGTAGAAAGGTGCCGGGACTCGTCGTTGCTTGGCACCGTGTGGTAAACGCACGGCATGAAACCGAATTTTGCTTTGAATCTGTCGCACGAAGGGGTCGAGCTGCTGCATCGGCACGCTTCTGGCTGGGAATCGCTGGGATCGGCGCGCTTTGACCAGAGCGATCTGGACAGCCGTCTGGCTGCGCTGCGTCAAAAGGCAGCAGAGCGTTCGCCTGATGGCGTTTTCTCCAAGCTGGTGATTCCCGCGGGCGAGATGCGCTATGCCACTGTTCTGGCGCCCGGCCCCACGGACGAGGCCCGCAAACTGCAGATCGAGGCCGAGATCGAGGGGATGACCCCCTACGCCGTCGATGAACTGGCCTATGATTATGTCGTCGAGGGCGATTGCGCGCTGGTTGCCATGGCGGCGCGCGAAATCATGGCCGAGGCAGAGGATTTTGCTGCCAATCACGGCTTCAACCCGGTTTCCTTTGTCGCCCGCCCGGAAGACGGCGCGTTTCAGGGCGAGCCCTTTCTGGGCATCACCGCTGCGGCAAAGCGGCTGGTCCCGGCCAAGGATCGTGTCGTGCCTGATGCCGAGCCGGTGCGGATTGTCGCCGCCTCTGCCCAGGCCGCCGCCGCACCCGCTACAGCGGCGAAACAGCACGAACATGCGGAACAGGACGTGCCGATGAAGGCGGCGGCAACCGCGGGCGCGCGCATTCGGCGCCCGGCACCGCCTGCTGCCCCGGAACGGCCCGCCCGCCCGCGCGTGCAGATCACCCCGACATCGCAGCCCCCCGCGCCGCGGCCCGATGCCGTGCCGACCGGTGGCGTGTTCGGCAAGCCCGAACCCGCCGAGGCCGGCGGCATGGCCCTGGTCGGTGGTCTGGTTCGCCGCATGGGTAACCGGTTGCGGCGCGAACAGGCACAACAAACCCCGCCTGCCGATGCCGACACACCAGACAAGCAGACAGGTGGCAGGTCAGACGACGGGCAGCACCACTCCGATGCGGCACAGGCCGAAGGCGCGCGGCCGGAAACCGGCATGCGGGCGGCGGTCAGTGCAGGGCTGGCCCGGTTGCGGCCGTCGTCGCCGCGCCAGCAGGGCAAGGATGGTGCACCGTCCACCAAAGAGGGGCGCGCGCAGCGGGATCAGGGGCCGAACGCTGCGGGGGCAAGCCATGCAAAGGTCAGTGCAGGGGGCAGCGCCGAAAAGGGCGCGGCGCCTGTGCCTTCCGCGTCGGCAAGCGCTGACACGTCAAGCGGCGCGGCGGACGCGCCCGCTGCCCCGCACGTTGCATTCAGTTCACGCCGGCGCGCCGGTCCGTCCCTTGCCGCCGGGAATGCCCGCGCGCCTGTGCGCAAGCCTGGCCCCGGCGGGCGCCTTGCCATCCTGCCGGCAAACGGTGCCGAGAAAGAAACCGGTACAAAGGCATCGGCATCGGTATCGACGCTAAGGTCGAATGCGGGCAAGACGCTGCGCAGGATAAAGCGTGCAGGCAAGGGTTTGCGCAAACGTCTGAGCGGTGCCATGCCGTCTGCCGCCCACCCGCAGCCGGTCGATTCCACAAAGCCCACCGAGACAGGCGCGCCCGCCGCCGCAGCCGGGCTGAGCGCCCGCGGCCCGGCGGCTTTCGCCAGTGCACCGGAACCCATTGTGCCTGAATCGCGCCCGCCGGCCGATCAGGCCGCCAAGGCGACCGAGGCCGAGGCGCTGACGATCTTTGGTGCGCGCGGCAACCAGAAACCGGTACGGGAATTGCCCCGCCGGGGGCTGATGGCTGCGGGCGGTGTGGTGCTGTTGCTGGTCGCCGTGGCGATCTGGGCGCTGTATTTCACGGCCGGCACGCCACGCGAATCCGAACTGGCCGCCGTGCCAGAGGCAACGGCGCCCGCAGCAGGCACGCCAGCGATCGAGGCGCCCGCTGCAATCCCCGGACCGGAAAGCACGCCGCCCGCAACAACCGCCCAGGAAGAGGCGCCGGCCGCTGCGCCCGAGACCGAGGCACCCATCGCCGCGGCACCCGCCGAAGAGACGCCGCCGGCCGCCGAACAGGCCGATCCGGCCGCATTGCTTGAGCAATTGGTCGAGGATGGTCTGCGTGAGCTGGCGCCGGCCGATATGCTGGGCGGGATCGCCCCGGGCGAAACTGCACCGGCGGCACCCGGCACAGAGGGCATGACGGGAAGCGCGGCAGAGGTCGCCTCAGAGTCCCAGGCGGCGCCCGAACTGGGCGAGGATGCGATCAGCACGCGCGCCACATCGCTGGCCTTTCCGGCGCCAATCGACCGGCCCGCCATGGGCGAGACGCCGCTTGCAGCGGTGGTGCCGCCGCCGCCCTTTGGGGTTTCCTTCGACCTTGGGCCAGATGGCCTGGTCGAGGCGACGCCTGAAGGGGCCTTGACCCCCGGCGGCGTGACCGTCTTTGCCGGTGAACCGGCAGCGGTGCCGCCCACGCGCCCCGGCGGCGCGGTGGCACCAGCGGTCACGCCAGAGCCAGAGCCAGAGCCAGCGCCTGAAGCGGAACCGACGCCCGCGCCCGCCGCCGAAGATGCCGCGCTGGACGCTGAAACGCCAGCGACGGCGGAACCTGAAACAGTGTTCGACGATACGCCCCGCGCAGACCCTGCGCTGGCCGATGCCCGGCCGGAACCGCGCAGCGCCCGTGTGGCCGAGATCGGCGCCACCTTGCAACAGCAGCAACAGGAAGAGGGCGCCGCAGACACTGCCGAAACGGCCACGCCACCGGCCGCGCCACCGGCCACCGAGGCGCCCGCCGCGCCGACGGAACCCGCCCAGGCCGATCCCGGTGACAGCGGTGCCGTGGTGTCGCCGGGTGGCATTTCACTGGCAGCACTGCGCCCTCAGCGCCGCCCGACCGATCTGGTGCCGCCGGCACCAGAGGCAGAGCCGGCAGTTGCCACGGTGGACGATGCCGATACCATGCCAGAGGCAGTGGCGCGGTCGTTGATGCCCAGTTCCCGGCCCGCTGACATGAGCGCCCGCGTTGCCGAGGCACTGGCCGCCGCGCGGCGAACCCCTGCCGCGGCCGCCCCGGCCGCGACCGCGACGCCTGCGGCCACGGCCCCCTCTGCCGGCCCGCGCATTCCGACCTCGGCCTCTGTCGCGCAGCAGGCCACCGAAACCGGGCTGGCCCTGCGCCGCGTGAATCTGATCGGGGTTTACGGCACCAGTTCGGACCGGCGCGCCCTGGTGCGCCTGTCGAACGGTCGCATCGTTCGGGTGGCGGTGGGCGACCGGCTTGATGGCGGTCAGGTTGCCGCGATCGGTGATTCAGAGTTGCGCTATGTCCGTAATGGCCGCAACGAGGTGTTGCGCATTGGCGGGCGTGGCTAGGCGGTCAGGCTGTAAAGCCGGCGCAACGCGCCTTGCCCTGCTTCTGTGCTGTTCGGCGGTCAGCGTCTTTTTTCCGCAAGCCACGGCATAAAACGCGGCTGCATCGTCATATCGAAAGAAAATACGGCCCCTTTTGCAACAAAGGGGCCGTCGTGCAGGCGATATGGCAGGGGAACGGCGTCGCCTTGTCAGGCGACGTTTTCCAGCGGGACATCTGCCTTGACGCCCATGGCGTGGCAAACATCACGGGTCAGATGCGGCCGGTTCAGGGTGTAGAAATGCAGATGTTCAACCCCTTCGGACACCAACTTGTCGCATAGTTCGGTGCACAGTGCCGTGGCCAACAGGTCTTCTCGCCCGTCGCGTTCGGCCTTGGCAAAGGCGTCGTCAAGCCAGGCTGGAACGGTGGTGCCGGTATTCAGTGCGAACCGCCGAATGCCTTTCCAGTTTTCGATGGGGATGATGCCGGGAATGACGCGATGGGCATCGATTCCTTCGGCAACACAGGCATCGCGGAACCGCAAGAAGGTTTCGGGCTCGAAAAAGAACTGGGTGATGGCGCTGTCGGCGCCCGCCTGAAGCTTGCGCTTGAGCCAGCGCACATCGGCGGTATCATCCGCTGCCTCGGGGTGGCGTTCGGGATAGGCACCCACGCGCAGGGTAAAGTTGCCGGTTGCCGCCAGGGCCTCGATCAGTTCGACCGAATGGGAAAAACCCTCGGGATGCGGGGTGAACCTGCCCGCACCCTTGGGGGGGTCGCCGCGCAGGGCCACGATCTCGCGCACACCCGCCTGGGCATAGCTGTCGGCGATTGCCAGCGTCTCGTCACGCGTGGCGTCAACGCAGGTCAGGTGCGCGGCCACGTTCAGGCCGAATTCACGCCCGATGGTGGTGACGGCTTCATGCGTCAGCGCCCGCGTTGTTCCACCTGCCCCATAGGTGACAGACACGAAGTCGGGCGACAGGGGCGCCAGCATGCGCACCGTTTCCCACAGCCGAAAGCTGGCCTCCAGCGTCTTGGGCGGGAAAAACTCGAAGCTGATACGCGGCGCGGGCATGATGAAGCCTCCTGTTTGATGGGTTCTTGTCGCATGAAAGGGAATGTGAGACAAATTCATTGTTTTCATCATCTCCATGAGGTCTGCTGCATCATGCATCTGGAGTTCCGCCATCTGCGCACCATTCGGGCGATCCATCAGGCGGGGGGCGTGGGCAAGGCGGCCCAGCTTCTGAACATCACGCAATCGGCGCTGAGCCATCAGTTGAAGGGGCTGGAGGATCAGTGCGGGGTCGAGCTTTTCGTGCGCCGCACCAAGCCGCTGAAACTGTCTGCCGCGGGCATGAAACTGCTGCGCGCCGCCGAAGATGTGTTGCCCCGCATCGAGGCGCTGGACGAAGAGTTTCGTGCCCTGCGCGCGGGCAAGTCCGGCCGGCTGCATATCGCCATCGAATGCCATGCCTGTTTCGAATGGCTGTTTCCGGTGCTGGAGCGTTTTCGCCCCGCCTGGCCGGATGTGGATATCGACATCCGCCCCGGCCTGGCCTTTGACGCGCTGCCCGCGTTGCGTCGGGAAGAGGTCGATCTGGTCATCTCGGCCGATCAAGAAGACATGCAGGAAATCCTGTTCACCACCCTGTTCGATTACGAACCGCGCCTGGTTGCCGCGGCCAATCACCCGATGGCGTCGCGTACCCATGTCGAGGCTTCGGATTTCCGCGATGAGGTGCTGATCACCTATCCGGTTGACCGCGCGCGGCTTGATGTGTTCAGCGGCCTTCTGACCCCTGCCAAGGTAGAGCCACGCGCGATCCGGCAGGTAGAACTGACCGCGGTGATCCTGTTGCTGGTGGCCTCTGGGCGGGGCGTGGCGGTGCTGCCTGACTGGGTGCTGCGTGAAGTGCGCAGCTCGTCCGATTACATCACCCGGCCGCTGGGCCCCGATGGCATGACAAAACGCCTGTATGCCGTAACCCGGGCCGAGGATTCGGTCCTGCCCTATATGGCGCATTTCCTGCGACTGGCCCGTACCGAACCTGTGAAGCTGCAGAAAGGGGCGTGATGGCAAGGATCGTCATTCTGACCGGCGCGGGCATTTCTGCCGAAAGCGGGCTGGGCACCTTTCGGGACAAGGGCGGGCTGTGGAATCAGTATGATCTGGAAGAGGTCGCCACGCCGCAGGGCTTTCGCCGCAACCGGGCCCTGGTGCATGAGTTCTACAACGCCCGCCGTGCCAATTGCGCGGGCGCCCAGCCAAACCCGGCGCACCACGCCCTGGCCCGGCTGGAGGCGGCACTGCCCGGCGAGGTGGTGATCATCCGCCAGAACGTGGACGACCTGCACCAGCGCGCGGGCTCGCGCAATGTGATCCAGATGCACGGCGCCCTGATGCGAGCGCTGTGCGGGGCATGTGGGCATGTCTGGGAGGCGCCCCTGATCATGGCGCCCGATGACCCGTGCCCCGCCTGCGCCCGGCCCGAGACACGCCCCGATGTGGTGTGGTTTGGCGAGGTGCCGTATGCGCTGGCCGACATCGAACCGGCACTTGAGCGGGCGGCAGTCTTTGCGGCCATCGGAACATCCGGGCAGGTCTGGCCGGCGGCAGGGTTCGCGGCGACGGCACAGGCGGCGGGGGCCCAGTGTATCGAGCTGAACCTCGAACGCTCCGAGATGTCAGACGTGTCCGACCGCCATCATATCGGCCCGGCCAGCGTGGCGGTGCCGCTATGGGTGGACAGTCTGCTTGCGGGGCACGCCTGAACGGCGGGTTTGGTGCCCCCTGTGCAGGTGCAAGGACGATGGCAGACGCGCAGTCGTGATCGCCATGATTGCGTGCCGCGCTTTACCGTATGCGGGTCAAGGCGATAACATGCACGCCACGGGCTATGTGCCCCGGGTGGCAGGGCAATGACGCAAGGCGATACCATCTTGGCCATCCGTTTTGGCTTTGGCTGGCGTGCCGGCCAGGTGCCGGCGGCATGGCCCGGCGGTCAGCTTGATGGCCCCGATACCATGGAACGGCGCTATCCCGGCCCCGACACGGCATCGCTCTTGTCGCGGCATCGGCATCTTGTGCAGCGCCGCCGCGCGGCGGGGCCAGATGATCCCGAGTCAGACGCGATCCGCCGCGCGCTGGTGCACGATGACACGGCCGCCGTTCAACGGATGATTGCGCGTGCGCTGGACAGCCCCGCGCCCTACCGCGAGCGTCTGGTGCATTTCTGGGCCGATCATTTCGCGTTGCGTGCCATGCCGCGCATTCTGCGCCCCGCAGTCAGCGCTTTTGGTGACGAGACCATCCGCCCGCATGTCACGGGGCATTTTCGTGACATGCTCCGCGCCGCCATCTTGCACCCGATGATGCTGCGTTATCTGGATCAGCCGCGCTCGGTCGGGCCCAACTCGCCCGCAGGGCGCCGCCGAGGGCTGGGACTGAACGAAAATCTGGCGCGCGAGGTGCTGGAACTGCATACGCTGGGCGCACAGGGGCCTTATGATCAACAGGACGTGCACCAGCTTGCCGGGTTGATGACGGGGATGATCGTCGACGCCGACGGGCGGACCGCGTTTGCCGAGGCGCGCGCCGAACCCGGCAGCTTTGTTGTGCTGGGCCGTCGCTATGGCGGGAGCGGGCAACCACGGCTGGCCGATATCGAGGCGGTTCTGGATGATCTGGCGGCGCATCCGCATACCGCACGGCACCTTGCGCACAAGCTGGCCGTCCACTTTGTTGCCGACACCCCGCCCGCGGCGCTGGTCGATGATCTTGCCGCGCTCTGGCAGGCGAGCGAGGGTGATCTGCGCGCGGTTTCCGCAGCGCTGGCTTCGCACCCGCTGGCCCGGAGCGACCGACTGGTCAAGGCGCGAAAGCCGCTGGATTTCCTGATTGCCGGATTGGCGGCCCTGAACGTGACCGCGCCCGAGGTGATGCGCTGGCGGCAAGGCATGGTGCGCCGGGTGGTGTTGCATCCGTTGATCGGCATGGGCCAGCCTTGGCAAGAGCCGCGCGGGCCGGATGGCTGGCCCGAAGGGTTCGATGCCTGGATCACACCGCAGGGTCTGGCCACGCGCATCGACTGGGCAATGACCGCGCCGCCCCGGCTGCGCCGGCGGCTGCCCGATGCCCGCGCCTTTGTCGATCAGGCACTGGGGCCGCTGGCTGATGACCATCTGCGCCGGCTGGTGGCCGGTGCCGAAAACCAGGCCGAAGGTGTTGGGCTGCTGCTGGCCGCGCCCGCCTTCAACCGGCGATGAGGGGGCTAGGGATGCAACGACGCGCATTTCTGAAGGGTGGTCTGGCGCTGGGCTGTTCGGCAGCGGCGATGCCCCTGATCAGCCATGCCACCTTTGCCGCCGTGCCGGGCGATGCGCGGCTGATCGTGGTCATCCTGCGCGGGGCGATGGACGGGCTGGATGTGCTGCGCCCGGCGGGTGCGCGCGAACTGGCCCTGCTGCGGCCCGGACTGGCGGCTGATGACGGGCTGGCGCTGGACAATTTCTACCAGCTTCACCCCCGGCTGGGCGGGCTGATGCCGCTGTGGCAGGCGGGCGAACTGGGATTCGTGCAGGCGGTTTCCACCCCCTACCGTGACCGGCGTTCACATTTCGACGGGCAGGATCTGCTGGAGGCCGGCACCGCGACGGATGCACCACCCGCCCTGCGGCGTCAGGGCTGGCTGAACCGGCTGCTGCAAACCATGCCTGGTGCGCATGGCCAGACCGCCTTTTCCGTCGGGCATGATTCGATGCCGGTTCTGTCCGGTCCCGCCGCCACCGCCGGTTGGGCGCCGGAAACCGATCTGCAGGTCGGCGTGCAGGGTCGCCGCTTGCTGGCCGCGTTGTATGCCGCCGATCCGGGCTTTGCCGAGGCCGGCGCGGCCGCGCTTTCGCTGTCCGAAATACTGGAGCCGGTGACGGGCGAGGGGGCAACGGGGCATCTGGCCCAGATCGACGGCTTTGCCCGTTTTGCCGCTGACCGCCTGCGCGCCGATACCCGCATCGTGGCGCTGTCTTTGGCCGGGTGGGATACCCATGCGGCGCAGGCACAGGCCATGCGCCGCCCGCTGGCACGGCTGGAAAGGCTGATTCTGACGCTGCGGGCGGAACTGGGCGGGCTGTGGGGGCAGACCGCCTTTCTGGCCATGACCGAATTCGGCCGTACGGTCCGCGAGAACGGCTCTGCCGGCACGGATCACGGCACCGGCGGGGTCATGATGACGGCAGGTGGGGCGCTGCGCGGCGGTCAGGTGCTGGGGGACTGGCCGGGCCTGGACGACAGCGCGCTTTACGCCGGGCGCGACCTGATGCCGACGGCTGATCTGCGCGCCTATGCGGGGCAGGCGCTGCACGGGCTGTTCGGGGTCCCGCGCGGGGTAATCGAGCGGCAGGTGTTTCCGGGTATCGACATGGCAGCGGGGCAGGGGCTGTTGCGCTAGGCCCGGCGCGGCTGATGTTTCCCCATGAATGCCAGCGGCACCGGCCGCGCCTTTCTGCGCCCCTGTGCCCTTAAGCCCCTGTGCCCCTGTGCCCGGCGCCTGACAGGACGGTGATTGCCGGACCTGTGTCGCCGCTTGGTTGCACCGCCGTGGGCCTGCTGACGCGCGCTATTCCCCCAATGCGATACCCTCACGGCGCGGGTCGGCCCCGCCCTGCAACCCGTCACCAGACAAGGTGATCGCCTGCAACCCTGAATTCAGCGCTACAACCCGCACCGCGCGGCCTTGCGCGGCCAGCGTTTCGGCCATTGCTTCGGCCTCGGTCCCTTCCTCCAGCGCCCAGGTGCCGAAAGGGTTAACCAGATGCGGCATGGCCACGGCTGCCTGCACATCCATGCCCCAGTCCAGATGCGCGATGATCGCCTGTGCGGTGAAAGGAATGATCGTGGCGCCGCCCGGGCTGCCGATCGCCAGCACCGGCGCCCCATCCCGCCGCACGATCGTCGGCGCCATGGACGAGCGCGGGCGCTTGCCCGGTGCCACGCGGTTGGCAATGGGCCAGCCCTGATCATGCGTGCGAAAGGAAAAATCCGTCAATTCGTTGTTCAGCAGGAAACCCCGCACCATGATGCGCGCGCCGAACCCGCTTTCGATGGTCGAGGTCATCGACAGCACATTGCCCTGTGTGTCGGCAATGCTGACATGGGTGGTGGCCGGGCGGCCCGCGCCGGGGTCATCGCCCAGCCGCAACGCGTGATCCCATGGCGGTTGGCCCGGTGTGACTTCGGGCAGGGCCATGTCGCCGGTCAGTAATGCCGCGCGACCGGCCAGATAGGCAGGGTCTGTCAGCCCCGTCACGGGCACGGGCACGAAATCGCTGTCGGCCAGATACCGGCCCCGGTCGCCAAAGGCCAGGCGCGTGGCATCGCCGATCAGGCGGCGTGTCTGTGCGTCGAACGGGTCCATCGCCGGCAGGTCATAGGGCGCCAGCATGCCCAGGATCTGCGCCACCGCCACCCCGCCGGACGAGGGCGGGCCCATGCCGCACACTTCCCACGCGCGGTAGGGCGCACAGACGGCCGGGCGCTCGATGACCCGATAGCGCGCCAGATCCTCCAGCGCCAGCAGGCCGGGGCGTGTTTCGGTGCGGGTGGCGGCCACGATATCGGCGGCAATTTCGCCCCTGTAAAAGGCCTGCGCGCCGCCCCTGGCCAGCGCGCGCAGCGTTTCGGCATAGTCGGGGTTGGTGCGCAATGCGCCCACCGGCAGCGGAATGCCGCCGGGCAGGAAGTAGTCTGCCGTGGCGGCGAAGGTGGCCAGGCGTTCTGCATCGCCGGCGATGGCGCCGGCCAGGCGCGGCGTGACGGGAAAGCCGCCCTCGGCCAGGGTGATGGCATCGTCGAACAGCCCCGCCCAGGTCATGCGCCCCCAGCGGCGATGCGCTTCTTCCAGCAGCATCGGCGTGCCAGGTGTGCCCACCGACAGGCCGCTGACCACGGCATCCCAGAACGCCAGCGGTTCGCCTTCATCATCCAGGAAATGGCGCGGCGTGGCGGCCAGGGGGGCGGTTTCGCGGGCGTCCAGCGTGGTGATGGCGCCCGTGGCCGCGTCATGCCAGACCAGAAACGCGCCGCCGCCCAGCCCCGAGGATTGCGGCTCGACCAGCCCCAGAACCGCCTGCACGGCGATCATGGCATCGGCAGCACTGCCGCCTTCGCGCAATACCCGTGCGCCGGCCTCGGCCGCCAGCGGGTGCGCCGTGGACACCATCCAGCGTTGCGCCGCAACCGGCTGGCCCGAGGCGCGTGATCGAAGTGCGGCAAGCGCCTGCGGCGACAGGCCGGGCAGCGCAGCGGCAAGCGCATCTTCGGGCGTGGTGGCCGCGGCCGGCGTGGCGGTTTCGGGGGCAACGGTATCGGCGGCCTGTTGCGCAGCGGCAGGCAGTGCCAGCAACAGGGAAACGGCAAGGGCCGGCGCCGGGACAAGGGCCCGGGCCTTGACGAAACGTGAAAAGCGCATGGGCGGACCTATTGGCAGGGGTACAGGGCAGGGGCCAGACTGGCCGACCGGGCGCGGCTTGGCAATGTCTGCCCTTTGGGCCCGGGTTGCTGCCCTGAAGGCGCGTGCTTGTCTGATCTGGCACTTCTCCGGTCGTTTGCAGGCATAGAACCGTGGTCATGCTGCGTCAGGGTGGCGTCGGCAGGCTATGGCACACAGCGCGGGCGGGGCAATGTTTCTTTCTGTCTTTGACATCTTCAAGGTGGGTATCGGCCCGTCATCCAGTCACACGATGGGGCCGATGGTGGCGGCCGGGCGGTTTCTGGCGCATCTGCGCAGCCTGCCTTTTCAGGTGGCGGGGCTGCGCGCTTCGCTGCACGGGTCACTGGCGTTTACCGGCATGGGGCACGGCACCGACCGGGCGGTGATTCTGGGCCTGGCCGGTTTCCTGCCCGCGACGTTCGATGCAGACCGCGCCGAAGCCGCGCTGGATGGCATCCGTGCGACGGGGCAGGTTTCGCCACCGGATCTGCCGCCCCTGCGCTTTGACCCGGCGCGCGATCTGCTGTTTGACTACGGCCCGCCGCTGGCAGGCCATGCCAACGGGCTGGTCCTGATGGCCACCGATGCGCAGGGCGACGTGATCGCAAGCGAGACCTATTATTCCATCGGTGGCGGCTTTGTGCACACCGAGGCCGAGATGCAGGCAAAGCGGCAACAGGATGCCGCGCCCCGCGGGCACTTTCCCTTTCCGTTCGAGACAGCCGCGCAAATGCTGTCGATGAGCCGGAAAGCCGGGCGCAGTATCGCCGCGATGAAACGGGCCAATGAACTGATTGTTCACAGCCCGCAGGCACTGGATGCAGGGCTGGCACAGCTTTGGTCGGTGATGAACGCCTGTATCGAGCGGGGCCTTGCCGCGCGGGGCGAGTTGCCGGGCGGGTTGCGCGTGCAGCGCCGCGCTGGCGCGATCCACGCGGCGATCATGGCCGAACGCGGGGTGAATCTGGCGCCGCCGCATCAGATCAACGACTGGATCGCCACCTATGCGATGGCGGTGAACGAGGAAAACGCCGCCGGCGGGCAGGTGGTCACGGCGCCTACCAACGGGGCGGCAGGGGTGGTGCCTGCGGTCATTCGCTACTGGCTGGACCATGTGCCCGGTGCCAGCGCTGCGCGGTTGGGGGATTTCCTGCTGACCGCGTCGGCGATCGGCGGGCTGGTCAAGCACAACGCCTCTATCTCTGGCGCCGAATGCGGCTGCCAGGCCGAAGTAGGCAGTGCGGCGGCGATGGCGGCGGCCGGCTTGTGCGCGGTGATGGGCGGCACGCCCGAACAGGTGGAAAACGCCGCCGAGATCGCGCTGGAGCATCACCTGGGCATGACCTGTGACCCGGTGCGGGGGCTGGTGCAGGTGCCTTGTATCGAAAGGAACGGGCTGGGGGCGATCAAGGCGGTATCGGCGGCCAGCCTGGCGCTGCGCGGTAATGGCCAGCATTTCATGCCGCTGGACAATTGTATCGAGGCGATGCGCCAGACCGGCGCCGACATGAGCGAGAAATACAAGGAGACCGCGCTGGGCGGCCTTGCCGTGAACGTGCCGAACTGCTGATCAGGCGTGGCGGTCAGCGCCGGGCGCCAGCGTCCTGCCAGACGGGGGCCGCTGTCAGCCCGGCCAGCACGCTGTCCAGCATCGTGCTGGGCAGCAATGCCAGCATCGCGGGACGCTCTGGTGCCAGTGTCACTTCCGCCGCCGCACTTTCATTCGAGGTGCCGATCATGGCGAAAGGGTCGAACCACAGCGCATCCGTCGGCCAGCGCAGCCCCGTGCTTTTGCAGCGCATGGGGCGCATCGGATACAGCGATACGCGCGTGCCGGGGGGCAGCGCCAGCCGCAGGGCCGGCGGGCACAGAAAGCACAGATCATCGCCGCTGTCGACGATCAGCCGCGCCGCCGGGTTGCGCAACAGCGTGCTGACCCCGGCCAGCGTATGGTCCAGGCGCGCACCGGTAAAGCCGACGGCCAGCATGAAAGGCGCCGTGATCTCGGTCAGGGCCTTGTCGAAATCGGTGTCGTCCTGGCCGGTCCGGCGCCGCTGGCGTTCCGGTGCAATGGCCCTTTGCGCGCTGACCGAAATCGAATCGAAATCGCCGATCACCAGATCCGGCATCAGCCCCCGGGCCAGCGCCCGGTCTGCGCCGCTGTCCACCGCCACCAGCCGTGGCGCCCGCGCCAGCGCCCGTTCCAGCGCGCCAGGCGCCAGTGCGCCGCCGCCCAGCAGGGTCACGGGCAGTTGATCAAGCGGAGAGGGCTGTACAGGTGATTTCATGACGTCAGGGTGCAGAATAAGGCATGACAAGGCAATCTGAACACAATCGGAGCACCAAATTTCCGCGATCTTTCCTTCCAATCGCGCATGTCGGGGGGCAGGTTTCCAGCATGAGACGATAAAGGGCAAGGCGTCATGGTTGGTCAGAGCAAGATTCTTACGGTCTCCTACGGCACATTCTCGTGCACGCTGGAAGGGTTCGACGAGCCGTTCTCGACGATGAAGGCCATCGCCGAATACTTCCGCGATCTGGCCGCAGAGGACCGCTATTTCGGGGCCGAACCGCCGACCCCGGATGCCGAGATGCTGCACCGCATCGCCGAGCGCGAGATCAAGCGCCGGGTCGATGCGCAGGTGCAGGACAATGGCGTCATCCTGCGCCCGCAGATCGATGCCCCGCGCCCGGCTGCCGCCGTTCAGGCAGAAGGCGCGCCGACCCAGACAGCAACCCAGGCAGCAGAGGCCCCGCTGCCACAGCGCGAGCCGGCGCCGGCGCCCCTGGTCGAAGCCGGCGCCGACACGGTCGAGGATGCCGCGCCGCGGGACGAGGCCGGTCAGGCGATGGCAGAACAGCCCGATACAGACGGTGCGGCCGAACCCGGGGTTCAGGCCGGTGATGTCATCGCCACTGCGCCGTCCGAGCCCCGGACAGAGCCGCCTGTCATGGCGTCGGCTGCGGTGGTCGATCAGCCCGATACCGATCAAGGCGCTGTTTCAGGCATATCGGCAAAGTTGCAGCGTATTCGCGAAGCAGTTGCCCAGGCCCGTCGCAACATGGCCGAAGAGACCAGTGCGCCCGTCACCGGCAAGGATGACGAGGAAACGGCCGAGGAAGAAGCGCGGGCCGAGGCCGAGCGTCTGGCGGCCGAGGAAGAAGCGCGGGTTGAGGCGGAGCGTCTGGCGGCGGAGGAAGAAGCGCGGGTTGAGGCCGCGCGACTGGCGGCCGAGGAAGAAGCGCGGGCAGAGGCGG
>JAFIED010000245.1 GCA_020832805.1 Pararhodobacter sp.
GTAACGCGCCACCCCGCGGGTGCCGCGGCCGTGGCTGCGTGCCCGGCCTACGCCAACCAAGGGGGCGCGCGTGCCGGGCTGAACCGGCGGCGCGCCCTATATGTCGATGGCGGTTGTTAACACGACGGTGCGCAAGGAAAACGACGACTGCATCTGTGCCACGCCCGGCAGGCGGGCCAGATACTGGCGGTGGATGCGGGCAAAGTCTTCGGTGTCCTGCACCACCAGCTTCAGCAGGTAATCGGCCTGTCCCGCCATCAGATGGCATTCCAGCAGATCGGGGATGCGGGCCACCGCGCGCTCGAACGCGTCAAGCACCTCGTCACTCTGGCTGTTCAGCTTGATTTCGACAAAAACCGTGCTGGGCTTGCCAGCCTTTCGCTGATCCAGAAGCGCGGCATAGCCGGCGATCAGGCGCTCGGCCTCCAGCCGCTGAACGCGCCGGTGACAGGCCGAGGCCGACAGGTTTACCCGTTCCGCCAGATCGGCATTCGAGATGCGACCATGACGTTGCAGGACGTGCAGAATACGGCGATCTGTCTGGTCTAGCTGCATTGCAGCGCACATTCCTTCGAAGGAGGGGCAGGTTTGCCGAAGCCTCTTCACGCAGAAAGCCATGACTGCGTGAAGATTCCAAGCATCATTCACCCCAAAAAGGCGACACTGGGCCCGCAGGTCAATCAAAGGGGAGGACACGTGATGCTGATCGGGTGCCCAAAGGAAATCAAGCCGCAGGAATTTCGTGTCGGCATGATGCCGGCGGCGGTGCAGGAGGCCGTAACGGCAGGCCATGGCGTATTGGTCGAGACCGGGGCCGGGGCCGGCGCCGGTTTCGAGGATGCCGATTATCTGACCGCGGGCGCCGAGATCGTGGACAGCGCCGAAGAGGTGTTTGCGCGGGCCGAGATGATTGTAAAGGTCAAGGAACCACAGCGCGTCGAGCGCAAGATGATGCGCGAAGGGCAGTTGCTGTTCACCTATCTGCATCTGGCACCGGACCCTGACCAGACCCGCGATCTGCTGGATTCCGGCGTGACCGCCATCGCCTATGAACCCGTGACCGACCGCGCGGGCGGGCTGCCCCTGCTGGCGCCCATGTCCGAAGTCGCGGGCCGGCTGGCACCGCAGGTGGGCGCTTCGGCCCTGCAAAAGGCCAATGGCGGGCGCGGCGTGCTGATGGGCGGCGTGCCGGGCGTCCGGCCGGCCAATGTGGTGATCATAGGTGGCGGCGTGGTGGGCACGGCAGCGGCGCGGGTGGCGGTTGGCATGGGGGCCAATGTTACCGTCCTTGATCGGTCGATGCCGCGCATGTCCTATCTGGATGATATCTTTCAGGGCCGGCTGACCACCCAGTTTTCCAGCGCCGCCGCCATCGATGACCTGCTGCCGCGTGCCGACATGGTGATCGGTGCCGTGCTGATCCCGGGGGCGGCGGCACCGAAACTGGTGCGGCGCGCGCATCTGGCGACCATGCAGCCCGGCGCCGTGCTGGTGGATGTCGCCATCGACCAGGGCGGCTGTTTCGAAACCTCGCGCGCAACCACCCATCAGGACCCGATCTACGAAGTCGATGGCGTGGTGCATTACTGCGTTGCCAACATGCCCGGCGCCGTCGCCCGCAGTGCCACGCAGGCCCTGGGCAACGCCACCATGCCCTTCATGCTGGCCCTGGCCAACAAGGGTTGGCGGCTGGCACTGGCCGAGGACGACCACCTGCTTGCCGGGTTGAACACCCATGCCGGCCGCCTGACCTATGATGCCGTTGGCAAGGCGCTGGATATCGCCACCATCAACCCACGCGAGGCCCTGCGCCTGTAGCACCCCGCCGACTGATCAGACAGCCAGATCGAACGTGGCAAGGACCGGCGCGTGGTCAGAGGGTTGTTCCCAGCCACGCACCGGTCGCAGGATGCGGCTGCCGTGCCCGGCACCGGCAATATCCTGACTGGCCCAGACATGATCCAGCCGGCGCCCCTTGTCGGCGGCATCCCAGTCGCGCGCGCGATAGGACCACCAGCTGTACAGCTGCCCCTCCGGGATATCCTGGCGGGTAATATCGACCCAGCCCCCCTCTGCGCAGGCCTCGTTCAGGCCATCGGTTTCAACCGGTGTGTGACTGACGATCTTCAGCAACTGGCGGTGGTTCCATACATCGTCAGGCCGCGGGGCGATGTTCAGGTCGCCGACCAGAATGGCCCGCTGGGGCCTTTCGCCACGAAAGCGATCACGCATTTCCGCGATGAAATCCAGCTTGTGCCCGAACTTGTCGTTGACCTCGCGGTCCGGGACATCGCCGCCGGCGGGCACATAGCAGTTGTGGATCACGACGCCGTTTTCAAGGCGCGCTGCGACATGGCGCGCATCGCCCTTGGCGCACCAGTCGATATGACCCGCGTCCTGCAGCGGCAAGCGCGAGAGGATGGCCACGCCGTTGTACCCTTTCTGCCCGCGCGCAACCATCCAGGAATAGCCCAGTGCGGCAAACCCCTCGGTCGGAATCAGGTCGACCGGGCTTTTGCATTCCTGCAGGCAAAGAATATCCGGCGCCTCTTCCCGCAGCAGACGTTCGACAAGCCCGGCACGCAGGCGCACGGAATTGATGTTCCAGGTGGCAAGGGTAAAAGGCATGCGGACTCCATCGGTTGGCGGCCCTGCATAGCCCGAAACGGTGCCGACCGGAACCGCCGAAGGGCGATCTGGCGCTCGCGCGGCTCAGGCAGGGTGCCGGTGCCCCTGCACAAGAAAAGCTCAACTGTGCTAAGGTGTCGCTTGATCGTTGTCTTGTCCTTGACCGAAAGGAGTTTGCCATCATGCCTTTTGCGCACCCCGTTTCCGTACCGGCCATCTGCCTGGCCTTGGCACTTGGTCCGGGCCTGTCCCCGGCACAGGCTGACGCATTAAGCGGCACTGTCGATGGCACGGCCCGCGACTGGCACATCCTGTCAGAGGGCGGTACGGACGGCGCGCGCTTCTTTCAGTCCGGCATGTTCACGCAAGCCACCATCTTCGGTTTTCCGAATGCCGCGGACACCGGCAATGTCAGAGGCGCGCTTGAGGTTTCACTGACCCTGCAAGGCCAGCCTGGCGCCATGGTTCCAGCAGATGGTGAGTTGGTTTACTACGCCGGCGGCGTGCGCGAACTGTTCGTGCCCGACCGGGATGGCCCGGCACTGGACATCACCATCGACGAGTCACGCGCCACAGGCGACGCGCTTTTCATCTCTGGCACGATTGCCGGGCGGGTCTATCGTATGGTCAGTCTGGCAACGGAAGAACTGGATCACGACGACAGCCATCAGATAGAGGCACGCTTTGCAGTTACCCTGCAACCGGAATAGGCGCCCACAGGGCTGTCTGTCATGACCCGAAAAAAGCCCCGCAAAAGCGGGGCCTAGTCCAACAGGGAGGTCATCACAGTACAGCGCCGATCCAATGATGGGGCCTTGATCCAGATCAAGAAACGGTCCTGCCGCGTTTCTTTCTGGCCAAGTGCCCGAAGACGGCGGTCAACCCTGCTACAGCACAATCGCCGGTGTCGGCTTGTCCGGGGCCGGCATCACATCCGGCGATGCGCCGCCGATGGCCTGCCCCGCACCCTGCGCATCAACCAGTGATGCCGTCAGCACGGCCAGTGCCAGTGACACCAGCGCCGCGCCCAGCACCATCCAGTCTATCCCCGGCCTGTCCTGTTCAGTCCTTTTGTGCATGGCGATTCCGATCCTGCCTGCCGCCCCGTTCCTTTCCTGTGTCACGGTGGCATGTCTTTGTGGCCATTTCGGGACCTGCACGACCGATGGCCCTGCTGGCACCGCCCCGACAAAAAAACCCGGGCACAAGGCCCGGGCAAGTCCAACAGGGAGGAGACGTGCCATAACCCCGACACGCCAAGGGGATTCGGTATCGCAAGGGACAGTTTCACCGGAAAACCTTGCAAACCGGTGAATCCGGCCCGCCATGCACCCGTTACGGAACCAGCCGATACCCGCCCGGCTCGGTCACCAGCAATCGTGCGTTCGAGGGTTCAGGCTCGATCTTCTGACGCAGCCGATAGATATGTGTCTCAAGCGTATGCGTGGTCACACCGGCGTTATAGCCCCAGACCTCGTGCAACAGCACGTCCCGCGGGGCCAGACCATCGGGCGCGCGGTACAGGAATTTCAGAATGTTGGTTTCCTTCTCGGTCAGCCGGATCTTGCGGTCCCGTTCATCGACCAGCATCTTCTGTGCCGGCCGGAACTGATAGGGACCAAGCTGGAAAACGGCGTTTTCGGACTGCTCGTGCTGGCGCAACTGCGCCCGAATACGCGCCAGCAGCACCGGAAAGCGAAAGGGTTTGGTGATGTAGTCATTCGCCCCGGCATCAAGCCCGAGAATGGTGTCGGCATCGCTGTCCTGACCGGTCAGCATGACAATGGGGCATTTCACCCCGGCCTTGCGCATCCGCTTGCACAACTCGCGCCCGTCCGTGTCGGGCAGACCGACATCCAGCAGGATCAGGTCGAACTGGCCCGCCTTGACCTTCTCCATCGCCTCGCCACCGTCGCCGGCCTCGAAGGCGTCGAAATCCTCGGTCATCACCAGCTGTTCGGCCAGGGCCTCGCGCAGGTCCTCGTCATCGTCGACCAGCAGGATCTTGTTCAACTTCGACATGTTCACTTCCCAGCTTACCACCTTCTCGTGAAGGACCTGCGTTGCACACGGTGCATGTTCAAGTTTTGCAACACTCTTCTCACGCGCTCGTGTCGGTTTACCGCCCCATGTTTCAATTTACCGTGCGGCGGTCTACATCTGCTGCAACCCAAACTGCCGGAAGCGCAATGAGCCTTGCCCCCAGCCCCATCGAACGCCTGAACCGCGCCCGCGCCGACCTGCGCATGGGCCTGCCCGTGGTGTTGCATGACGGGGCGGCGGGCGCGCTGGTGATCGCAGCCGAATCCCTGGCAGCAGAGCGCCTTGATGATCTCCGCCGCCTGTCAGGCCAACCGGTTCTGGCACTGACGGCCCACCGCGCCCGCACGCTGAAGGCCCGTGCCTATGATGGTGATCTGGCGCGCATTGCCGTTCCGCCGGATGCCGGCACAGCTTGGCTGCGCGCCCTGGCCGATCCTGCCGATGACCTGTCACACCCGATGAAGGGGCCGCTGATGGCGCTGCGCGATGGCGCGGCAACCCTGCACCGCGCCGCCCTTGTGCTGGTTAAATCGGCGCAGTTGTTGCCTGCCGCCCTGGTGGCGGAAACCCCGCAGGCCCGCGCGCTGGCTGACAGCCTGGGCCTGACCACCCTGGCGGTTGACGAGGCCACCACACCGGAAACACGCCTGTTTCCGGTAATCGCCGCACGGGTGCCGATGCGGCTGGCAGGCGCCGGGCGCCTGCATGTGTTCCGCCCGCAGGATGGCGGGGTCGAACACTACGCGGTGGAAATCGGCCGCCCGGACCGACACGCGCCGGTGCTGGCCCGGCTGCATTCGGCCTGCTTTACCGGCGATGTGCTGGGCTCGCTGAAATGCGACTGCGGCCCACAGCTTCATGCCGCGCTCTCCGCCATGCAGGACGCCGGCGCGGGTGTCCTGCTCTATCTCAATCAGGAGGGGCGCGGCATCGGCCTGGCCAACAAGATGCGCGCCTATTCCCTGCAGGATCAGGGCTTCGACACGGTAGAGGCCAACCACCGCCTCGGGTTCGAGGATGACGAGCGCGATTTCCGGCTGGGCGCCGAATTGCTGCGCCGTATGGGGTTTGTGCAGGTCCGCCTGATGACCAACAACCCGGCCAAGGTGGCGATGCTGGAAAAGGGCGGGCTGCGTGTGACCCAACGCGTGCCGCTGACGGTCGGGCTGACCGACGAAAACGCGGCCTATCTGGCCACCAAGGCGGCAAAATCGGGGCATCTGCTATGATCCGGCCGGACGATGTCGTGGTCAGCCGGTACGGTGCCCGCTTCATGGGCCGGCAGATGCCCTGTGCCATCGGGCGCGGCGGGATCACCCGGCGCAAACGCGAAGGTGACGGCGCCACGCCCGCCGGCACGCATCGGCTGGTGGCCCTGCTGTATCGCCCGGACCGCATCGCCCGCGCTTCCCTGCCCCACTGGGCCGTACCGATACGGCCGGGCGACCTGTGGTGCGATGACCCGGCGTCGAAAGACTACAACCAGATGGTGCGCGCGCCCTGTGCCGCCAGCCACGAAAGCCTGCGCCGCGCCGACCCCTTGTATGACGTCATACTGACCACGAACTGGAACTGGCCCATCGCCCATCCGGGCCGGGGTTCGGCCATCTTCCTGCATCGCTGGCGCACACCGCGTTTTCCCACGGCAGGCTGTGTGGCCTTCAGCCAGGCCGATCTGCTATGGATCGCGCGTCGCCTGACCCCGGAATCACGCCTGATCATCAGACCCTGACCGGTCTTTCATCTTGCTCCCAATACTCCGGGGGGTGAGCCGCGGCAGCGGCGAGGGGGGCCGCGCCCCCCAGCCATGCTATTCGTTACGCGCCC
>JAFIED010000247.1 GCA_020832805.1 Pararhodobacter sp.
TCGGCGAAGCCGGGGGGGCCGCCATACACGAGCCGCGCGGCGTCGGTGGCCGCCCGCCCCGCCCGCTGACCATTTCAGCCCATATCAGGCCAGATCGAACCGGTCAGCATTCATGACCTTGGTCCAGGCGGCGACAAAGTCCTGCACGAACTTCTCGTGCGCGTCGTCCTGGGCGTAGACCTCGGCATAGGCACGCAGGATCGAGTTCGAGCCGAACACCAGATCGGCGCGGGTGGCCGTCCATTTCACCGTGCCGGACTTGCGGTCCACGATGTCGTACAGGTTGGTGCCCTTCGGTACCCATGAGTTGCCCATGTCGGTCAGGTTGACGAAAAAGTCGGTCGTCAACTGGCCTTCGCGGTCGGTAAAGACCCCATGCCGGGTGCCGCCGTGGTTGGTGCCCAGCGCTCGCATCCCGCCAACCAGAACGGTCATTTCCGGCGCGGTCAGACCCAGAAGCTGTGCGCGGTCAAGCATCAGCTCTTCGGCAGTGACGACATAGTCCTTCTTCATCCAGTTGCGGAAGCCATCGGCGACGGGCTCCAGCGGCTCGAAGCTGTCGGCATCCGTCATCTCGTCGGTGGCATCACCGCGGCCTGGCGCGAACGGAACCTCGACGGGCATGCCTGCGGCCTTGGCCGCCTGTTCGATCCCGACATTGCCCGCCAGCACGATCGTATCGGCGAGGCTGGCACCGGCAGCCTTGGCCAGCGGTTCCAGCACCGACAACACCTTTTGCAGGCGCGCGGGCTCGTTGCCTTCCCAGTCCTTTTGCGGCGCCAGGCGGATACGCGCGCCGTTGGCGCCACCGCGCAGATCCGACCCGCGGAACGTGCGGGCGCTGTCCCAGGCGGTTGCCACCATTTCAGCCGTCGACAGACCGCTGGCGGCAATCGACGCCTTCAGTGCGGCTACGTCATAACCAGTAGAACCAGCCGGCACCGGGTCTTGCCAGATCAGGTCTTCCGCCGGCACCCACGGGCCAAGATAACGCGCCTTGGGGCCCATGTCGCGGTGGGTCAGCTTGAACCAGGCGCGGGCAAAGGCATCGTCCAGCAGTTCAGGGTTCTTGTAGAACCGCTCCGAGATCTCGCGGTAGACCGGGTCCATCTTCATGGCCATGTCGGCATCGGTCATGATCGGCATGCAGCGGATCGTCGGATCCTCGACATCGACCGGCATGTCCTCTTCCTTGATGTCGATAGGCTCCCACTGCCAGGCGCCGGCAGGCGATTTCTTCAGTTCCCACTCATAGTTGAGCAGCAGGTGGAAATAGCCGTTGTCCCATTTCGTGGGGTGGGTGGTCCAGGCGCCCTCGATGCCGCTGGTCACGGCATTGCGGCCGACCCCGCGCGAGGTGTGGTTGTTCCAGCCCAGGCCCTGCTCTTCCAGCCCGGCCGCTTCGGGCTCGGGGCCCAGTTCCTCGGCCCGGCCATTGCCATGGGTCTTGCCCACGGTATGGCCGCCGGCGGTCAGGGCGACGGTTTCCTCGTCGTCCATGGCCATGCGCGCAAAGGTCTCGCGCACCTGCGCGGCCGTCTTCAGCGGATCAGGCTGGCCGTTAACCCCCTCGGGGTTGACGTAGATCAGGCCCATCTGCACGGCGGCCAGCGGGTTTTCCATGGTCTTGGGGTTGTCTACGCTGCCATAGCGGCTGTCAGACGGTGCCAACCATTCCTTTTCAGCGCCCCAGTAGATGTCTTTTTCGGGGTGCCAGATGTCTGCGCGGCCAAAGGCAAAGCCAAAGGTCTTCAGGCCCATCGATTCATAGGCCACGGTGCCGGCCAGGACCATCAGGTCGGCCCAGCTCAGCTTGTTGCCGTACTTCTTCTTGATCGGCCACAGCAGGCGGCGGGCCTTGTCCAGGTTGGTGTTGTCCGGCCAGCTGTTCAGCGGCGCAAAGCGATGGTTCCCGGTACCGGCGCCGCCGCGACCGTCGGCGATACGATAGGTGACGGCGGCGTGCCACGACATGCGGATCATCAGGCCGCCGTAATGGCCCCAGTCTGCCGGCCACCATTCCTGGCTGTCGGTCATCAGCGCGATCAGGTCTTTCTTCAGCGCCTCGAAATCAAGTTTCTGCACTTCCTTGCTGTAGTCGAACCCGCTCAGCGGATTCGGCTTGCTGTCATGCTGGTGCAGGATGTCCAGGTTCAGCGCATTCGGCCACCAGTCCATGACCGATTCGCCTGACTTGCTGATCGCCCCGTGCATGACCGGGCATTTGCCGCTGTCGTTTCCATCCATGGCTGTCTCCAATGATTGCTGTGTCGAACCCTGATTGGCGTCCAGGACGCCGCGTACCGTGGCTCAAGCTGGGCATTTTTCGATGCGAGTGCAACGGTCATGTCCCGACTTGAAAGCTGAGACTTCCTATACAGAACATGTCTGATTAGTTTAAGCTCGATTTTCTGATTGTCTGCATAAGGATCGCTTATGAAGGGGCTGACACTCAAGCAGATGCGCTATTTCGAGGCGCTGGCCCGGCATGGTCATTTCGGCCACGCGGCCGAATCCTGCGCCATTTCGCAGCCCGCGCTGTCGATGCAGATCCGCGAGATGGAGGAAATCCTGGGCTCGCCGCTGTTCGAACGGGGCGCGCGCCAGGTGCGGCTGACCGGGTTCGGAAAGGCGGCGGCCGGCCATATCCGCGCTGTCCTGCGCGAGGTCGAGGCGCTGGGCGATCTGGCGCGTGCCGCGCGCGACGGGCTGGTGGGGCCCTTGCGGCTGGGGGTCATTCCGACAATCGCGCCTTATCTGCTGCCCAGCCTGATCAGACGCCTGCAGCGTGATTTTGCGGGTCTGGACATTCATGTGCGTGAGTCCCTCACCGGTCGGCTGATCGACGAATTGAACGACGGCCGGCTGGACACGGCGATCGTGGCCCTGCCGGTATCGGAACCCGCGTTGCACGAGGTTGCGCTGTTCTCTGAACATTTCGTGCTGGTGCGGCCACTGGCAGAGGCTGGCTTTCCGGTGCCCGGGCGCGACGCCTTGCGGGAAATGCGCCTGCTGTTGCTGGAGGAGGGGCATTGCTTTCGTGATCAGGCGCTGTCGTTTTGCAATTTCGGTGCCGCGCGGCCACGTGAACTGCTGGATGGCAGTTCCCTGTCGACGCTGGTCCAGATGGTCGGCGCGGGTATCGGCGTGACCTTGATCCCTGAAATGGCGGTGCCGGTTGAAACCCGCTCGGCCGCGGTGTCAGTGGTCAGGCTGCGCGAGCCACAGCCGGCCCGGCGCATCGGCATGATCTGGCGCAAGGCCAGCCCGCTGGGCCGGCAACTGATGCAACTTGCGGAACTGGTGCGCGCGGTGGGTGATGCATTGCCACGGGCACAACGTGTTGCAACCCCGGGTCTGCCGGCCCGGGGCACGACGGGCTGACGCAGATTTGATCGCACCGAACAAACGCGCGCCGCAGGCGCCATAGGCCGGTTCAGGGCAGAATGGTGATCGGCGTGCCGGTTCTGATCATGGAATAGATCACTTCCATCTCGCGGTCGGTGACTGCAATGCAGCCCTCTGTCCAGTCACCACGCGCGCGCCGGAAATCCCGCCCGCGCCCGTGAATGAAAATGTCGCCGCCGGGGTTCACGCCGGCTTCATCGGCATTCAGACGGTCATTGGCATCGGGGTAACTGATGCCCAGCGACAGATGAAAGCTGGAGTTCGGATTGCGGCGATCGATGAAATACTCGCCTTCAGGTGTGCGCCCGTCGCCGCGCTGGCGCTTGTGGCCGATGGGGTTTCGGCCCAGCTGGATGTCAAAGGCGCGCAACGCGGTATCATGGTGCCACAAGACCATGCGCCGCTCGGCCTTGTGCACGACGATTCGGGTCACGTCTGGCCCGTCATAGGTCAGAAACCGCGGGCCGCTGGCACATGATGCCAGAAAAAAGGCCGCCACGACCAGGAAAACTGTGTGCGTAAAGCGTGTTGCCCGCATTGACTGTATCTTTGTTTGCTGCTGCCCGGGTGGGTGTTCGCCAACTCTGCGGTCGGCTTTCACAATGTGATCGACAGTCTGCGGAAACGGCCGGTCGATCAAGCGTTTTCTGCCGCGGCATGGCACCTGACGCCCATGCGCCGTGACAACGCGCAACCCGTGCGCGGGAAGGGTGCTGCGATGCACTTTCCTGGCTGCGACATTTATACGCGGCCTGAGGGTGCTGCTGCGCATTCGGGCCGGTCGATGCGTTTTTCCGTCCGATTTCCGTTGCGAAATCCGGCGCAAGATGGGAAACAGCGCCCGCCATGCGGCCAAGGGTATCCGCTCGTCCGCTGCGGTGGCACATGCGCAACGACAGCCAGCAAGGAGCCGGAACGAGCAGATGGCAGAGCCTTCCGACCCGAATGCACCCTGGGTGAATCCCGCAGGCGTGATCACCGTGGCGGTTACCGCCGCGCTTTTCGTCTTCTTCCTGCAATACCTGCCTGTGATCGCAGGAACCGGCCCGGTGCCCTGGGTGTGGGACTGGATACCAAGTCTGGATATTCGCCTGTCGTTTTGGCTTGACGGGCTCAGCCTGATGTTTGCGCTGCTGATTACCGGCATCGGGACACTGGTGATGCTGTATGCCGCCCGGTATCTGGCGGGGCATCCGCAATACAACCGCTTTGCGCTCTATCTGTTCAGTTTCATGCTGTCGATGCTGGGGCTGGTGCTGGCTGACAACCTGATCGCGCTCTTCGTGTTCTGGGAATTGACCACATTTACCTCATACCTGCTGATCGGTTTCTCGCATACCGACCCCAAGTCCCGTCGCAACGCGTTGCAGGCGCTGCTGTTGACGGCGGCGGGCGGTCTGGCGCTGCTGGCTGGCTTCATCCTGATCGGCATCACCCAGGGCACGTTTGAGATGTCGCAGCTCAACGCTGCCGGCAGCATGGCCGAACACCCGGCCTATCTGGGCATCCTGATCCTGGTGCTGCTGGGCGCATTCACCAAATCCGCGCAAGTGCCGTTCCATTTCTGGTTGCCCAACGCCATGGCGGCACCCACGCCCGTGTCGGCCTATCTGCATTCGGCAACCATGGTAAAGGCCGGTGTCTATCTGTTGGCGCGGATGCATCCCAGCCTGTCGGGCAGCGATGTCTGGGTCTGGGTGCTGACCATTTTCGGTGCCGTAACGGCTGTCTTTGCCTCTTTCATGGCAGTGCGCCAGACCGACCTGAAACAGACGCTGGCCTATACCACGCTGATGGCGCTGGGCACGCTGGTGCTGTTTCTGGCCGGCTCTACCGGCTATGCGATCACGGCGGCCATGACCTTCCTGCTGGTGCATTCGCTGTACAAGGCCGGGCTTTTTCTTGTCATCGGCATTGTCGATCATGCGACCGGCACACGGGATGCCAATGTGCTGGGCGGGCTGGCCCGTGCCATGCCGATTACCGCCGCCGCCGCCGCCCTGTCCGGCCTGGCGATGGCGGGTATTCCACCCTTCCTGGGGTTCATTGCCAAGGAGGTGGCCTATGCCGGCGCGCTGGAGATGGCGCTGACCGGCTTTGTGGTGATCATGGCGCTGGCGGCCTTTGCGCTGATGTTCGCCGTGGCGCTGATTGTGGCCTGGAAGCCGTTTTTCGGGCCGCAGGGCGATCTGCCGCGCAAGCCCCATGAGGGGCCCTGGGCAATGGTTCTGGGGCCGGCAACCCTGTCGGTGATCGGTCTGGCCTTTGGCCTGATGCCTGGGGTTGCGGCCTATTATCTGGTCGAACCGGCGGTTGCCGCGGTGATGGGGGCGCCCGATACCGGCGGGCGGCTGAAACTGTGGGCCGGGTTCAATCTGCCGCTGCTGCTGAGCCTGATCACCTTTGCGCTGGGCTATGTGCTGTACCGCTTCCACCTGCCCCTGCGCGAACGGCTGGCGCAGATCGAGGCGCGCGCGCCCGATCTGGATGCCGGGTGGGATCGCATGCTGGACCGGTTCATGGCTCTGGCAAAGGGCCAGACCCGCATCATCCAGACTGGTGTGCTGCGTCATTACCTGTTCGCCACCTTTACCGTGCTGGCGATCGCCATGCTGGTGCCGCTGATGCTGCGGCCAGTGGGTGGCGTCAGTCTGGCCTTTGACGGCACCAGCTTTCTGGAATGGGGCATTGCCGCGCTGATAGCGGCGGGCACGATTCTGGTGGTTCTGACCTCGTCGCGCATCACGGCGCTGGTGGGGCTGGGCGTGGTGGGGATCGGCGTGGCGCTGATCTTCATCGTCTTTTCCGCGCCGGACGTCGCCATCACGCAGCTGCTGGTGGAACTGCTGGTGGTGGTGCTGCTGGCTGTCGCCCTGCTGAAGATGCCGCATCTGGACGCCAATAATTCCCAGAAACACCGTCCCCATGATGCCGCGCTGGCGGTAGTGGTGGGCGGTCTGACCGCCTGGGTGTTGCTGCGCGTCACCGATGCGCCCTTTGACCGGCGCCTGACCGACTTCTTCGAAGGAGCAAGCTGGACCGAGGCGTTCGGGCGCAACATCGTCAACGTGATCCTGGTCGATTTCCGCACGCTGGACACCTTTGGCGAAATCGCCGTGGTGATTGTCGCCGCGCTGGGCGCCTATGCCCTGCTCAAGGGCGGGCTGAAGCGCGGCCCGGAAGGCGAGGCCGCGGGTAAAGCGGAAAAGGAGCGCAAAGAATGAACTCCATCATCTTTACCGCCGGCGCCCGTATCCTGGTGGCGCTGCTGTTTGTGTTTTCCCTGTTCATGCTGCTGCGCGGGCACCACCTGCCCGGTGGCGGGTTCATCGGCGGGCTGCTGGGCGCGGTGGCGTTCATCGTCTATTCGCTGGCCTGCGGCCCCGCCGAGGCCAAGGCGGCGCTGCGCGCCAGCCCCGAGGGTATCGCCATTGTGGGTCTGGGCATTGCACTGCTGGCGGGGCTGGTCTCGTTCGTGTTTGGCGATCCGTTCTTTACCGGGCAGTGGTACTGGGTGGGCGGCGACAGCTATGAAACCTCGCTGTTTTCCATCAACTCGGTGCTGGTGTTCGATATCGGCGTCTATCTGGTCGTGCTGGGGGGAATCCTGTCGCTGGCCTTCGCCGTCGAGGAGGAGACCTGAGATGGAAGCCCTTACCGCCCTGATCGTCGGCCTGCTGGTCGCGGCTTCGGTCTACCTGATGCTGGCGCGCAATTTCATGCGCTTCCTGTTCGGGCTTGTGCTGTTGTCGAACGCGGCCAATCTGGTGATCTTTGCCTCTGGCCGCATGACCGCCGGCGCCCCGGCGCTGGTGCCCTATGGCGCCGATGCCCCGGCCGGCGTGGTTGGCAACGCCCTGCCACAGGCGCTGGTGCTGACCGCCATCGTCATCGGCTTCGGCCTGCTGGCCTTTACCCTGGCGCTGGCATTCGAGGCGTATCGCCGCCTGCGCACAATGGATACTGACAAGATGCGGCTCGCCGAGCCGAAGGAGGATGGTCAATGATCAGTTGGCTTCTGGTCATGCCCATCGCGATTCCCTTCGCGACGGCGGTAATCGCATGGCTGGCGCGCATGGGGCCA
>JAFIED010000251.1 GCA_020832805.1 Pararhodobacter sp.
TCAGCCAAGAAGAAATGGCGCAAACTCGACGGCCAAAACCGACTGCCCGAAATCATCCAAGGGGTTGAATTCCGCGACGGGATCAAGCACGAAATCAAAGCCGCCTGATCAGGCCGTCACCAACTTTCGGGCATAGCTCACCCTGGTCACGCACGCCTTCTGCATCGCGGCCGCGGGTAAGAACTGGACTATCCGGCAGAAGCTCTTTCAGACGGTTTTCGACCTCATCAATGGCGCGGTGGTTACGAGCGACAAAAAGCACACTCTTACCCTGGGCCAAGGCTGCGCAGAGCAGTGCCACGATAGTCTGGCTCTTGCCGGTGCCCGGCGGGCCCTGAAGCAGCGTCAAGGGCCCCGACAGCGCGGCATCGGCTGCCGCAAACTGAGCATTGGTCAGCGCCGAGGGTTCAGCCACCGCCAATGTTGGCTCGGGCGCGCGCGCGTCAGACGGCTCCAGCAGATGCCCCAGTGCCGTCCCCTGCCGAGCCTCGGGGTCCCAGTCGGTGATCCGGTCCAGATCGGCGGCCACGGCGCGGGTAAACGTCGCCTCGCCAGGCAGGAAGAACCCTGCAACATTCGACAGTCCTTCGGGATCAAGGCGTAACTCGGTGCCGAGCTCCGCTGCACGCAGGCGGTTGCCGCCCAGTCGGGCAAGGGCATGGGCAAGTCGATCTGCAAGATCACCGAATGCCGGTTCGTCCTCATCCTGAAACAATGCCTCGCGCAAAGCATCCTCGGTCCAGGCGGTTCGGCGTCGGACTTCGTGAATCCACGCCGGATTCAGATTGGGACAGACCGGGTCGGACAAGAGGATCAGCGCATCAGCCGATAGTCGCCACGTGACCGGAAACAGCAAGGCCGGAAAACATGCCGCGCCGCCCTAACCATGAAAGACCGAAAGCGGCCACCCGATAGACGCTGCGCCTTCTCGCCCCAAACGCGAGAGGGCCTCGCGCATCGCACCGGGCAGCGCATGGGCCGCGATTCGGATTTCCGCGCGTTCCCACCAGCGCCCTGAGCCGTGAAACAACTGCCAAAGGCTGCCGTGCTGATCAGGAAAACACGTCATTGACCCGCGCGGGTCCCGTCTCTGGGTGGCAGCATAATAGGATAGGGCTGCGCGCCAAGGCACCGCCGTCTCGGTCTGGGCTGAATGCGCTGCATCCAGCCTGATGGACGTTTGTCTTTCGCCCTGATCGGCGAATGTGGCCAGAACAGCACGAAGGGTTTCGGATCCGAATTGGTTGGCGCTTGCCCTGCCGGATGGTTTCTCGGTTTGAGGCGCAGGCCGCGTCAGCCCGGCCACGACCCAGCGATCCTGTTCGCGACGAATCTCGCCACGACCGCCGAGATTTTTCAGCGCGGTCAACAGCGAGGATGGATCAGGCGTGCCCCCACCTTGCCGCAGCCGCCACACCAGTTGGCCATCGGTCAAACCACGCGGGAAAAGCGCCAGAAGTGCTGGTATTGATCTCTCAAGCAACCGGGCGATCCGTCATGTCAACAACTGCACTCTGGATCCCTGCCCGAAATCCGGTTCCGGGAAACCTCCGGTCGCCTGAGATGAAAAAGGGCTACACGCAAGAAAGGTATCGCCCATTTGCTCGTCCGGTTCCAGCATTTTCGCCAAGCCCGCGAAAAAGATCTACCCGGTAAAGGTCGTGCTGCGGAAAGTCGAGCCAAGCGCCGGAAAGGACGGCCGTTGAACAGCGTTGAAATGCTGCAGCCAAAATAGTCGAGATGAAGATCTCACCCGCCCTTACCAAGGTGTCGCCGGTCCGATCGGAAGGTGCTGATCGAAATGTATCCAGAAATGTATCTTGAGACCCGATGCTAAGCAACTACTGCTTACAAATCATAGCCTTAATTAATTTAATTGGCGGATGGGGTGGGATTCGAACCCACGGTACGCTCTCACGCACGCTGGTTTTCAAGACCAGTGCCTTAAACCGCTCGGCCACCCATCCCACGCTGCTTTTATGTTCTCGTGTCGCCGACGGCAAGATGCTGCAAGCGCTGCGACGACAAGAACGCCTGAAGTCTGCCTTCGTAATTTCAAGACCCCTGCGCCATAAAAAGCTGGACATAACTGAAATTTGAGTTCAATTTTTTGTGGTTCCCGTGTGGCACTCCCATCGCCCTGATGACGACAGGAGTGACTGGAGCAAGCAACACGACAGGAGTAACCATGTTCCGTCTTTTGAAACTTGCCGCGGCGGTTCTTGCCGCAATACCCGTCATCACCACACCCGGCGTCGCGCAGAACTGGCGGCTGAACCCCTCCTATGGCTCGGCAACCCTGAACGCCGGCTTCATGCCCGATCCGCGCATGCGCAGCGTGCAGGCCGGCGGCAACATCCGCATCAACCCGATCGGCGGATGCCCGGGTGGGGGCTATGTCGCCAATGCGCCCGACT
The DNA here is from genome assembly GCA_020832805.1 of Pararhodobacter sp. Classification (GTDB taxonomy): domain Bacteria; phylum Pseudomonadota; class Alphaproteobacteria; order Rhodobacterales; family Rhodobacteraceae; genus Pararhodobacter. Next base: position 2,418 of record JAFIED010000251.1, read on the forward strand.
ACAGGGTACACTACCGCGCCGGGGGCTTTGCGCTGTCGTTCTACGTGCGTGCGCCGGGCGATACGCTTTTGCTGATCAACGATCCGCAGGCGCGCTGGTATTGCAACGACGATTATTCGGGGCTTGATCCGGCCATTCGTTTCGGCAATCCGATGTCTGGCCAGTATGACGTCTGGGTCGGCACCTATGGCCGCAACCGCGTCCGCAACGCCACCCTGTACATCACCGAACTGGGCCCCTTCAGCCGCTGACGACAGGCGGACAGACCAGGGCAGGTGCCGGGCCGGATTGCCCGCCGGGTACCCTGCATGGCACCCGCCGTGGTGCCTGATCAGCATTCCGAACCGGGCCGCAGGCATGCGGCCCTTTTTCGTTGTCAGTGCAGATCATCCGCAATCCGGCGAAAGCGCCGGGCAGGAAGGAATCCTGGACGCTGCGCAGGCGCCTTGCGTGGCGCTGGCTTGCATGACAGAACCCCGCCCTGACAGACAGCGGCCGCCATGATGCCCTCGCTGGATGGCCAGCCCTGCCCCACGCCCTATCGACCTTTGCCGGAGACCTGCCATGCCCGAAACCCCGACCAGCCTGATCCGCCGCACGCCCTGGCCAGACAGCACATCGCGTCCGCTGGGCTCGCCCATCCAGCCTTCGGTCGTCTATGCCTCGCCCGACCCCGACACGCTGGATGCGCAATATGCGGGAACCACCCCGGGCTATACCTATGCGCGCGAGGGTCATCCGAATGCCGATGTGCTGGCGGCCAAGATCGACGGCCTGGAGGGCGCGACCGACGGGATCATCACCGGTTCCGGGATGGCTGCGGTGACGGCGGCACTGATGGGCGTGCTGAAGGCGGGCGATCATGTGCTGGGGGGCGATCAGCTTTACGGCCGGTCCCTGCGGTTGATGAATCAGGATCTGGCGCGCTTCGGCATTGCCACCACGCTGGCCGACCCCACGGATGCCACCGCCTTCGAGGCGGCAATCCGGCCGGAAACGCGGATGATCCTGATCGAGATCGTGTCGAACCCGACCCTGCGTGTGGCCGACCTGCCGGCGATTGCCGCCATGGCCAGGGCGCGCGGCATCCTTCTGGCCGTAGACAATACCTTTACTACCCCGCGAGGGCTGCGGCCCCTTTACCACGGCGCCGATATCGTCATCCACTCGGTCACAAAAATCCTGGCCGGCCATTCCGATGCGACGCTGGGCTATGTCGCGGCGAAAGATCCGACACTGCGCCGCGCGATCTATGACTTTGCCGTCACCACGGGCATGACGGCCAGCCCCTTTGACTGCTGGCTGGCCGAACGAGGGCTGTTTTCCTTTGAGCTGCGCTATGATCGCGCCGAAGAAAATGCGCGGGCGCTGGCCGATCACCTGTCCGGGCTGACAGGCGTGCGCCGGGTGCTCTATCCCACCCGGCCGGACCATCCTGACCACAACCGGGCGGTGGCCTTGCTGGGTACGCGGGGCGGCCATATGGTCAGCTTCGAGATCGAAGGCGGTCGCGCGGCGGCCAATGCCCTGACCCGCGCCGCACCACAGATCGCCTTTGCGCCGACACTGGGCGATATCGGCACGACCTTGTCCCATCCCGCCTCCAGCTCGCATCGCGGCATGAGTGAGGCTGCGCGCGCGGCGCTCGGCATCACCGAGGGCTTCTTTCGGGTCTCGGTCGGGGTAGAGGATATTGCAACGTTGAAAGCCGAATTCGCAGCAGCCATTGCGGCCGCCGCCCGCTGAGCCAGCCTGTCAATCGACCGGCCACGGGCGGGACCAACGCTGTTGAAAAACAGCGTTGCAAATCCCTTTCCAAAGGGATTTGTACCCGGTTCAGCGGTTGCGTCTCTGCGCCGGGCGCCCCGCCTGGCCTATTCCGCAGCGGCGCGCAGGTCACCCCCCCTGGCGGCTGGATAGAGATAATCGCGCGTCAGCGGAACGGCATCGCGCCGCCGGGCCAATTGTATCTGAAACACGCCCTGCGTGGCATGGCGGAAAGTCTGTTCGGAACCCACCAGATAAAAACGCCACATCCGGCAGAAGCGATCATCATACAGCGTCCTGGCACGGTCGATATTGGCCATGAAACGGTCATGCCAATGGCGTAGTGTCTCGGCATAATGCAGCCGCCATATTTCGATATCGCAAGGCCACAGGCTTTCCTTTTCGACTGCGGCCATCACCTCGGACAAGGCCGGGATATAGCCGCCGGGAAAGATGTACCTGGCGACCCAGGGGTTGGTCGATCCGGGCGGCGACATCCGCCCGATGGTATGCACCAGCGCCACGCCATCATCGGCCAGCCGGTCACGCAGGCAGGCAAAATAGCGCCGGTAATGCGGCACGCCGACATGTTCGAACATGCCGACCGAAACAATCCGGTCGAACTGCCCGTCCAGGGCACGGTAATCCATCAGCGCGAAGGTCACCTTGTCATCCAGGCCGGCATTGCGCGCCCGGGCCCGCGCCACACCCAGCTGCTCTTGTGACAGCGTGACCCCCAGCACCCTGACATCGTGATCACGCGCAAGGGTCAGGGCGGTCCCTCCCCAGCCGCAACCGATATCCAGCACGCGCATGCCGGGCTGCAGCAGAAGCTTGCCGGCGATATGTGCCTTCTTGGCTGCCTGCGCCTCTTCCAGGGTCATGCCCGGTCGCGGGAAATAGGCACAGGAATACTGACGGTCCGTGTCCAGAAACAGGTCGTACAGCGCCCCGGACAGATCATAGTGATGGGCCACATTGCGCTGTGCACGGCTGACCGGGTTGTATTGCTGCAAGCCGCGCAGGGTATCACGCAACAACCGGTTCAAGCCCTGCAGCAGCCCTGCCGGCCCTTGTTCGAGATTGCGCAGGCCCAGTTCCACAAACCCGTGCAGATCGTCATTTTCGATCTGCAAGGTACCATTCATGTAGCCTTCGCCTGCCGCCAGCGACGGGTTGACCACCAGCCGGCGCATCAGCGCGGGGTCGCGCAGGGCAACACCGACCTCTGGTGCGCCGCTGCCATAGCGGCGATAAGTCCCGTCAGGAAAGGTCAGGTGCAGGGTGCCGTGGCGCACGAATCGGCGCAGGAACCCATCGACAATCCGGTTCCACATCGAAACCTCGCTGCGTTGGATCGGGGCGAAAGCCCGGGACTTCACACACAGATTGCAAAAATGTTAGCAAGAATGTCCTTGAACTTCAATATCGCCGCCGCGGTCACGCGGCGCCTTGCCCAGCCATTCGCCAGCCATTCGCCAGCCATCCGCCGCTCGGCTGCCCGCCCTGCCCTGCCCGCCCTGCCCTGCCGGTCAGGCCGCAGCACCGCCATTGCGCCCCCTTGCATCATGCGGGCAAGGCGGTGTATGGGCTGCCATCCTGCCGCATTCCGATGATCCGGTGCGTTCCCTCGTGGGTGGAGGGCGGCAGGCGCACTGTCCACCCGGCGAAACGCGCCCTGAACAGAAATGGAGACCGCATGCCTCTATACGAGCATGTCATGATTGCGCGTCAGGACTTGTCCAACACGCAGGCAGAAGGCCTTGTCGAGCATTTCTCGGCGGTCCTTTCGGATAACGGCGGCAAGGTTGTCGGCACCGAATACTGGGGCCTCAAGACTCTGGCCTACAAGATCAACAAGAACCGCAAGGGGCATTTCGCCTTTCTGCGCACCGACGCCCCGGCGCCGGCCGTGCAGGAGATGGAGCGCCTGGCGCGGCTGCATGACGATGTGATGCGCGTGTTGACTGTCAAGGTCGAGGCCCATGACGAGGGCCCCTCGGTGCAGATGCAAAAGCGCGACGACCGTGGCGACCGCGGTGATCGCGGCGATCGCGGCGACCGGCGCCGCTGAAGGACAGGAGAGGCATCATGGCAACAAAACCGTTTTTCCGCCGCCGCAAGGTCTGCCCGTTCTCGGGCGATAACGCGCCGGCTATCGACTACAAGGATGTACGCCTGCTGCAGCGCTACGTCTCGGAGCGTGGCAAGATCGTGCCGTCGCGCATCACCGCCGTTTCGGCCAAGAAGCAACGGGAACTGGCACGCGCCATCAAGCGCGCCCGCTTTCTGGCGCTTCTGCCCTACGCCGTGAAGTAAGGAGGGCAAACAATGCAGGTTATCTTGCTGGAACGTGTGGCCAAGCTGGGCCAGATGGGCGATGTGGTCAAGGTCAAGCAGGGCTATGCGCGCAACTTCCTGTTGCCGCAGGGCAAGGCGCTGCGCGCCACCGACGCCAACATGGCCGCTTTCGAAGCGCAGAAGGCGCAACTGGAAACGCGCAACCTGGAAAGCCGCAAGGAAGCCCAGGCGCTGGCCGACAAGCTGGATGGCACCAGTTATGTTGTCATCCGCTCGGCATCCGATGGCGGGGCGCTGTATGGCTCGGTCACGCCGCGTGACATCGCCGATGCGGTGACCGAGGCCGGCTTCTCGGTCGACAAGCGCCAGGTGGTTCTGGGTGGCCCGGTAAAGAACCTGGGCCTGCACCACGTCAAGGTGGTTCTTCACCCCGAGGTCGAGGCCGAGATTTCGATCAACGTTGCCCGTTCGGCCGAAGAGGCAGAGTTGCAGGCGTCGGGCAAGTCGATCCAGGAACTGGCCGCCGAAGAAGAGGCCGCTGCCGAGTTCGAGATCGCCGAGCTGTTCGACGACATGGGCGGCGCCACCGACGACCAACCCGAGATTGACGGATAAGCCGTTCGGGGCCGGGCGGCAGACCCGCCCTGCCCCTCCAGGCGATCGTCAAGGCGCGGCCGGACCCCCGGGGGGGGGGGCCAGCCCCCCCCGGCCCCGCCTGGCGATCGCAATGGCGCCCCCTTCCCCGGGGCGCGCCTGTCTCTTTTTCGGTTACTGTTGCGCAGGAAAGCGCCGGTGACGGCATCACGGGCGATTTGCCGGCCTGTCATCGTCGGTTTTGTCTTGAATGCGGGCGGCGCTGGTCTTACCTTATATTCAGAAATGTGAATTGCGCAAATTGCAATTTGTGGCGCCGACCGCCGGGCCGTTCCCGCAAGATGCCGCACCGGAATGAATGCGGCATCCGGCAGCCATGGCCGCTTGAACCGGAGAAGACGCTGATGGCCCTGCAAGCCGAGCTTGAACCGAAACCGTCACAGACCCGCGGCAGCGATGACTGCACCGCGGTACCGGCCGATGACATGATCGAGCAGGCCCAGCATGCTGCGGCCTTTCTGAAGGCATTGGCGCATGAAGGGCGCTTGATGATCCTGTGTTTTCTGTCATCGGGCGAAAAGACGGTGACCGAACTTGAACAACTGCTGGGCTCGCGCCAGGCGGCGGTCAGCCAGCAACTGGCGCGGCTGCGGCTGGAGGGGCTGGTACAATGCCGCCGCGATGGCAAGGCGATGTATTACTCGGTCGGAGACCCGCGCGTGGCACGCACGATTGCACTGGTCTATGACATGTTTTGCAAGCAGGCAGAACAGAAGGTCTGATGCCGCATGTCGAAACCGCTGGCGGCGCGCCGGCGTAATCGCTGCAAGGGACCGGCTGGCCGATATCGGCCCGCGTGCCGGAACCGGGCCATGCTTCCAGACGTCAGGTGGCGACTCTGGCGAATGCCGGGGCCAACGCGCCCGGCATCGCATGCAGGGCAAGCAGTTCCTTGTTATGCGGCTTGATCAGCAAGAGCCCCGCCAACAGCGGTCGCATCGAACGGATCAGGGAAATCCAGCGCCGGGCAGCCAGGATGATCCTTTCGGGCGCGACGGCCAGGTATTCGCGCGCAGCGGCGCTGACGGTCGGTGTTGCCGACTTTTCAACCTCCAGCAGCGAATGCAGCAGGATCAGCCAGTCCAGCGCCATGTCACGCGGACGCGCCTGCGGGTGAAAGCGCTCGAAATCGATCAGCCGCGCCGTTTGACCGTCCCAGCAGATGTCGCGCAGCTTGGGGCGGCCATGGCGTGCGCCTGCGGCATGCAGGCCAGCCAGCAACCGCATGGCCTGGCCCAGCGCGCGCACGCGTTCGGCACGGCTTGCCGTACTGCCGGGTTGGAACAGCTCTGAAAGCGGTTTGCCGGCGTCTTCGGTCACCAGCAGGTCATGCGCGGTCGACAGCACGCGTACCGATGGCAGCCCCTGCCGCGCCATGAAGCGCAGCCCGGCTATGTCGGCCCGCAAGGCGCGTGCCGGGTCGCCCTTCTGCACCCTCAGGCGCAAGGATGTGGCCTCCTCTGCGCGCTTCAGCCACAACCGGCGCCCGCCCAGCACGAAAGACTGGATGCGATGCGCCGGCAGCGCGCCAGATCGCAGCAGGCGCGCCAGAGACGCATCCAGCGTCTGGGCATCGGGCGGTGTATCCGCATGGGGCAATGCAGGCCGGGACGGGGCTGTCATGCCGAGTACCAGGAATGTGACATGCGCGTGACTTTACCACGCGTTTCCCCCTCCGGAAAGGCGGGTGACGCCATGAAACCGTCACGTCATGACAGGCATGTTCAGCGGCCGCGAAACAGCGTGCCCAGAACGCCCCGCGTCAAGGCCCGGCCCGATTGAGTGCCAAGCTGGCGCGCGAATGACTTGGCAAAGGCATCGACCGGGCTGTCACTGCGCGCCGCCCGCCCCCCGGTTTGGCGCCCGCCTATCTGGCGGGCACCAGAGGCGCGCGCTGGCGGCTGATAGCGCCGCGCGCGGTTGAATTCCTCTGTCCCCAATGGCCCATCCTGGGCGGATGCGGCCGGGGTGTCGGCGGCCTGTGCTGCCTCTTCAGCCCGGCGCGCCAGCATCTCATGTGCGCTGTCCCGGTCAATCGCCGTGTCATAGACCCCGGCCACCGGCGACGCCGCCAGGACCTGCGCGCGAACCGGCGGCGCTATCGGGCCCATGGCCGATGCCGGCGGGCGGATCAATGTGCGCTCGACCATCCCCGGCGCGCCACGGTCATCCAGCAAGGATGTCACCGCCTCGCCCACGCCCACATCACGGATCGCCGCCTCGGTATCGAAGCGCGGATTCGCGCGATAGGTTTGTGCAGCGCGGCGCAGCGCCTGCTGATCGCGCGCGGTAAAGGCGCGCAGCGCGTGCTGCACCCGGTTGCCCAGTTGCGCCAGCACGGTATCGGGCACATCGTCCGGGTTCTGGGTGACAAAATACACGCCCACCCCCTTTGACCGGATCAGCCGCGCCACCCGTTCGATCTTTTCCACCAGCGCGCGCGGGGCGCCGTTGAACAGCAGATGCGCCTCGTCGAAAAAGAACACCAGTTTCGGCTTTGGCGGGTCGCCGACCTCGGGCAATTGCTCGAACAGTTCGGACAACAGCCACAGCAGGAAGGTGGCATACAGCCGGGGCGTGTTCATCAGCCGCTCGGCATGCAGGATGCTGACATAGCCGCGCCCGTCCGGGGTCTGCCGCATCAGATCATCGATCCGCAGCGCCGGCTCGCCCATGAACATGGCCGCACCCTGGTTTTCCAGCACCAGCAGCCGGCGCTGAATCGCACCGACCGAGGCCGTGGTCACATTGCCATAGCGCGCCGACAGTTCTGCCCGGTTTTCGGCCATGAAGGCCAGGATGGCGCGCAGATCCTTCAGGTCCAGGATCGGCCAGCCGTTTTCGTCGGAAATGCGAAAGGCAATGTTGATCACCCCCTCCTGCGCCTCGGTCAGGTCCATCACACGCGACAGCAGCAAGGGGCCCATATCCGCCACGGTGGCGCGCACCGGGTGGCCCTGCTGACCGAACAGATCCCAGAAGATCACCGGGCAGGCGGCAAAGCCGATGTCATCCAGGCCGATGGTCGCCGCCCGGCGCGAAAAGGCATCGCGCGGGGTGCCGGGCTGTGCCATGCCGCCGACATCGCCCTTCACATCGGTCAGGAAAACCGGCACGCCGGCGCGCGAAAACCCCTCGGCCATGATCTGCATGGTGATCGTCTTGCCGGTGCCCGTGGCACCGGCAATCAGCCCATGGCGATTGCCCAGACGCAGCAACAGCCGCTGCGGATCGCTTTGTTCCGGCCCGCCGCCACCCAGAAAAACCGTGTCCTCGTTACGCATCAACCTGCCCGCCCTGCCTCGTTTCTGTCCGCGCGGTCAGCCGCCCGGCCGCGGCCACCATGCCGCCGCGCCAGAGCCTAGAGCATCACCGAATGCCTGCCAATTGGTCATGTCGTGCCATCGACGACCCGTGCGGCGCCCGTCAAGACGCATGCAAAATCACGCATTTTTTTTCGTTGACTGACGTGACGTTTCTTTCTAGCGTCCGCCCCATAAGTCGGCCAGTCCGACAGGGAGCAAAAAATGAAAAGGGTCCAGCTTGCGGGCCCTTTTCGTTTTTCTGCCCATCCGCTGGGGCGCGCGGCGTATCGCCTGCTCAGGGTCATCAGGCCAGCCCTGCCGGCTGACAACCCCGTGCCCGGACACAGCTTGCTGCTGACACCTGCGCCGCTTCGTGCTACCCGGAATGCGAGTTTGCAAACCAGAGGCGAGACCATGCGTTTTCCTTTCTCTTCCGGCACGATCCTGCCCGTCCTGGGCACCGGTTTGCTGTCGCTGGCGCTGGCCATGCCAGCAACGCTTTCCGCGCAGGAGACCAGCCCCCAGCTGCCCGCCGAGGTGACCGAGCCGCAACCCGGCGAGCCCTACAGCGTGGCCACCCATCAGGACTGGGAAGTCCTGTGCACCCGCTTTACCGAGGGCGGGCCGGAAATGTGCGAGATCTATCAGCTGCTGCTGGGCGAAGACGACACACCGCTGGCCGAAATCTCGGTGGCCCTGCTGCCCGATGAAGAGGAGTTTTCGGTCGGTGCGACCATCACCACGCCGCTGGAAACCTTCCTGTTGCCCGGCATGGCCTGGCAGATCGGCGCCGAGGGCGAATTGCGCAACGAACCGTTCCAGGTATGCAACCCGATTGGCTGCATCGCCCTGCTGGGGCTGGAAGATGACGAGGTCGACCAGATGCGCCGCGGGGCCGAAGCCTTTGTGCTGTTCCGTCCCTTTACCGCGCCTGATCAGGTCATTGGCGCGCGCGTTTCCCTGATGGGCTTTACCGCGGCCCTGAACGACCTCGAACAGCGCACATCGCCCGAGGCCGGGACCGAAGACTGATTGATCGTCCTGAACTCCGTCACCCCTGGCATGTCTGCGCCAAGGGGTGACGGAACGGGTGATTGCTGCCGGCCGCATCCGGCCCCGGCGCCACGGCAAGGCGCATATCAGCGAGACAGGCATGCAGGTCGGCAAGGCACTGAGACATTACATCGCGCGCAACGCCCTCGGGCAGTATTGCGTGCCCGTCGAATCGATGCACCGCCCCTGCGCGCAGACCGTGCTGCGCGGTGGCGTGTGGGAAGCGGCAACGCTGAAAGCGATAGAGGCGCAGTATACGGGCGGCGACATCGTTACCGCGGGTACCTATTTCGGCGATTTCCTGCCCGTGCTGTGCCGGTTGGCCGATGCGCAGGCCGCGCGGGTCTGGGCGTTCGAGCCGGTGACGGTGAATTACCTGTGTGCCAGCGTGACCTGCGGCCTGAACGCGCTGACAAACTGTACTCTTGCCCATGCCGGGCTGGGCGCCGAACCCGCCGAACTGACCATGCGCACCCGGGACAAGACAGGCCAGTCCCTTGGCGGCGGCGCGCGCATTGTCGCGCGTGGGCATGATCGGCCTCGGCCGGGCTTCGACACGGTCCGGATCACCACGATCGACGCGGCGGTCGGTGACCGGCCGGTGGGGCTGATCCAGCTGGATACGGAAGGTCACGAGATCGCCGCGCTGCAGGGTGCCGCAGCCACGATCGCGCGCTGGCGGCCGCTGCTGGTGCTGGAATCACATGGCGGCGCCGATCTTCCGGCCGATCCCGCCTTGCAGGACCTGACCGCCCGCCTGGGCTATCACGCCATCGACCGGCAGGACCAGAATGTGTTTCTGGCCGCCCCGAAAACCTGACCGCCCGCAGACTGTGGTGCGGCCTGGACCCAGGACAGGCAGGGGCCAGGCAGGGGCCAGGCAGGGGGGGAGGGCTAGGTCAGGGACGTGACCCACAGGATGGTGGCATCCTCGGGCGAAAGGCTGATCACATTATGCCCCATCGAGGCGTCATAATAGGCGCTATCGCCCCGCTTCATGTCCAGGGGTGCGTAGAATTCGGTAAACAATCGAATCTGGCCAGTCAGCACATACAGGAACTCCTCGCCATCATGGCGCACCCAGCCATCGAATTCCTCGAACCGTCGGGCACGGATGCGGGCGCGATACGGCAACATGGCCTTGCGCGTCAGCCCCTGGGCCAGCAACTCGTGCTCGTAGGTGGTGGTGACATGCGCCTCGCCGGCGCCGGCGGGCGTGGCCGTCATGCGCCCGCCAGGCGCGGTGCTGCGCGGCGGGGTGAACAGCTGGGGTATCGGAATTCCCAACCCCTCGGCCAGTTTCCTGAGGGCCTCGAACGTGGGCGACATCTGCCCGTTCTCGATCTTCGACATGGTGGACCGCGCCATCCCTGCCGCCTGTGCGGCCTGTTCCAGCGTCCAGCCCCGTGCCTTGCGCAGGGCACGCACCCGCGCGGCCAGATCCACGGGTTGGGCAAGCGCCTCTTCACCGCTGGCGCGGGCGATGCGGATGATCGCGGGGTTTTTCTGCGGCTCGGTCATGCGCAAAGCGATAGGGCGCGCGCGCGCGGCTGTCCAGTCTCGTGCGTCCGAATGGCGCGCGCCATGCCAACCGGGCGCGGGAAGCGCCTTGAAGCAAGGCGCTTGCAACGGCCTTGCTGCAAGGCCGTTGGGCCCGGGACGAAAGCAACGCACCCGGGCCATGCGCAGGCCCTTGCCCTGACCGCGCGCCGCGCGTAGCACCGGGTCCATGAAATCTGTCGTCGATACCCGCCCCTTTGCACCCTGCCCCGCACCGTTCAACCTGGCCGAATACGTGCTGGCCGAAGGGGCACGCCAGCCTGACCGGATTGCCCTGCAGGTGCTGCGTCTGACTGGCGCCGAGCGCTGGTCATATGCGCGCCTGATCGCAGCCGTGCGCGGCATCGGCACAGGTTTCCTGCGCGCCGGTCTGGTGCCGGGCGACCGGTTGCTGATGCGGTTGGGCAATACGGTGGAATTCCCGCTGGCCTATCTGGGCGCCATCGCCGTCGGCGTGGTGCCGGTGCCCACATCGGCACAACTGACCGTGCCGGAAATCACCCGCATGGCCGCCGATCTGGACCCCGCCGCCGTTCTGGCCGGTGCCGATATCGCGCTGCCCGATCATCCCGCCCGCATCCTGCCAGCGGCCGATCTGGCCCGCTGGCAGGATCTGCCGCCCTGCGACTGGCAGCGCGGCAGCCCTGACCGGCTGGCCTATATGGTGTTCACCTCGGGCAGTTCGGGCCGGCCGCGTGCCGTCATGCATGCCCATCGCGCGGTCTGGGCGCGGCGCATGATGTGGGCCGGCTGGTACGGGCTGACGCCCGATGACCGGCTGATGCATGCCGGCGCCTTCAACTGGACCTACACGCTGGGCACCGGGCTGATGGACCCCTGGGCGATCGGCGCCACCGCGCTGATCCCGCAAGCCGGGATCGCGCCTGCGCAACTGCCGCTGCTGATGAAGCGGTTTGATGCCACCATCCTGGCCGCCGCACCTGGTGTCTTTCGCCAGTTGCTGAAAATGCCCGTGCCGCCCCTGCCGCGCCTGCGCCACGGGTTGTCGGCGGGCGAAAAGCTGGCCGAGCCCACGCGCGCTGCCTGGACACAGGCCACCGGCACCCCGGTGTTCGAGGCCCTGGGCATGTCCGAGGTTTCGACCTATGTTTCCGCCAGCCCTGAGCGTCCCGCGCCCGGCACCGCCGCAGGCTACCCCCAACCCGGCCGCTGTGTGGCCATCCTGGGCGAGGATGGCCAACCGGTGCCGCGCGGCCGGGCCGGCCAACTGGCTGTCGCCGGTGACGACCCCGGCCTGATGCTGGGCTATTGGCGGGCCGAGGCCGACAGCCGCGCCCGCCTGCGCGACGGCTGGTTTCTGACCGGTGACACGGCGCAAATGGCCGAAGACGGCGCCATTACCTATCTGGGGCGCGATGACGACATGCTGAATGCCGGGGGTTACCGGGTCTCGCCGCTGGAACTGGAACGGCTGTTCGATGCGCATCCCGGCATCGCAGATTGCGCCGCGGTGGAACTGCCCGTGCGCACGGGCGTCAGCATCATTGCCCTGGCCTATGTCCCGGCGGGCGAAGACCCCGGCGAGGCCGCCCTGATTGCCCATGCCCGGGCCCATCTGGCCCGCTACAAGCAACCACGCCTCTATCGCTGCCTTGATACCCTGCCACGCGCCGCCAACAACAAGCTGGACCGCCGCCACCTGCGGCAGGAATGGGGGAAAACCACATGATCACCCTTGATGTCTTTTCGGATCCCATCTGCCCCTGGTGCTATATCGGCAAGGCAAAGCTGGATGCCGCGCTGGAAAGCCGGCCCGACCATCCCTTTGCCATCCGCTGGCACCCGTTCATGCTGAACCCCGACATGCCACCCGGCGGCATGGACCGGCGCGCATACCTTGAACTGAAGTTCGGCAGCCAGCAGCATGTCGTGCAAACCTATCTGCCCGTGCAACAGGCGGCCCAGGATGCCGGCCTGCCACTGGATCTGTCGCGCATCACCCGCACGCCCGCCACGCTGGATGCGCACCGCCTGATCCATTGGGCGGGGCTGGAGGGGCGGCAGGCCGCTGTGGTCAGCGCCTTGTTTCGCGCCTATTTCGCCGAGGGCCGCGACATCGGCGATGCCGATACGCTGACCGATCTTGCCAGGCAGGCCGGGATGGATGGCGCGGTGGTTGCCACCCTGCTGGCCAGCGACAATGACCTGGCAGAGGTCCGCGCCCGCGATGCCGAAATTCGCGAACGCGGGCTGCGCGGCGTGCCGGGCTTCATCATCGACAGCCAGTATGTGCTGACCGGCGCCCAGGAACCCGATGTCTGGCAGCGCCTGATCGACGAACTGGCTGCGCGACAATGAGCAGCCCATCGACGCCCCCTCCCCTGGCGCCCGGCACACCCCCGGCACCCGGCACACCGGCCCCTGCCCCGCCGGGTCTGGCGCCGCTGTCCAATGTCGAATTCATCGCGCTTGCCGCGCTGTTGTTCGCCACCGTCGCCTTTGCCATCGATGCGATGCTGCCGTTGCTGGGCGAAATGGGGCGCGCGCTGTCGCCCGACGATCCCGGCCGCGCGCAGCTGGTGATCACCGTCTTTGTCTTTGGCCTCGGCCTGGGCACCTTTCTGGCCGGGCCGATATCCGATGCGTTCGGGCGCAAGCCGGTCATTCTGGGCGGCATCGCGCTGTATATGGTCGCCGCCACCGTTGCGGCACTGACCAGCAGTATCGAGATGCTGTTGCTGGCGCGCTTTGTGCAGGGGCTTGGCTCGGCCGCGCCCCGGGTAGTGACCCAGGCGCTGGTGCGCGACCTGTTTGCCGGGCGCGCCATGGCGCGGGTCATGTCCTTTACCATGGCCGTTTTCGTGCTGGTGCCCGCCGTCGCGCCGCTGATCGGGGCGGGCATCGCCGCCTTGTTCGGCTGGCGCGCGATCTTCTGGAGCTTTCTTGTCTTCGGCGTGGTGTCCGGCCTGTGGCTTCTGCTGCGCCAACCCGAAACCCTGCCCACGGCCCGGCGCCGGCCCCTGTCTGCCAGGCAGATCGGCGCCACCCTGGCAGAGATTGCCAGCCACGGCCGCGTGATGCTGTTGCTGCTGGCCCTGTCTTGCGGCTTTGCGGGCATGTTCGTCTGGCTGGCCTCGCTGCCCCTCCTGTTCGAGGAAACCTATGACCGCGCCGCCGAATTTCCCCTGTGGTTCGCGCTGATCGCGATTGCCTCGGTCCCGGCCAGCCTGCTGAACGCCAGACTGGTGATGCGGCTGGGCATGCAGCGGCTGATCATTCTGGCCATGCTGGCGCAGTTCTGTGCGGCGTCGGTCATGCTGGTGCTGATGGGGCTGGGCATGGCCGGTTTCGTGCCCTTCATGCTGTTCATGCTGGTTCAGTTCAGCACCATCGCCATGATCTTCGGCAATCTGAATGCCATGGCACTGGAACCGCTGGGCCATGTCGCCGGCACCGCGGCCTCGGTCATGGGCGGGGTATCAACCATGGCGGCGGCGGTGATCGCCACGCCAATTGCCCGCGCCTTTGACGGCACGCCGACATCGGTCACGCTGGGTACGCTGGGCTGTGCGGGGGTGGCGCTGCTGTGCATCCTGCTGGCCCGCAGGGAACGGGTGAACACCTGAGTCCGACGAACCGGCCCATGGCGGGGTCATGCGCACTCGGCGTCCACAGGCCCAACGCAAGCCACCGCCGCGGGCCGCTCAGCCCCCGCGTGCCTCAGACCCCGCGGGCCAATGCCGCCACGCCGGTGCGCGCGATTTCCACCAGGCCCAGCGGGCGCATCAGATCGGCAAAGGCGTCGATCTTTTCCGGCGCGCCCGTCATTTCAAAGACAAAGCTTTCCAGCGTCGAATCCACCACATTGGCGCGAAAGATCTCGGCCAGCCGCAACGCCTCGATACGCGCCTCGCCCTTGCCTGCCACTTTCAGCAGCGCCAGTTCGCGCGCCACATGCGCCCCCTCGGCGGTCAGGTCATGCACCGTATGCACCGGCACCATCCGGCCCAGCTGGCTCTTGATCTGGTCGATCACCTGTGGCGTGCCCGTTGTCACCACGGTGATACGGCTGCGGTGGCCCTTGTGGTCGGTCTCGGCCACGGTCAGGCTTTCGATATTGTAACCCCTGCCCGAAAACAGCCCGATCACCCGCGCCAGCACGCCCGGTTCGTTATCAACCAGGACCGCCAGCGTGTGGGTTTCAATGACTTCGGCAAAGGGATCGCGCAGATCATAGGCCGAATGCTTGGAGGAACCTTGCTGGATTTTCAGGGGGGACATGGCGCCAATCCGATGATTTTCTGTGAACGGGCAAGACCTAACGCGAGTGGCGCGGCAATGCTAGGCGAAAACGCATGGGTCACGGCGCACCACCCCGCCCCCTAATCCCCGCCGCGCCGCCATGCCGCCGGGGTCATGCCCAGGCCCGCGCGAAAGGCCCGGCTCATGTGGCTCTGGTCCGCATAGCCACAGCGGGCGGCGATGTCGGCAAGCGACAGCCGGGTCTGCCTGATCAGATGCCGTGCGGCGATCAGGCGGCGCTCCTGCAGCGCCCGCATCGGTGTGCGCCCGAAACTGCCCTTGAAAGCCCGCAGGAAATGCGCCTTGCTCAACCCGGCCTCTGCTGCAAGCTGATCAAGGGTGCAACCCTCCTGCAACGCGGCATCCAGAAACGCATCGACCCGGGCGCGCGCCACCGATGACAGCCGCTCTGGCCCGGCCAGCGGCACGCCGGGCCGGGTCTGGCTAAAGTAATCGGCCACCAGCTGGCGGCACAGCGTATCCACCTGCAGGGCGCGCAACGGTGTCTCGGTGCGCATCGCGCGGGCCAACGCCGCGGCATGCGCGGCCATCGGATTGTCGCGGTGCTGACCATGCAGGCACCGCCCGCCGGACAAGGGTTCAAAGGGCAGCGCATAGTCCTCTGCCACCTGCGCCAGATGCCCGAGCGGCAGGTAAAGATGCACCAGGGAAAACGCGCCCCGGGTCACCGCCTCGGGGGCGCCTTGCGCAGAGACCAGCATCCACGATCCCGGGGCCAATGCACCGCTGAACCGGCGGCGGTGCTGCAGCCGTACCTCTGCCGCATCAATCTGCGCGGTATGCAGCGAAAAGATCAGGTAGTCTTCCGGGATGTCGGCGCCCAGCTGATGCTCGCCATCCTCGCTGCATGCCCAGTGCTGGCCGCATATCCCCTCTGGCCCCGTGAACTCCCACAACACCGGCACCGACCAGGCCGCGCGCATTCGCGCCGTGACCGACGCCGCCGCATCGGCGGCAACCGCTGCATCGGCCATCGCAGGCGCCGCGCCTGTGCGGTTCGAAAGCCCGCTTTGCTGCATTCCCCCCTCCCCCGGCTGGCTGGCCCCGGGTGCCCTGAAAACCGCAATTGCGTTCCGAAACCGCAATCCGCTTCAAGACTGGATGCAAGCCTAGCGACAGGGTGATCCTGCGTCAAACCGCTGAACAAGGGAGAACAGCATGACCGATCAGACATTGGGTACCGTCGCCGAGGGGGCGGTCAAGATCACGGCCCACGAACGGCCCGCCTTCATGAACCCCGACACCCTGCCCTGGACCCCCTGGGTGATGCCCGGCACCCATTACCGGCTGATGACGGTCGATGTGCGCTCCGGCGGCTTCACCATGTTTCTGAAGGTTGACCCCGGCACCCAGGCGCCGGCGCATGGCCATGTCGGCGCGGTAGAGGGCGTCATCATCGAGGGCGGCTTCAGCTACGAGGACGATGCCGGCAACACCGGCGACTATATCTGCGAACAGGCCGGGGCGATCCACAAGCCGGTATCACCGCAGGGCTGCATCATGTTCGCCATCGCGCATGGGCCGCTGGTGGGGTATAATGAAGACGGCACCATCGCGGCCGTGGTTGATGCGCAGATGATGCTGCAAATGGCGCGCGCAGCCGGTGTCGCCGATCATATCAACGCCCAGTTCACCTGAAAGCGGTCCCTGGGCCCGGCGCGCGCGCCGGGCTCAGCCCGCCGGGCAGCGCAGCCGTGCCTGCCAGCGGTTGATCGCATCGAATTTCACGAAACGCGTGATGGCGCAGCCGCTGACCTGCTCGACCGCGGCACGCGCGCCCTCTTCCACGCGCAACACCAGATTGGTGCCGGTCGAGAAATTGGCGACCGTGGCCGTGTCCCCCTCAACCAGGACATGAAACAGATCGGGGCCGATGCGCACCTGCTCGGTGCGCGGATCGGACATCACCGACGGCCCGCCACAAGCCGCCATCCCGGCCAGCACCACGCAAGCCGGCAAAACCCGCCGCCCCATCATCTTGCCGGAAAATACTCCGGGGGGAGGCCGCCCTGCGGCCGGGGGGCCGCGCCC
>JAFIED010000266.1 GCA_020832805.1 Pararhodobacter sp.
CGGCGCCCGTGCGCAGGGTGCCGCCGTTGGCCTCGATCAGCTTGCGGAAGGCCGCGACCGCGGCGCCGGCGCCGCCCTTGACCACGGGCGCGCCCGCCGCCTCCAGCGCAAAGGCAATGACCTTGCCCATCTGGCCGGAATAGGTGGATTCCGGTGTCAGGCCCGTATGCAGGACCCAGGGCGCCCACAGGGCCTGTACCTGATCGCTGTCATAGGTCGTTTCCAGCCAGCCCCGCGCCGGCATCAGCGCCTGACCGATCCAGGCGGCAAGTCCGCGCAGCCCGCGGCGGCGCGCCTGGCCGAACATCAGCCTTGCGGTCTGCCATGACCACAACTCGCCGCCCAGCAGGGCAAACAGAAACGGCGCGTCCTTTTCGATGGCGCCGACATCGGCGGCATGACGGTCGCCCTCGCCCGGGGCCAGCGCATTCCAGGCCGCGATATTCGCCGCGCGGTCGGTGGTCAGAACCAGCGCGCTGCCATCAGGACGCAGCACGGCTGTGGGGTGTTTCGTGTGGCAGAATTCCAGCCCGTGGCGGGCCAGATCCTCGCCCAGCGCAGCATGCGCGGGCGAGGTCAGGAACAGCACGAAGGTGGCGGCCATCACGTCATGGCGAAAACCGGGCAGGGTGATTTCGTCGGTACGCATGCACCCGCCCAGCGTGGCCTCGCGCTCCAGCACCAGCACGCGCTTGCCCTTTCTCGACAGCATTGCCGCCGCGACCAGCGCGTTGATGCCGGACCCGATGATGACGTGATCGACCGCCGCCATCACCGTCAGCCCTTTGGAACCAGCGCCAGCGCCCGGATGGGCGAGCCGGTGCCGCGCGCGATCTTCAGCGGTGCCGCGATCAGGATCGCGCCCTTGGCCGGCAACTTGTCCAGATTGGCAAGGCTGGCCAGACCAAAGCAGTTGTCACGGTGCAGGAAGTTATGCGCCGGGAAGGGCGGGTTCATGCCGCCGGCCTGGCCTGCATCGGTGCCGATGCACTGGCTGCCCCAGCCCACGATGCCCTTGGACAGCAGGTATTCCACGCATTCCGGCGTCGGTCCGGGCGAATGCGGCCCGTTCTCGTCGGTATTCAGGAACAGCGCCTCGTCATGGGCGCGCTTGTCCCAGTCGGTGCGCATGACCACCCATTCGCCCTTGCCGATCTCGCCATGCTCGGCCTCCCAGGCCTTTACATGTTCGGGCGTCAGCAGGAAGTCTGGGTTGTCGGCCGATTCCCTGGAACAGTCGATCACATTGACCGGGGCAACCACGCGCTGGATCGCCAGCGAGTCGGTAAAGCCGTCCTCGTAATCCTTGCCCGTGATCCAGTGGTGCGGGGCGTCGAAATGGGTGCCCGAATGCTCGCCCAGCACCAGCCAGTTCCATGCAAAGAACGGCCCGTCGGCGTCGTATTCGCTGATCTTGTGGATTTCCACCTTTGGGGTGTTCTTGGCAAAGTCAGGTGGCAGTTGCAGGATCGGTGTGTTGGGGCCCAGCGTGCCGGTGCAATCCACCACCTCGATATCGCCCGAGGCCAGCGCCCCGGCGAGGGCCTGCAGTGTCTGTGATGCTGTCATGGCGTGTACTCCCTGTTGCCTTTTCGCCTTCACGATCAGTCTTGCCTGTTTCCGGCACGGCCGCGCAAGGGCCAGCAAGAATTTTGAGCATAAAATAATTCTGGACAAGCATCTGTGCGTTTGCAAGTATAAATTTATCTTTGGGGGCGGCCATGGCGCAGGAATTCGACGCGGTGATCATCGGGGCCGGGCACAACAGCCTGGCCTGTGCGGTGCACCTGGCCACGCGCGGCTGGTCGGTCGGCGTGTTCGAGCAGGCAGCCGAGCCTGGCGGCGCGGTGCGCACGGGCGAATACACATTGCCCGGCTTTCGCCATGACTGGGCGGCGATGAACCTGTCGCTGTTCGCGGGCTCCGGTTTTTCCAAGAATTATGGTGCCGCGCTGGCCGCTCACGGGTTGGAATTCGTGCCGGTGTCAAAGCCCTTCGCCAGCGCCTTTCCTGATGGCCGCTGGTTGGGGGTCAGTACCGATGCGGCCGAAACCGTGGCGGGCATTGCCGCCTACTCGCCGCGCGATGCTGAAACCTGGCAGGCCCTGGCGCAGGCATTCCCGGGCGAGGCCGAACATCTGTTCGCGTTGCTGGCGGCGCCGATGAAAGCCCATGCAATTTCATCTTTCCTGTGGCGTCTGTGGCGGGCACGCAAGGCAGGCGGCGCGCTGGACATGGCGCGCTTTCTGGCGATGAGCCCGCGCGCCTGGCTGGAAGAGACGTTCGAATCGCCCCATCTGCGCGCCACGCTGGGCGCCTGGGGCATGCATCTGGATTTCGCGCCCGACATCGCGGGCGGTGCGCTGTTTCCCTATCTGGAAGCGATGGCGGGTCAGGCGTTCGGCATGGTGCTGGGCAAGGGCGGCGCCGATGCGATGATCCGCGCCATGGTGGCGGAACTGCAGGCGCGCGGCGGGCAGGTGGTGTGCGGTGCGCGGGTGGCGCGAGTGCTGCATGCGGGCGGCAAGGCCAGCGGGATCGAGCTGGCAGACGGCAGCCGGGTAACGGCGCGGCGCGCAGTCATCGCCAATGTCGCGCCTGGCGCCCTGAATGGGCTGACCGGCGGCACGGGGAATGCCGGGTTCGACGGCAGGATGGCCGCCTTTCGCCACGCACCCGGCACGATGATGCTGCATCTGGCGATGGATGGGTTGCCGGACTGGGCGGCGGGCGAGGCACTGAAATCCTTTGCCTATGTCCATCTCGCCCCCTCGCTGGACCAGATGGCGCGCACCTATGCGCAGGCCAAGGCCGGGCTGTTGCCCGATGAGCCGGTGATCGTGGTGGGCCAGCCCACGGTATTCGATCCATCGCGGGCGCCTGACGGCAAGCATGTGCTGTGGATGCAGGTGCGCATGGTGCCCGGTGTCATTCTGGGCGATGCTGCGGGGCAGATCAGCGCCACCGACTGGGCGCAGGCCGCCGAACCGATGGCCGATCGCGCGCTGAGCATCCTGGAACGGTATGCCCCCGGCGCGCGCGACAGGATTCTGGGACAACGCATTGTCAGCCCGGCCGCGCTTGAGGCCGACAATCCCAATCTGGTCGGCGGCGATCAGGTCTGTGGCAGCCACCATCTGTCACAACACTTTCTTTTTCGGCCGGCGCGGGGTTACTCTGACGGGAGTACGCCCATCGCCGGGCTGTACCTGACCGGCGCAGGTGTCTGGCCGGGCGGCGGTACCGGGGCGGGGCCGGGATTTCTGCTGGCGCAAAAGCTGGCGGGCAAATGACAAGCAACAAACGACCAACCAATGGGGAAACCACGATGAAGATGAAACGCAGAACGCTATTGCAGATGTCGGCGGCATCGGTTGCGGCGGGCATGACCGGCACCCTGGCCCTGCCGCGCGCCCTGCGCGCGCAAGCGATCGACGATCTGGTCATCGCCTATAACGTCAACCTGCCTAGCTGGGACCCCACCACCGGCCCCTCGGCCGTGAACCCCACCATTCAGGGCCTCTATCAGTCGGTTTTCGATCAATACATCCTGCAGCAGCCGGACCTTTCGCCGGCGCCGGGCCTGTTGACCGACTGGGGCTGGAACGAAGACCGCACCCAGGTCTGGATGGAGGTGCGCGAGGGCGTCAAATGGCATGACGGGTCGGACTTTACGGCGGAAGATGTGCGCTGGTCGCTTGAGCGTGTCTCGCGCGAGGAGACGGGCAGCCCCATGCAGTTCGTCTGGGGTACGCTGGCCAACCACCGGGTAGAGGGGAACCGGGTGATCGCCGATGTCGCCCAGTTCGACCCCACGATCTTCAAGTGGATGTATTTCCTGACCGGCTATGTGCTGCCGAAGGATTATTACGAGCGTGTCGGCGCTGCGGGGTTCGAGGAAGCGCCCATCGGCACCGGCCCCTATATGGTCGAACAGTACGAGCGCAACGCCTTCGTCCGGCTGCGCGCCAACCCCGACTACTGGGGCGGGGCACCCGAGTTCGAGACGGTGACGATCCGCTTTGTCACCGACTCGGCCTCGCGCGTGGCCGAGATCGAATCCGGGCGCAGCCATGTCACGCTGGAAGTGCCTTATGACGAATACGACCGCCTGCGCGCCCGTCCCGGTCTGGCGGGCAGCGATCTGCCGATTTCCGACATCGCCATGATCTTCTTCTCCAACCGCGATGCGATGACGGATCCGAATGTGCGCAAGGCTGCCGTGCATGCGGTGGACAAGCAGTTGATCATCGACCGGTTGCTGGACGGCTATGGCGTGGCGCTGCACACGCTGGAAACGCCGGAATACCTGGCCTTCGACCCCACGATCGAGGTGGAATACAACCCCGATCTGGCGCGCGAACTGCTGGCAGAGTCGGGCTATTCCACCGACAACCCGGCACGGTTTACCATTCAGACCACGCGCGGCTACAAGCCCAAGGATTACGAGATGATCCAGGCCATCGTCGGCATGTGGCGCCGCGTGGGCATCGAGGCCGAGATCGAGGTCTACGAGGTGGCGCGCCATTTCGAGCTGCGCGCGGCGGGCGAACTGGCGCCGGCGGCCTTTTACAACTGGGGCAATTCGGTGGGCGACCCCACGACATCCACCGGCTTTGCCATGTTCGGCCCCAGCCCGCATTCGGCCTGGTCCAGTGATGATCTGGATGCGATGATCGGCCCGCTGTGGGGCGAGGCCGATGAGGACGCGCGCATCGAGGGCTGGAAAGCTGTCAGCCGCCATATCGCGGAAAACGCCTATGTCCTGCCGATCCTGCAATATGTGCAGCCCGTTGTGCATTCCGAGCGCGTGAATGTCACGCAACACGCATCCGGCGCCCTGTTGCCGCATCTGATGACCCGCGCCTGAACAGGCGCGCGGCGGGCCGGGCACGCGCCCCGGCCCACCCCTTTTCCAGGCTCCCTGACAGGCTGCTGAAAACGTGCCTTACTCTCACCTCTCCAAGCTTTCAGCCCGAAAATTGTTCCTTGGCACGCTGGCCAAAGGTCTCGCCCGGGCGACCAGCCCGGGCGGCGCCCGACCCTTCCCATGGGAGGGCGCATTGCGACGGTCCAAGAAGCAGAGCCGCTTCAGGGACTTGGCTACCATAAACCGCTGCAGCCCGAGCGTTCCGATACGCCTCCCCAGGGTCGGGCGCCTCCCTCACCGCGCTGAGAAATCCAATGGCATGGAACAGTTTTTCGTAGCGGTTCGGTCCATGTTCCTTTTCCGGCAGCCCGCTTGATGCTTGCCAGACGTATCCTGACCCGGCTGCTGACTACGCTGGTCACGCTTCTTGGCGTGTCCATCGTGGTGTTCGTGGTCATCCGCGTGGTGCCCGGCAACCCCATCGCCATGATGCTGCCCCCCGGCGCCACCCCGGCCGATATCGAGCGGCTGAACGCGCTCTACGGCTTTGACCGGTCCATCCTGGCGCAGTATTTCATCTGGCTGGGCGGCGTGGTGCAGGGCGATTTCGGCACCTCCATCCAGACCCGCCAGCCGGTTCTGGGGCTGGTGCTGGGCCGGCTGCCCGCAACGCTGGAACTGGCCATCATGGCGCTGGTCATCGCCGTTGTCATCGGCGGGTTTCTGGCCCTGACCGGCACGCGGCTGCGCGGCACGGCAACCGAAGGCGCCATCGACGTGGGCAACGGCATGGCGCTGTCGGTGCCGGTTTTCCTGTGGGGTCTGGTTCTGATCCTGCTGTTCGGCGTGCTGTGGCCCGTGTTCAACATCTCCGGCCGCATTTCGCCGCATCTGGTGCAGGAGTTCCACACGCGGTTCTTCCTGTTCGAAAGCGTGCTGCGGCTGCGTTTTGATCTGTGGCTGGACCTGATGCGCCACATGCTGATGCCGGCGCTGGCGCTGGCCATCCCGTTGGCCGCCATCATCGGGCAGCTGCTGAAGCAAAGCCTGAAAGAGACGATGCATCTGGATTACGTCACCCTGGCCCGCACCAAGGGCTATGGCGAGAACCATGTGATCGTGCGCGAGGCGCTGCGCAACGCCATCCTGCCCACGCTGACGCTGATCGGCGTGCAGTTCACCTTTCTGATCGGCGGCACGGTGATCATCGAGCGGCTGTTCAGCTACGAGGGTCTGGGCAACATGGCCATCGATGCCGTGATCAACCGCGACCTGCCGCTGATCCAGGGTATCGTGATCATCTTTGCGCTGCTGTTTACCGTGATCAACCTGATCGTGGACATGCTGTATACCGTCCTGAACCCGAGGCTGCGTCATGGTTGACGCGCGCGGCATGGTGCGTCGCCGGCTGGGCCTGCGGCTGTGGCTGTCCGGCGGCTGGCTGGTGCTGCTGGCGCTGGCGGCGCTGCTGGCACCCTGGATCGCGCCGCACAACCCGCTGGAGCAGGATCTGTTCACCAGCCGCCTGCCACCCTTCTGGATGGCCGGGGCCGAGCCCGGCTACTGGCTGGGCACCGACAGCCTGGGCCGCGATGTGCTGTCGCGCATCATCCATGGTGCCCGCGTGGCGCTGATCGTCGCGCTGATCGCCGGCACCGCCACCATGCTGATCGGCGCCACGCTGGGGCTGATTGCCGGCTATTATCGCGGCTGGGCCGATATGGTGATCTCGCGGCTGATCGACATCTGGATGGCCTTTCCGCCGGTGCTGTTCGCCATCCTGCTGATCGCCGTGCTGGGCACCGGCCTGACCTCGGTCATCATTGCCATCGTGGTGATCGACTGGACGCGCTTTGCCCGCGTTGTCCGGGCCGAGGCGATGGCCCAGGGCGCGATGGACTACGTGGCCTCGGCCCAGGTGGCGGGCCAGCGGCGGCTGGGGATCATGCTGCGCGAAATCCTGCCCAATGTCCTGCCCACCATCGGCGTTCTGCTGACGCTGGAAATGGGGATCGCCGTGATCGTCGAGGCGATCCTGAGTTTCGTCAACCTGTCGATCTCGTCCGATGACCCCACCTGGGGCGGCATGATCGCCGAGGGGCGCACGGCGCTGCACCGCAGCTGGTGGGTGCTGGTGTTCCCGCTGATCGCGCTTTTCCTGACCGTCCTGTCCTTTTCGCAACTGGGCGAGGGGCTGAAGGACCGCTTCGATCCGGTGCTGCGATGAGTGCCTATCTGTCGATCCGCAACCTGTCTGCCGTGCTGAAGGGTGCACCAAAAGGCACGCCACGCCTGTTACGCTCGGTCTCGCTGGATGTGGCGGCGGGCGAGGTGCGCGGGCTGGTCGGCGAATCCGGCGCCGGCAAGTCGATGATCGGCAAGGCGGTGCTGGGTATCCTGCCGCGCGCGGTGCAGGTGATCGAGGGCGAGATATGGCTTGATGGCGTGGACCTGCTGCGCATGACACCCTCTGAACGCCGTCGCCGCATCGGCGCCAGCGCTGCGCTGATCCCGCAAGACCCGATGACGGCGCTGAACCCCTCGCGCCGGATCGGCCCGCAGATCACCGACCGGCTGGTGGATATCCTGGGTTGGACCCGCGCCGATGCCGAGGCCCGTGCAAGGGAACTGCTGGACGAGGTGCGCATCCCCGATCCGGCCCGCGTCATGCGCAGCTATCCGCACGAATTGTCGGGCGGGATGCGCCAGCGCGTTCTCATCGCCTCGGCCTTTGCCGCCGAGCCAAAGATGATCGTCGCCGACGAGCCCACCACGGCGCTGGATGTGACGGTGCAAAAGCAGATCCTGCGGCTGATCGCGCAGATGCAGGCCCGCCACGGCACGGCGCTATTGTTCGTGACCCATGACCTGGGCGTGGTGTCAAAGGTCTGCGACACGCTGTCGGTGCTGTATGCCGGCAAGGTGGTCGAGGATACGCGCGTGCGCGATTTCTTTGCCGCGCCAGGGCACGCCTATTCCGCTGCCCTGCTGGCCGCGACGCCGAAATACACCGACCCCGATGCCGGGCTGAACCCGGTGCCGGCCGCGGTGATCGAGGCCGTGCAGGCCGAGGTGGCGGCAGCCGAGGCCGCATGGCGCAAAGGGGGCGCGCATGGCTGATTCCGTCGCTGACATCCGCCCGCTTTTTCAGGTGCGCGACCTGCGCCTGGCCTTTCCGGACATGACGCGCAAGCCGCTGTTCGGCCCCGCCCCGCAGACGGAAGTGCTGCACGGGCTGACATTCGACATTCCGCGCGGCGCGGTGCTGGGCATCGTCGGCGGCTCTGGTTCAGGCAAGACCACGCTGGGCCGGGTGCTGGTGCGGCTGTTGCGGCCGACATCGGGCGAATTGGTCTTTGACGGGCGCGAGATCGGCCATCTGGACGAGGCCGCGCTGCGCCCTTTGCGCCGGCGCTTTCAGATGATCTTTCAGGACCCGATGTCATCGCTCAACCCGCGCCGCCGTGTGGGCAGCCTGATCGCCGCGCCCCTGCAACTGCATGGTTTCGACCGCACCAGCCAGCGGGTGGATCAGGCGCTGGACCATGTCGGCCTGCCGCGCGCCTTTCGCCACCGCTATCCACATGAGCTGTCCGGCGGGCAGCGCCAGCGCGTCGGCATCGCGCGCGCCATCGCCATGCAGCCGGAATTCATCCTCGCCGACGAGATCGTCTCGGGCCTTGATGTGTCCAGCCAGGCGCAGGTGCTGCAGCTGCTGGCCGATCTGGTACGCGATCTGGGGCTGACGCTGGCCTTCATCAGCCATGACCTGTCGGTGATCCGCCGGTTGTGCAGCCGCATCATGGTGCTGCATCTGGGCCATATCGTCGAACACAGCGACACGGCGGCGCTGTTCGACAACCCGCAGTCCGATTACACCCGTGAACTGCTGGACGCGATCCCGCTGCCGGACCCTGATCAGGTCTGGCGCTGACGGGATGGCGACACCGCCGGCGACGGCGGGTCATGCCATTTCGGGCCCGCGTGGCCCGGAATGGGGTTCATGCAGCGCCTCGGCCTCGGCGCGCCCCTTCGGGCGCAGCACCAGAAGCCCGTCGCGCCGCTCGATCAGGGCGCGGTCATGGGCGCGCAGAATGGCCGCGCGCGCCCGCGGCGTGGACCAGTGCAGATGCTCGACCAGCGCGCGCAGGGTGTTTTCCTCGGGCATGGCGGGGGTGTTCTCATGCGTGAATAGATGCGCCACCAGCACGCGGCAGTCATGGTCCAGCCGTTGGGCGCGGTGGCGAAACGCCTGTGCGGCCAGCCCGTGCCGGGGGGCGAATGCCAGGGCCAGCGCGAACCATACCCCGGTCATGCTGGCCATCATCCCTGCAATCGACACGTTCCACCAGACGGCCAGCGCATAGCCGGCCAGACTGGCCGCCACCGACAAGGCCACGGCCAGCACCACCATCAGCCACAGCCGCCGTGTCAACAGATAGGCAGTTGCCGGCGGGACGATGACAAAGGCGATGAACAGGATCGCCCCCACCGCATCGAATGCCGCCACCGCGGTCACGCTGGTCAGACCCAGCAGTGCATAATGCAACGCGCCGGGCAGGAACCCCAGCGCGGCAGCCAGGCCGGGGTCAAAGCTGGCCAGTTTCAGCTCTTTCCAGAAAACCAGCACGAAACCCAGATTGACCACCAGAACCACCGATAGGGTGGCCACCGCCACCGGCACCGGATGGCCCCACAGGGGCACGGTATGCAGCCAGACAAAGCCGATCTCGCCCAGCAGCACGCTGTGCACATCGATATGCACATCGCGCGCATGGACGGAAATCAGAATGACCCCGGCGGCAAACAGTGCCGGAAACACCAGCCCGATGGCCGCATCCATGCGCACCAGCCGCGAGCGCGCCAGCAATTCGGTCAGCACCACGGTCAGCACGCCGGTCACCGCCGCGCCCAGAACCTGCACCGGCCCGCTGATCTGACTGGTCATGAGCCAGACCACGACGATGCCGAAAACGATGGAATGGCTGATGGCATCGGTCAGCATGGCATTGCCGCGCAGCACCAGGAACGACCCCAGCAGGGCCGCCGACGCGCCGACCAGAACGCCGGTCAGCAGGATCATTGCCGGGATCGAGTCCAGAAAGGCGGCGATCATGGCGCACCCCGGTCTGCGGTGTCGGGGCGGCCGGACAGCGATGCTGCCTCGGCGTGGCCGGCCTCGGTCAGTTCCCAGTGCGGCGTGGTTTCAGGTGGGTGCATGACGGATCGGATCAGCCCGCGCCGTTCCAGCGCGGCAAAGCGCGCGGCTGGCGGGCTGCCACCCAGGGCTGCCGCCAGCATGCCGCGCTCGGTCGCATAGCCGGCGTCGTCATGCGCGGCGGCCAGACCGTGCAGCGCGGCCAGCACCCGTCCGTCCCCGATGCGCGCGCGCGCGCGCCGCGCGGCCAGCGCCTGCCACAGGATGCCCCGCCCGGGCGCCACCAACACCGAGATCAGCACCACGGCCGAGGCGATCAGCACCACCACCGGCCCGGTCGCCAGCCCGCGCGTGCTGGCGCTGACCAGCGCACCGCCCGCGCCCGATGCCGCGCCAATGCCCGCCGACAGCGCCACCATGCCGCCAAGCGAGCGTGTCCATTGCCGCGCCGCCGCCGCCGGGGCGATCAGCAGCGCCACCATCAACACCACCCCCACCAGCTGCAGCCCCACCACGATTGCCAGCGCCACCATGACGGTCATCAGGGCCTCGATCGCCGTTACCGGCAGGCCTTGCGCGCTGGCAAAGCCGGGGTCGAAGCTGACCAGCTTCATCTCTTTCCACAACGCCAGCACAAGGGCCAGCGACACCAGCCCGATTGCCCCCATCAGCCACAGATCGCCCGGCAGGATCGCCGCCGCCTGCCCGAACAGAAAGCTGCCCAGCCCTGCGCTGGCCGCGCCGCCCTGGGCCTGCACATGGGTCAACAGGACAACGCCCACGCCAAAGAACACGCTCAGCACGATGCCCAGTGCCGCATCGGTCTTCAGCGTGGTGCGCCGGACAATGACCATCATGCACAGCGCCGCCAGCGCCCCGGTGGCAAAGGCACCCAGCAGGATGCTGCCCAGATCCCGCGCCCCGGCAATCAGGAAACCAAGACAGACGCCGGGCAGGGCGGCATGCGCCAGTGCATCGCCCAGCAGGCTTTGCCGGCGCAGCACCGCAAAGGCGCCCAGCAGGCCGCTGATCGCGCCCAGGATTGCGGCGCCCAGCAGCACGCGTTGCACAATGCCGCTGGCCAGAAGCTCTGTCAGACCCGTCATGGCAACGGCGCACGCGCCGGCATCGTGCCCGGTTCGCCCTCTCCCGGGGCCAGCGGTGGCGCCGGGGCGACCGGGGCGGCGATCATCGCCAGATGCCGGCCATAGGCGGCGCGCAGGTTTTCCGGCGTGTAGACCTGCGCCACAGGCCCCTGTGCGATGACGCGCACGTTCATCATCACCAGCCAGTCGAAATAGCTTTGCACGGTGGTCAGGTCATGATGCACGACGATCACGGTGCGCCCGCCATCGCGCAGGCGCTTCAGCAGATCGATGATCACGGCCTCGGTGGTGGCATCGACCCCCGCCATGGGTTCGTCCAGGATCAGGATCGGTGCGTCCTGTACCAGGGCCCGGGCAATGAACACCCGCTGCTGCTGCCCGCCGGAAAGCTGGCTGATCTGACGCTCGGCGTAATCCTGCATGCCCAGTTCCGCCAGCGCATCCATCGCCTTTTGCCGTGCGGCCGCGCCGGGGCGGCGGAACCAGCCAAGCTTGCCATAAAGCCCCATTTCCACCACCTAGCGCGAGGTGGTGGGAAAATACCAGTCACCGCTGTGTCGCTGTGGCACATAGCCGATACGGCCGCGCATCCGCTTGACCCGCAGGCCCAGAAACCGCACATGGCCAGCCACCGGGCGCACCAGCCCCAGCGCGGTTTTCAGCAGCGTCGACTTGCCCGATCCGTTCGGCCCGATGATCGCCGCCATCACCCCCGGCGGGATGTCCAGATCGATATCCCACAGCGCGGGCGTGGCCCCATAGGTGACCGTCAGATCCTCTACATGCAGGGCGAACTGCGGCTCGTGCAGGCTGTCATCGGGCATTGGCTGGCTTCCTGGCGGCGGGGCCGGGCTGGCGGGGCCGGGCTGGCGGGGCCGGGCTGGCGGGGCAAGGCGGCGAGAAAAGGTGGTGTGGCGGCACGGTGCGCAGTGTGCGCGCCATGCCGCAGTGCCGTCAATCCACGATCGCCCATTCGTCGGCCCAGCCCCGCAGGGCGTCGGGCCAGTCCGGCAGGGTGCCGCCCAGGGCGCGCGTGATGGTGATGGTATTGGCACGGATCATGCCGATATAGGTGCCCTCTGGCGTGCCGACATCGCCCATCGCATCCGAGAACAACGCGCCGCCGATCACCACGTCATGGCCCTGGCCCTGTACCTCGGCGACCAGCGCCTCGATGGTGCGCGGGTTGATCGTGGTTTCCACGAACACCGCCGGTACGCCCCGCGCGATCACGAATTCGGCCACGGCGCGGATATCGCCGATACTGGCCTCCGAGGCGGTGGATATGCCTTCTATCGCCTCGCTGGCCTCGATGCCGTAGGAATCGGCAAAATAGTAAAACGCATCATGGGCCGTGACCAGCACGCGCGATTCTTCCGGGATCGAGGCGATGGCGGCGGCCACCCAGTCGTGCAGCGCCTCCAGCTGGTCCATGTAAGCCCGTGTCCGCGTTTCCAGCCCCGCCGTGCAGCCCGGGCGCTGGTCTGCAATGGCATGCGCGATCACCGGGGCAATGCGGGCCCAGCGGCTGACACTCATCCACAGATGCGGGTCGATCTCGCCCGGCGCATCGGGGTCTTCAAGCAGACTGTCGACGCTGGTTGCAGCGCGCAGCACGCCCAGGGTGGGGGTGCGGGTGCGGAACCTGTCCAGCACCTCGGCCAGGCGTTCTTCCAGCGCGCGGTCAACATAAAGGATCAGCTCGGCCTCGGCGATGGCGGCCACATCGCGCGGCGTGGCGGAAAAATAGTGCGGGTCCGTGCCCGGCCCGATCAGTGTTGTCACCTCGGCGCAGTCACCTGCGATGGTGCGCGCCACATCAGCGACCATACCGACCGTGGCCAGCACGTTCAGGGGCGGCTCCTGGTCGGCAACGGCCGCGCCGGGCATTGCCAGCAGCAGGGCCAGCCCCGCACCCCAGGCGCGTTTCGTGAAGGTGTTTGGCATTGATCCGTTTCCTCTGCGCAGTGTCGATCCTTGGCCCTGTTTGTAATGATACTGATAATCAGTTGCAACTAGGAATCGTCCGACTGCGTCCTTGACAAGGTTGGCGCGGGGCTACCACAGAGAAAGCTGGCGCGTGTCAGGCGCCTCCTGCGCACCCCGGTCGAAGGTGGACAGCGTGACACCCAGAAGCCGTATCCCCTGCGGCACGGGAAAGATCGGTGCCAGCAGGCCGACGGCAAGGGCAACAAAGGCCGCCTCGTCGGCAAGGGGGGCGGGCAGGGTGCGGCGCCGGGTGATCTGACGGAAATCGGCGTATTTGACCTTGATCGTGACCGTGCGTGCGGGCAATCCGCGCGCCACTGCCTGTTGCCATACCTTGCCGGCAAGGGTGGCCAGTTCCCGCCTTGCATCGTCAAAGGCGGAGATGTCGGTTGCAAAGGTGTCTTCGGTGCCCAGTGACTTGCGCGGGCGGTCAGGCTGCACCGGGCGCAGGTCGATTCCGCGCGCGATATCATGATACCAGCGCCCGGATTTGCCGAAATGCGTGGTCAGAAAGGCCAGGTCGTGCCCGGCCAGATCGGCCCCGGTGCGAATGCCCAGCCGCTCCATGCGCGCGGCAGTCGCCGGGCCGATGCCGTGAAACCGCGTCACCGGCAGGGCTTGCACAAAGGCCGCGCCACGCGCCGGCGTGATGACCGCCTGCCCGTCAGGCTTGTTCAGATCGGATGCCAGCTTGGCCAGAAACTTGTTGTAGGAAACCCCGGCCGAGGCCGTCAGCCCGGTTTCGTCCCTGATCTGCGCGCGGATCATCCGGGCGATGGTGGTGGCCGCGCTGATGCCGGCCTTGTTCCGGGTCACGTCCAGATAGGCCTCGTCCAGCGAAAGCGGTTCGATCAGGTCGGTAAACCGGGCAAACACGGCCCGGATCCGGGCCGATACCGCGCGATAGACCTCGAACCGGGGGCGCACGAAGATCAGTTCGGGGCATCGGCGTTGCGCCGTGACCGAGGGCATGGCCGAACGCACGCCGAATGCGCGGGCCTCATAGCTGGCCGCCGCAACCACCCCGCGGGCGGCAGACCCGCCGACGGCCACGGGCTTGCCGCGCAGCGCAGGATCATCGCGCTGTTCGACCGAGGCATAGAAGGCATCCATATCGACATGGATGATCTTGCGTGCCGTGGCGGGATCGGTCGTCGGGGTGATGGTCAGTCGTCGGCGCCTTCTGCCTTGCCGTTCTGCGCCCGGCCCACCCGAACCCTGGTTTCCAGCCCCAGGGTCTTGGCCAGGGCGGCAAAGCGGCTCTGGGCCACCTCGCCGAACAGATCCTTCATCGATGGGCGCAGCACCAGTTCCAGCACCTTCTTCTTGGGGAAAAAGCGCAGTTCGCCCGCTGCCTGTGGCCCCCCAACCGAAAACATCGCGCCAAACCGCATGGCACGGCCCAGCATGACGGCCTGGCGGATTTCTTCTTCTGACAGCAGCTTCATCAGCGGGGCCATGCGCCCGTCAACGCCATTGGTCTTGTAGCGATTCATCAGCGCCAGCCCCAGAAAGACCCGGCCGCGATGGTCCATGCCGCCAAGATTGGCACGGGTGGCCGTGTCGAAACAGCTTTCCGAGCGGTAATCAGGATGCGCCCGCCAGTTCACATCATGCAGCAGGCAGGCCGCCTTGATCAGCCGCATGCGTTCGGGCGGGGCATTGCGGTACAGCGGCATCAGGAATTCAAACAGCTTTCGGCCAAAGCCGGGCAGACGGGCATTCGCCGCCTCGATATGGCGGCAGGCCTCGATCAGCGGATCGCGCGCGCGCAGGGAGTCGGGCATCTGTTCGAACAACAGCCCTTCGCGGATGCCATAGCTGGAGACATAGATTTCCTTTGGGCGAAACACATGCAACAGCGGGCGCAGCACCTGGGTGGCCAGCGGCACCAGCGCCAGGCGGTCGGGCGAGGTGCCGGTGCGGTCGCGCAATTCCTTCAGGCTGCGGTCCTTCAGCCAGTCGATCGTCTTGCGAATCGATTTCGGCGTCATCTCGTATTCATGCATGACGGTCAGCGGATAGTTGCGCCGCGCCATGTCCAGCCGCGCCAGCGCGCGCCAGGAACCGCCCACCAGATACAGCATCCGGTAATCGCCGGGCAGGCTATGCCGCAGATCCTGCAGCACCCCTCCGATATGGGCCTTCATGCCCGCCTTGCCACCCGCGATCTGTTGCAGGCGAAACGGGCCCAAGGGCGAGGTGACGCGCCCGCCGACGCTGTTGTCACCGATTTCGGCCAGTTCCATCGACGAGCCGCCGATATCGCATACCAGGCCATGCGCGCCCGGCCATCCCAGCAGCACGCCCTGGGCCGACAGGCGCGCCTCTTCCTCGCCATCGATGACCAGCATCTCGATGCCGCACGCCGCCTCGATCTCGGCGCGAAAGGAATCGCCATCAGCGGCCTCGCGCACGGCGGCGGTGGCCACCATCGTCAGGCTGGTCAGGTTCATCGACCGGGCCAGAATCGAAAAGCGGCGAATCGCGGCCAGCGCGCGGACGCGCCCTTCGGGGTTCAGTTGCCCGGTCTGCGCCATGCCGCGGCCAAGGCCGCACAAAACCTTTTCGTTGAAGAAATAGGCCGGCGAGCGGGCGGCGCCGTCGAATACAACCATCCGGACAGAGTTCGAGCCAACATCGATCACCCCCACCCGTTCAAGCGCCCGGCGCGAGGGATCTTCGAACAGCGGTCGCTCGAAAAACCCACGAACGGGGGTGCCGGTAATCGGTCTGCCGGGTTCGCCGCTGGCGTTCATGCCGCTGTTCCTGCGTCTTTCGACCTCGCCCTGTTTACGGCGCGCGGGCGCCCGGGGTCAACCGCCGCCGCCGCAGGGTCAAGACGCGTGACAACGCGGCGGCGGCGCAAAGGGGATCAATCGCTGCCATGTGCCAGCTGCGGCACATCCCGCGCCCCGGCCGAGCCCCGCCCGGAAAGCGAGGGATTTTCCATGAAGAAGCGGTGGCAGTTGAACGGGCGCGGATCATCGGGGTTGGCGCTGTCAGTCGGGGGCAGGGGCCGGACAAAGCGCCCTTCGGCATCCATCACCCAGCTTTGCGCGGTGTCATGCAGGTTCGCGGCCATGATCTGCCGGGTGATCTGTGCCTTGACGGTGGGGTTGGCGATCTCGACCAGCGTTTCCACCCGCCGCAGCAGGTTGCGACCCATCCAGTCGGCCGATGATATGAACACCCGCGCCTCGTCAGATGGCAGGCCGTGACCAGAGCCAAAGCAGACAATGCGCGAATGCTCCAGAAACCGCCCGACGATGGATTTGACGCGGATGTTTTCCGACAGTCCCCGGATACCCGGTTTCAGCCCGCAGATGCCGCGCACGACCAGGCTGATCCTGACGCCCGCCTGGCTGGCGGCATACAGCGCGTCGATCACATCGGGCTCGATCAACGAGTTCATCTTGGCCCAGATCGCGGCCGGCTGGCCGGCGCGGGCGTGATCGGCCTCGACCGAAATCAAATCGATCAGACGCTGTTTTTGCGACAAGGGCGATATGGCCAGATTTTCCAGCACCTCGGGTTCGGCATAGCCGGACAGGTAGTTGAACACCCGCGCCGCGTCACGGCCCAGCGCGGGATCGCAGGTGAACAGGCTGAGATCGGTATAGATGGGCGCGGTGATGGGGTGGTAATTGCCGGTTCCCCAATGGGTATAGGTGACCAGCCTGTCCCCCTCGCGCCGGACCACGGCGCTGATCTTGGCATGGGTCTTGTAATGGATGAATCCATAGACCACATGCGCGCCCGCCCGTTCCAGGCGCCGCGACTGGCGGATATTCGCAGCCTCGTCGAAACGGGCCTTCAATTCGACAAAGGCGGTGACCGACTTGCCGGCCTCGGCGGCCTCGCACAGCGCTGCCACGATTGGGCTGTCGCGGCTGGTGCGGTACAGCGTCTGCTTGATGGCCAGCACATCGGGGTCGCGCGCGGCCTGTTCCAGAAACCGCACCACCATGTCAAAGGTCTCATAGGGGTGGTGCAACAGCATGTCTTTCTGGCGGATGGCGGCGAACATGTCGCCGTCATGGTCCTGCACCCGTTCCGGCACGCGGGGGGTAAAGGCGGGCCATTGCAGGTCGCGCCGGCTGTCCAGGATCAGCTCCCTGACATCGGCCATGCCCAGCAGGCCCTCGATCTCGACAACCTCGTCAGGGGCGACCTCCAGTTCGTCCATGATCAAGGCGCGCAACGATTCACTGGCGCCTTCGCTGATCTTCAGCCGCACAACCTCGCCACGCCGGCGCCGTTTAAGCGCCACCTCGAATTCGCGCACCAGGTCCTCGGCTTCCTCCTCGACCTCCAGATCCGAATCGCGCAGTACCCGAAAGGCGCAGTCGTGCCGCGCACGATACCCCGGAAACAGCGCCTGCAACTGATCCAGCAACAATTCCTCCAGCGGCAGGAACCGATGTGTCGCCCCCTCTGTCGGCAGGGCGATGAACCGGGCAATCTGCTGCGGCACCGGCAGCAGGGCATTGCGGCGCACCCCATCGGCGCGTCGTTCCAACTGCAGCGCCAGGCAGAAGCCGGTGTTGGGAATGAAAGGGAAAGGGTGCGCGGGGTCGATCGCCAGGGGCGAGAGCACGGGAAAGACATTGGCGATGAAATAGTCATGCAGAAAGGCGCGATCGCCGGCAGTCAGCGCCGCCCGATCAAGAATAAGGATGCTTTCCTGCTCCAGCGCGCGCCGCAGGTCGGCAAAGGTCTGCTGCTGCATCGCCATCAGGCGGCGCGCATCGTCATTGATGCGATCCAGCTGTTCTGCCGGGGTCAGCCCGTCGAACGAGGGCGTGGCGTTGCCGCCCCGTTTCAGTTCGCGCAGCCCCGCCACGCGCACGGTGTAGAATTCATCCAGATTGGCGGCCGAGATCGAGAGGAACCGCACCCGTTCCAGCAGCGGCACACGCGGGTTCGACGCCTCTTCCAGCACCCGCCAGTTGAAACCCAGCCATGACAATTCGCGGTTGAAGAACCGCGCGGGCGAGGCGGGATCGAACCCTTCGGGCGGATCGACGGGTTCGGGGAACGGCGCGTTCAGGAAATCAAGCTGCGTCATGACCCTATCTTGCTGATCCGTTTTGACAGAACAATGACTTTTCACGCCAATTCATGGCGAATCGTCATGCAGCCCCGGGGCGCCTGCCATGCCCTTGCCGGCCAGCAGGCTTTGGGCAAGCTGGCGCGTGACCGGCCGTTTCAACGACAGCGCCAGCGCATCCAGCCGGGCAACCAGCAGCCGGGCAGCGGCCAGCGACCGTTCCATCCGGGGCAGCAGGTAGTCGATCAGCGGCGGTTGTACCGCGATCTGGCGGTCATTGAACAGCTTTACCAGAACCGCCGCCAGCAGGGCGTCATCGGGCGGGGCCAGGGCAACATGCGTGGCGGCTGTCAGGCGGGATACCAGATCCGGCAGCATCAGCCCCCAGTCGCGCACCGGGCGATCAGCGGTCAGCAACAGCGCGCCACCGCCCGTGGCCAGGTGATTGTGCAGGTGAAACAGCGCCTCTTCGGCATCCGGGCGCCCGGCCTGGGCATGGGCATCGTCAATCACCATGGCGCTTGCGCCGGGCAGCGCCAGAAGGGCGGGCAGGGTGTCGGCCAGCCGTCCCGGCTCGATCCAGTGTGCGGCCTGCTGCACGGCCCAGATATGCGCCAGATGGGTCTTGCCCGCACCGGGCGGGCCGGTCAGCACCAGTTTGCCCGCGGGCAGGCCGGCCGGGTCCTCGATCGCCCGCAGCGCCAGCGCGTTTGACGGCGCCTGCATGAAATCGGCGCGTGACATGGCGGCTGGCAGGGACAGGCCCGCAAGCGGCAACTGACGCGGTGCGGGGCATTCAGACATCGTTACGGGGGATACCTTGATCAGTCCCGGCGGGGGGGGCGCCTGTATCGCCATGGCGGGGGCGGGCGCTGTCGTCGGGCAATTCAAGCGCCCCGGTGCGATAAAGCTGGCTGTCCATGTAAAGCTCCACGCCATAGCGGGCCAGAACCCCGATCGCCGCCGCCAACGGCACGGCCACCAGCAGCCCCGGCAGGCCGAAGATCGAGCCGAAAACGCCGATTGCCAGCAAGATCCAGACGGGATGCAGACCCACCGACCGGCCGACGATGCGCGGCGTGATGCCATAGCTTTCCACCGCCTGACCGGCAAGGAACACGCCTGCCACCATGGCCACCGAAAGCCAGTCGCCCCAGAACTGGAACAGCGCCAGGCCGATGGCCAATGTCCCGCCCAGCACCGCACCGACATAGGGAATGAAGGTCAGCAGCCCGGCAGTGACCCCCACCACCAGCCCGAACTGCAGCCCCACGGCCATCAGGGCGATGCCGTAATAGGTGGCCATGATCAGGCAAACCGACCCCATGCCCCGAAAGAATGCCGCCACCGCGCTGTCGATCTCGGCCAGCAGCCGGCGGATGGTGGGGGCGTGCTGGCGCGGGAACAGCGCATCGACCCGGGCAACCAGGCTGTGCCAGTCGATCAGCAGATAGATGCACACCACCGGTACCACCACCAGCAGGATCAGCACCGACAACAGCGAGCGCGCCGACGACATCAGGCCCATGACCAGATCGCCGCCGCGTTCCTGCAGCCAGCCGCCCATGTTGTCCATCGTATCACGCAGCCAGGTTTCCGCCCCTGCCAGGGCAGGCACCCGTTCGATCAGCGTATCCTGCAGGGCCTCGGCATAGTCGGGGGCCGCATCGGCCAGCTGCGCGGCCTGGGTCACCAGGGGCGGTACCACCAGCACCAGGATCAGCACCAATAGCGCCAGCGCCATCGCCATGATCGAAATCGTGGCGGCCACCCGGCCCAGCCCCAGCCGCTCCACCCGGTTGACGACCGGATTCAGGATATAGGCCAGCGCCACACCCAGGATGAACGGAAAGATGACATCGCCCAGAAACCACAGGACAAGCGCCAGCACGAGTGCGGCGCCCCCCCAGTAACGCAGTTGCAGGGCAACGGGCAGTGCCATGATCTCAGATCTGCTTTTCAGGCATGTGGACGACCAGCCCCTCGAGTTCGTCGCTGACCCGCAGCTGGCAGGTCAGGCGCGAGCGTGCCGGGTCAGGTTGCCAGGCAAAATCCAGCATGTCCTCTTCCATCGGGTCCTTGGCGGGCAGTTTCTCTACCCATTCCGGAGCAACGTAGACATGACAGGTCGAACAGGCGCAGGCGCCGCCGCAATCGGCCTCGATGCCGGGCACGCCGTTGTCGCGCGCGCCTTCCATCACGGTCAGCCCGTTTGGCACATCGACCACATGTTCGGTACCATTGAATTCTATATAGGTGATCTTCGCCATCTGTTCCTCTTGCCTGTCGCTGTGTGTGCCGGATCCGGTCCGACATAAGCCAGCACCCCGGTCTTGACCAGTCCTTGTCCGGTCGCGTGACTGCGTATGGCGGCCAGGAAAGGCCCGACGGGCTGCCAGGGGGGCGATTGACGGTGAAATGCCCGTTTCCTGCCCGTGTTCTGCCCCAATCGAAGCGTAGTGATTGTCGTTGAACGCGCAACAATGAACCGTTGGGAAAACCCGATGACCCCGCTGATGATCTGCCGTGCCCCTGCGTTTCGCCCCGTGCTGGGGCTGGTCACGGGCGCCGTGATGCTGCTGGCCGGCTGTCAGGCTACAACGCCAGACACCGCGCCAGACACCGCGCTGCCGGATGCCACGGCCCAGCGCGCCGATACCGACATGCCGGGCCCATCGGCCACGGCGCTGGCGCATGACATCTGCCTGGCCACCGCCATGCTGCCCGCCGGCGCCCCCCGCAACCCCGATCCGTCGGACGACAGCACCGCGCCGCCCCCGCTTGAAGAGCATCGCTTTGCCGTGCCCTGTCCCGAGCAGATGTCTGCCGATTTCCTGTCGGCGCTGCAGCGCGCCCTGATCGTGCGTGGCTATCACGAGGGTGCCGTCAGCGCAGAAATGGACAGCGACACGCGCGCCGCAATTCGCCGCTATCAGCGCCCGCGGGGGCTGGACAGTGATATTCTGTCGCTGGATGCGGCCCGGTCGCTGGGCCTGATTGCCATTGGCCGTTCCGCCTTGTGACAGGGGCTGTCCTGCACCGCCCCGCCCAGGCCGCCCCGCCCAGGCCGCCCCGCAATCAGGGGGTATCCGGTTCAAGCCGGGCATGGCGTGCCCGTGCGGCGCGTTCAATGGCCGCGCCGGCCAGCCGGTCGATGCGCAATTCGTGCCGGATTTCCTCCAGCATGCGCAGTTCGGTCTGCATCAGCTTGCCATCGGCGGCGGCAACATCGCATGACAGCGCGTAAGCCGTCTCACGCAGCCGTTCGGGCAGGCTTTCACGCACCAGCCCCAGCAGGGCGTCCAGACCGTCTTCCTCTTCGAACAGGTCGAAAACGATCTGGCCAATGCTCTTGACCCGGTCAAAGTCATAGCCGGCAAAGATCGGCAACTGGTTGACCTGCTGCTCGATGGCCAGCAGTTCGACCGTGCGGATTTCGGAGTCGGCAATCGAGACGGCCAGCATGACAGCCACCAGGCTGTCTTGCGGCGAGAGGGCTGGCAATGGCTTGGCCATCGGGCTTTCCTTTATCAACAGACAGGCGCAGATTATTGACGTCCGCGAACCCGGGCAATAGGAAGCCCTGCCCCTTACCGCCCGGCCACGCCGGGCAGACAAGCGAAAGTGATCACCATGACCAGCCTGCGCGACGCTGCGATGTCTTCGAAAGCCTGGCCTTTCGAGGAGGCCCGCAAACTGCTGGAACGGTTCGACAAGGCGCCGCCCGCCAAAGGCCATGTGCTGTTCGAGACCGGCTACGGCCCCTCTGGCCTGCCGCATATCGGCACCTTTGGCGAGGTGGCGCGCACCACGATGATCCGCCGCGCCTTCGAGGTGATTTCCGACATTCCCACCCGGCTGATCTGCTTTTCCGACGATCTGGACGGCATGCGCAAGGTGCCAGACAACGTGCCGAACCCCGACATGCTGCGCGAACACCTGCAGCGGCCCCTGACCTCGGTTCCTGACCCGTTCGGTACGCATGACAGCTTTGGCGATCACAACAACGCCATGCTGCGCCGGTTTCTGGATACGTTCGGATTCGAATACGAATTCATCTCGGCCACCGAGTTCTACAAGGCAGGTCGTTTTGACGAGATCCTGCTGCGTGCCACACAGCGCTATGACGACATCATGGCGGTGATGCTGAAATCCCTGCGCGAGGAACGCCAGCAGAGCTATTCCTGCTTCCTGCCGATCCATCCGGAAACCGGGCGCGTGCTGTATGTGCCGATCAAGCATGTCGACCCGCGCGCCGGCACCGTGACCTTTGACGACGAGGACGGGCGCGAGTGGACGCTGCCGGTGACCGGCGGTCATGTGAAATTGCAGTGGAAACCCGATTTTGGCGCCCGCTGGGCGGCGCTGGATGTGGATTTTGAAATGTATGGCAAGGATCACAGCACGAATACCCCAATCTATGATCGGATTTGTGAGATTCTTGGTGGGCGGGCGCCGAACCATTTCACCTATGAGCTGTTCCTGGACGAGAAGGGCGAGAAGATCTCGAAGTCCAAGGGTAATGGTCTGACAATTGATGAATGGCTGACCTATGCGGCCAGCGAAAGCCTGTCGTATTTCATGTATCAGAAACCGCGTACCGCCAAGCGGTTGTGGTGGGATGTGATCCCCAAGGCGGTGGATGAATACCACCAGCAGTTGCGCGCCTATCCGGATCAGACGGCTGAACAGCAGGCGGCGAACCCGGTCTGGCATATCCACGGCGGGCAGGTGCCCGAAAGCCGGATGGTGGTCAGTTTTGCCATGCTGCTGAACCTGGCCTCTGTCGCCGGCGCGTCGGACAAGGCCGGGCTGTGGGGCTTCATCCGCCGCTATGCGCCCGATGCCAGCCCCCGGACACACCCCGATCTGGACGATGCCGCCGAATATGCGGTGCGCTATTTCCGCGATTTCGTAGCGCCGGGGCGGGTCTACAGGCTGCCTGACGACCGCGAGGCGGCGGCAATGCGTGACCTGGTGACGCGGCTGCGGGCCTGGGGTGGCGGGCTGGATGCCGAGGCGTTGCAGAGCATGGTCTTTGCGGTGGGCAAGGAACATGGGTTCGACCCGCTGCGCGCCTGGTTCAAGGCACTGTACGAGGTCTTGCTGGGCGCCAGCGAGGGGCCGCGTTTTGGCGGGTTTATCGCGCTTTACGGCATCGACGAGACCGTGGCGCTGATCGAGCGCGCGCTGGCAGGCGACCTTGCGCAGGGGCAAGCCAGCCAACGGCCTTGAAGAAAGGCCGTTGCAAACGCCTTTGAAAAGGCGTTTGGCAGCGCCCGAATGCTGGCGGGGTGATCTGGCAGAGTGATCCGGGGGTGCGAGGCGAGCGTACCCCCGGCGGCCTGATCCGGAGATTGCCATGCGTCTGATTCTGCTTGCGCTGTCGGTTGTGGTGTCGTTGACCGTGCCAATCCGTGCCGATACTGCCGGCCCTCGCGCTGTGATCGAAGCG
The DNA here is from genome assembly GCA_020832805.1 of Pararhodobacter sp. GTDB lineage: Bacteria > Pseudomonadota > Alphaproteobacteria > Rhodobacterales > Rhodobacteraceae > Pararhodobacter. Next base: position 23,632 of record JAFIED010000266.1, read on the forward strand.
CAGATCGAAGCCTTTCAGGAAGATGATTTCGAGGCAGCGTTCGCGTTCGCCAGCGATGCCATCCGCGGCATTTTCGGCACGCCCGAGCGTTTCGGGCAGATGGTGCGGCAGGGCTATCCGATGGTGTACCGCCCTGCCGGCCTGCGCTTTCTGGATGCGCGAGACCGCGAGGGGCGGCTGGTGCAGCGGGTGTTGGTATCCGATCAGGCGCAGCGGCTGCATCTGATCGAATACGAGATGATCGAAACCGGTGCGGGCTGGCGCATCAACGCCGTGCGCCTTTTGCCCGGCGGTGCGGCGGGCGCGTGACGATCAGGCGTGGACCGGTCAGCTGTGGCAGGTCAGCGCGGGGCCCTCGCCGGCGGCCACGATCCGGCCGATGACGGCAGCATCATGCCCCCTGTCGGCCAATGCCGCGCACAGCGCGCCGGCCTGATCGGCCGGCACGCTGGCCAGCAATCCGCCGGCGGTCTGCGGGTCTGTCAACAGGGCGGCGCGCGGCCCCGCCGGCAGCGCGGCCCGGCCGATCAGTGCCGCGCGGTTTGCCGGCGCCACCGAGGAGGCCACGCCGCGTGCCGCCAGCGCCTGTGCCCCCGGCAGCAGCAGGATCGACGACAGGTCAAGGCAGGCATGGACACCGCTTGCGCGCAACATCTCGTCCAGATGCCCGGCCAGGCCGAACCCCGTGACATCCGTCATCGCGTGTGCCGCGCCCGCCAGCAGCGCGGCGGCATCGCCTTGCGTGCGGGTCAGCACCGCCCATAGCGCGGCAATGTCGCGCCCATCGGCCTGCCCGGCCATCTCGGCGGCCAGCAGGGTGCCTCTGCCCAGCGGCCGGGTCAGGATCAGCGCGTCGCCTGCCCGCGCGCCGGCCTTGGTCAACAGCCGGTCGCCGCCCAGCCCGGTCACGGTCAGGCCGATGGTCAGTTCGGCGCCCATGGCGCTATGACCGCCCACCAGCGCGGCCCCCGCGTCATTCAGGGTTTCGGTTACCCCTGCCATGATCTCGGCCAGCATGCGCGCCGCCAGCGTGTCGGACTGGCGCGGCAGGGTAAGGTTCGTCAGCGCCGCCTGAGGCATCGCGCCCATCGCCCAGATATCGCCCAGCGCGTGCAAGGTGGCGATGCGTGCCATCAACAGCGGGTCATGGGTAAAGCCGCGCAGGTGATCCGTGGCCACGACCTGGCGCGCACCGCCCACATGCAGGATGGCGGCATCATCGCCCACGCCCAGTTCCGCCGCGCCGCCCTGCGGGGGCAGCCTGTCCAGCGCATCGCGCAGCAGGGCCGGCCCCAGCTTTGCGCCGCAGCCGCCGCAAAGGGGCGTGTGGCCCAGCGCGCGGGCCTGCCCGTGGGCGGGGGGGGGGGGCACGGCGGGTACCGGCATGACCGGCAGATGGTGGAACATCCGCATGAAACGCGCGTCGATCCTGTCCTTCAGGCGCCACAACCAGCGACCCTGCAGGGCCAGGCCCCATTTGTCGGCCAGCGCATTGCGCCCGCCCAGCGAGACAAGTTTCAGGTAGTCGCGTTGTGGCCGATAGGTGCGCATCGACCCGCCCGATAGCGCCGCGCGCAGGTTATGGGTCAGAACAGGCGCCTGCCGCACGGCAAAGACGCCCGCTTTCGGCCGGGGCGCATGCAGCATATGCGCGCAATCGCCGGCGGCAAATACCGGGGCGATGGCGGGCGCACGCAAGGTCTGGTCAACGCAGACATACCCCTGATGCAGCGCCAGGCCGGTTTCGGCCAGCCAGGGCTGTGGCCGGCTGCCCGCCGCGCCCAGCACCAGGCGCGCGGGCAGGGTACGGCCATCGCCCAGCAGCACCGCGTCATCCGTCACGCCCGCGGGCTGCACATCGGTTAGCAGATCGACGCCAGCACCCGCCAGATGCGCCAGAAGCCGGGCGCGGGCCCGTGTGCCGGCATGGGGCAGGGCCTGTGGGCTGCGTTCGATCAGGGAAATGCGCAGACCGGGCCGGCCCCGCAGCCGATGCGCCATGGCCAGCGCCAGTTCCACCCCGCCGACCCCGGCGCCGATGATGGCGATCTCGGGGCGTTCCCGGTCTGTTTCAACGGCAGCGACAAACGCCTCCCAGCGTTGCGCATAATGGCCCAGCGGCTTGGCCGCGGTGCCATGGTCGGCAAAGCCCGGTAGCGCCGGCAGGTCGGATGTGATGCCGATGTCAAGCGAGACCACATCGAACCCGACCGGAGGCCGCGCAGCCACATGCACCTGACCGCGCGCCAGATCCAGCCCCTCGGCCCGGCTCAGGATCAGGCGCGCCCCGGCATGGCGGGCAAGGCGCACCAGGTCCATCTCAAGCGCCGCGCGGGGGTAATGGCCGGCAATCAGCCCCGGCAGCATGCCGGTATAGGGCGCGACCGGATTGGGGTCTATCAGGGTAAGGCGCGCACCGGGCAGCGGGTTCATGGCCCAGCGCAACAGCACCAGGGCGTGCGCATGACCGCCGCCGATCAGAACCAGATCGCGTGTCAGGGGCAGGGGGGTGATCTGCATGATGGCTCCTTCCGACGGCACGATCTAGGGTATTGCCGGCCGGAAGGCGAGCGGGTTCGCTATGGGGTCACCCCCGACCAAAAGAGGTGGTCAGCAATTTCCTGTTGCGAGAGAGGGGACGACAACTATGCTGAAGGGCCCGGGGGAAATGATTCCATGAAAGATCAGTCGATAGTCGTCGACCCGCAGGTGTATTCGCGCACCGCTGCCCTTTTTGCGCTCAAGCGCAGCGCACTTCCGCCCCAGGCCGTCGAGGGGCTGGCGCGCGAGATCGTTTCCCGCGTGGCGCGCGCGGCGGCGGCGCGGGCGCAGCTTGGCGACTATGCCATCTGTGCCGCCAGTGTGGCCGAGTTCTGCGACCTGTTGCTGAAGCCTGACCAGCCAAGGGTCGCTCTGGCGTTCATCGAGGCGCGCCGCGCCGAAGGCGCAACGATGCAGGATGTGTTTCTGGGCTATATCGGCGAGGCCGCGCGCCTGCTGGGCACCCGATGGGAGGCCGGCACCCTGACACCGTTCGAGGTCACGCTGGGCGCCGGCAACCTGTATGGGTTGATGCGGGCACTCAGGGCGCGGCGTGACCTGTCGTCGCACGATGTCGACGACCGCAGGGCGGCGCTGTTTGCCACCGTGCCGGGCGAACAGCATGGCATCGGCATCACGGTTGCGGCAGATATCTTTCGCGAGGCCGGCTGGGATATCGATCTTCAACTGGGCCTTGACGAAGAGGCGCTGGTTGCGCGTGTCGAACACAAGGCGCCCCAGATTGTCGGCCTGACGCTGAGTACGCGACGCCGGCTGCCTGATCTGCTCAGGCTGGTTGTGGCCATGCGCATCATGGCGCCGGATACCTTGATCGGGGTTGCCCCGGCGGGGGACCTGACAGCCGATGATCTGCGCGATATCGCCGATGTGGACCTGCTTTTTCGGGATGCGGCGTCGGCCCTTGCCGATCTGGAAGCAATCGTGAACCCGGCGCCATAGGGGGCGATCCCCGCTTCGCCGATCCGGTTCCTGCCACCGTTTGCTACCGGGCGGACGGCCGGCAAGGCCCGTTTGGCGCTCAGCGCACCGCGAATTCAAAGGCAAAGCTGCGTTGCGCGCCGGGCGGGGGCGCGGGAAAGGGTGCGGCACGCCGGACATGATCAAGTGCCGCGCGGTCAATGGCCGTGTTGCCGGAACTGCGCTGAATCCGCGCCGAGGCCAAGGCGCCATTGGCGGCAACCGAAAAGGCCACCACGGCGGCGCCGCGCCCGCCGGGCCGGGCCTGACGCATGCGCCGGATCTGCTGCATCACCTGCCCGGGATAGTTCGCCGCCGCGGCATTGCCTGCCTCGGTGGTCGCCCCGCTGCCGGACGCCGCACTGGCTGTGCCGGCGGGCGTACCGGTATCGCTGCCGCGTCTGGCGTCGTGCTCGGCCGTGCCGGCGGCCGCGGGGGGCGGGGTTGGCCGCGCCCGTTGGCGTTGCGGTGCGGGCTGTTCCGTCCGGGCGGGCGCGGTGCGTGGTCGCGGGCGGGGATCACCCGGGCGCGCCTGCCTGGCCCGGATCTCGGGGTCGGCAATCGCCGTGGCCTGGGTGGCGGGTGCTGCGGGCGCGGCGCCGGGCGGTTGCGCGGCCAGGGCGGGTGCCTGGGGCGCGGGTGTGGCCGTCTCGGGCACCTGAGGCGGCGCGGCCATGGCCACCAGGGCCCGCGACGGGTCAGAGATCGGGGGACCGGGGGAAATGGGTGAGGCAAGGGCAAGATCGGGTGTGGCGGCCGGGGCCACGGACATGGCTGTGGGGCTGTCTGACGCCGCGGTTGGAGCATTCGGGCGGGCGGGGCGTGGGCGGACGGGGCGCGCATGCACCGGCACAGAAAGGGCAACCGGGGTGCTGTGCGGGGGATGTGCGGTTCCTGCCTGCACCGGGCTGCGCTGTTGCGGTGACGGGGTGGCGGGCGCTGCATCGACAGCGCGCGTTTCTGCGGTGGGCGGCTGTGTCCGGGCGCTGACCGGCAGGGGCGGGCTGGGCGCCGGCTCATCACCCTGTACCGACGGTGGTGCCGCCTCGGTGGCCGAGGGCTGCGCGCCTGCGGCCATATCGACAAAGCTGGACCCCAGCGCGGCGGCTGTGGCGGGTGCGCCCCCCTCGCTGATCACCGGCGCCTGCCGGGGCGCCAGCGCCGCCAGCGCCGCCAGATGCAGCCCGACCGACAGCGCCGCGCTGACCGCCAGTACCCGCGCCGGCTGCCCGCCCCGCCGAATCATGGCGCCGGCTCTCCCAGCAGAACCACGCGTTGTGCGCCCGCCGCGATCAGCTGATCGGCAAGCTCTACCAGGCGTGCCGCCGGCGCGGCCCGGTCAGGCATCACCCGCACAAGCGCAGTGTCCGGCAGGGCGGCGACATGGGCGGCCGGATCGACTGGCAGGCCCTGGTGCGTGACCGCGCCATCCGCCATCAGCACCAGCACATCTGCAGGGGCCTGGGTTGCGGCATCGGCAATGCGCAGCAGGCGCAGCGCGGGATCGGGCGAGGGCGCCAGACTGCCGGCAATCAGGAAAAAGACCAGCAGCAGGAAGACCACGTTGATCAAGCCGATGGTGGGTTCGCCCCCGCCGCGCCGGGCGGGTTGGGTGAGGCGCGTTTTCATCGCAGCACCCGTGCAGGATGGCCGGTCACGCGCAGGGCGGCCAGGACATCGACCAGCCGCTGTGCGTCGACCCCGGCGGCCAATGCCACCAGAACCGGCGCATCGGGCTCGGCCCCGGCCGCGGCAAGGGCTGCAGGCAGCGCATCCAGTGCCGCCGCCTCGCCATTCAGGGCAAGGCTGTCAGGGCCGACCTGCAGAAACAGCGGGCGCAACTCTGCCGGGGCGCCCTCGGTGCCGGCAAGGGCAAGGTCGAATTCGACCGCGCGCTCAAAGGTCGATGCCAGCATGAAGAACATCAGCAAAAGAAAGATCACATCAATCAGCGGTGTCAGCGACAGGCGCCCGCGCCGCGGCGCGCCGGCCGTCAGGGTGGCAGCGTCAGCCATGGGCGGTTGCCGCGTCTGCGGTGGGCGTGCGCTGTGGGGGGCTGGCCGGGCGGCCGGCGGGCATGGGGGCAAGCCCGGTGCACAGAACGGTGTCGATGATCCGCCCGGCCAGGCGTGCCTCGGCCGCGATGCGGCTGTCGAACCAGGTCAGCACCAGCGCGGCGGGCATGGCCACGGCCAGCCCCACGGCCGTGGTCAGCAGTGCCACCCAGATGCCCCCGGCCAGCGCTGCCGGATCGACGGCCTGCCCGGCTGCCTGCAGGGCCTGAAACGCCTCGATCATACCCAGAACGGTGCCGAACAGACCCAGAAGCGGCGCCACCTGGGCCACGCTGTCGATGATCCGCAGGCCCGATGTCAGATTGGCGATTCGGCCCTCGGCCAGACCGGTCAGGCGGGCGCGCAGGGCGCTGTCCGGCCGGTCAGGCGCGGCCATCGCGGCCAGTGCCAGCGGCGCCAGATGATGGGGCAGGGTGGCGACTGTGGCCATGGCACGGGCGCGTTCGCCCCGGTCCCATGCGGCCAGCGCTGCCTCTATCCCGCCATGGTGCCGCATCCCGGCGGCGCGGAACTGCCACAGCTTGGCCAGCGCCACGGCCACCACAGCGACCGACAGCGCGATCAGCAGCAGAACCACCGGCCCGCCAAGATCGGCGATGCGCGCCAACTGATCGGCCAGCGCGGTCATGAGCGGACCTCGATAGCCGTGGCCGATGTCCAGTCAGGCTCTGTCAGGCAGGCAGCCGCGTCTGCGGGGGTGCAGGTTGCGGCATTGATCAGCAGCCGGCCCAGCCCGCCACAGTCCAGCCCCGCCAGATCAAACGAGCGGACCCGCATGCGCCCCGCCGGCAAGGCGCCCAGATCCAGCAAGGTCAGCAGGGCCACCCGGCCGTCGTGGTCGAACAGCACGGCCTCGACCGACATTCCGTCAACCGGGTCCTGCCCGGAGTTCTCGGCCACAAGGACCAACCGGCAGGCACCCTCGATGGCGTCGATTCGGTTCAGTTCGATCCGGAGCGGGGCAGAGCCCGGCACAGCGGAGGGGGGCGCGGCGGGTGACTGCGCAGCCACGGGCTGCGCAAGACAGGCAAGAGCCGGCAATAGCCAGGACAGGCGCATGGGCGAACCTTTGATGTCAGGGATCGGTCGGCTGGCGGTGGTGGCGCTCCAGGCGCGGCAACACGGCGGGCTGAGGGGTTGACATAAACCTAATCCTAGTCTTTTTGTCAACCAATCGGTCGAAGGGCCGAATCCGCGCTTTCCAGCCTGTCGCCAGACATGCGCGTTCTTGCAACGTCCCGCAAACTGGAAACCGCCATGACCCAGACCACGCCGACGCCGGGTGCCCTGCGTGCCGCCCTTGCCCATAACCCCCGCGCCCGTGCCCGCGATCTGGCCGACAGCCTGGGCACCGCCGAGGCCGCCCTGGTCGCCGCGCGCTGTAACGCCGCGCAGGTAGAGGGGGCACGGGTTATCCGGATTGACCCCGCTCTGGACCGACTGTTCCCGCTGATTCGCGATCTGGGGCCGGTGCTGGCATTGACCCGCAACGCCAGCGCCGTGCATGAACGCGATGGCACCTATCTGGGCTACCATTCGGGGCAGCATGCGGCGATGGTGCTGGGCCCTGACATCGACCTGCGCATGTTTCCACGTCACTGGGTGCACGGCTTTGCGGTGCAGGACGGCGACAAACGATCAGTGCAGGTGTTCGATGCTGCTGGCGATGCCGTGCACAAGATGCATCTGCGCCCGGCGTCTGACGCGGCTGCGTTTGACCGGCTGGTGGCGGCGCTACGGCTGGACGATCAGACGGATGCCATCGCCCTGTCACCCCGCGCCCCGGCCGAGGCGCCAAAGGCCAACCCGGCAAGGGCCGATGACCTGCGCAAGGAATGGTCAGCCATGACCGATACCCATCAGTTCCTGCGCCTGACTGCCAGGTTGAAGATGAACCGTCTGGGTGCCTATCGCGTCGCCGGGGCGCCCCACGCCCGCGCGCTGGCCGCCTCGGCGGTAGAGCAGGCCCTGCGCGGGGCCGCCCTGGCCGACATTCCGCTGATGATCTTTGTGGGCAACCAGGGCTGCATCCAGATTCACGGTGGCCCGGTGCAGCGGATCGAACCGATGGGCCCCTGGCTGAACGTGCTGGACCCGGGCTTCAACCTGCATCTGCGGGCCGATCATTTGTCCGAGGTCTGGCTGGTGGCCAAGCCCACGCGGCACGGGCTGGCTGTCTCGGTCGAGGGGTTCGATGCGGCGGGTGCGCTGATCCTGCAGATCTTCGGCCAGCGTAACCCTGACACCGCCGCCTGGCAGGCGCTGACGGAAACGCTGCCCGTGCTTGAACCGGTCGAGGCGTGACATGAGGCGTCTGGCCCTTTGCCTGCTGGCGGTGCTGGTCGCCACGCCGACCATCGCGCAGGATCGTATCGTCGTCATCGGCGGTGCGCTGACCGAGATTGTCTTTGCCCTGGATCAGGGTCATCGGGTGGTGGGGCGCGATACGACCTCGACCTACCCGCCCGAGGCCGCGGCACAGCCGGATGTGGGTTACATGCGGGCGCTGTCGGCCGAGGGGCTGGTATCGCTGGACCCTGACCTGATCATCGCCGACGCGGGCGCGGGCCCGCGCGAAACGGTGGACCTGTTGCGCGCCGCCGGCGTGCCCTTCGTCCAGGTGCCCACGGCACAGGATGCGGCAGGGGTGCTGGCCCGCATCGATGCGGTGGCCGATGCGCTGGGCGTTGACGGGCAGCCGCTGCACCAGCGCGTTGCGGCCGGTTTTGCCGCACTTCAGCGGCCCGACGGGGCTGACGGGCGTCCGGTACGGGCCATGTTCATCCTGTCGGCCACCGGCGGGCGGATCACCGCCTCGGGCAGCGATACCGCTGCCGCAGGTATCCTGCAACTGGCCGGCGCCGAGAACGCGGTGCAGGGATTTTCCGGCTATCGGCAACTGAATGACGAGGCCGTGGCCCTGGCCGCGCCCGATGTGATCGTCATGATGGACCGCATCGGCGATCATGCCCTCAGCGATGCCCAGATCCAGAGCCATCCGGCGCTGGGTCTGACGCCGGCGGCACAGGCGGGCCGGGTCGTGCGCATGGACGGGCTTTACCTGCTGGGTTTCGGCCCGCGCACGCCGCAGGCCGCGCGCGCCCTGATGGATGCGCTGGGGGGCTAGCGGATGGTTGCGCTGTCGATGGCAGAGGCTCCCTCGGGCGACCGTTCCGCACGGGCGCGGGCGCTGACGGTTCTGCTGGCCGGCATTCTGGCGGTCATGGCGCTGATCTCGCTGCATGTCGGTGCGGCGGGGGTGCGGCCCCTGCCGGTGCTGGCCGACTGGCTGAGCGGGCGCGAGGTGGGATTGCGCGACCGGGTGGTGTTGCTGGACATCCGTCTGCCGCGCCTGCTGACCGCGGTTCTGGTGGGTGCTGCGCTGGCGGTTGCCGGGGCGCTGATGCAGGGGCTGTTCCGCAACCCGCTGGCTGATCCCGGGATTGTCGGTGTGGGCGCGGGCGCAGGGTTGGGCGCGGTCACGGCGATCGTGCTTGGCGCGCTGTTGCCGGCCGGGCTTGCAGGGGTTCTGGGGTTGCATCTGGTCCCGGTGGCGGCCTTTCTGGGGGGCTGGGCCAGCACGCTGATCCTGTATCGCGTTTCGACGCGCGGCGGGCGCACATCGGTGGCAACCATGCTGCTGGCCGGCATTGCGCTGGGCGCCCTGGCCGGGGCGGCGACGGGGCTGCTGATCTACATTGCCGACGATGCGCAACTGCGCGATCTGACCTTCTGGGGGCTGGGTTCGCTGGCCGGGGCCAGCTGGGCCAAGCTGGCCGCCGCCGCGCCGGTGATTCTGGCGGGGCTGCTGGCCGCGCCGGTTCTGGCGCGCGCGTTGAACGGGCTGGCACTGGGCGAGGCTGCGGCGCTGCACCTTGGTGTGCCGGTACAACGGGCAAAACGTCTGGCCATCCTGTCGGTGGCGGCCACGACCGGGGCGGCGGTGGCGATCAGCGGCGGCATCGGCTTCATCGGCATCGTGGTGCCGCACCTGTTGCGGCTGGCGATGGGGCCGGATCACCGCTATCTGCTGCCCGCCGCCGCGCTGTTGGGTGCCGCGCTGCTGCTGGGCGCCGACATGATCGCGCGGGTGGTGGTGGCCCCGGCGGAACTGCCCATCGGTATCGTCACGGCGATCCTGGGCGGGCCGGTCTTTCTTTGGATTCTGCTGCGCCGGCGTGGGCTGGTCGATCTGTGAAAGGGGCCAGGCCATGCTGATAGCCAAGGGTCTTTGCGCACGACTGGGCCGCAAGCAGGTGTTGCAGGGCATCGATTTCGCTGCGGCGCCGGGGGCTGTGACCTGCATTGTGGGCCCCAACGGATCGGGCAAGACCACGTTGCTGCGCGCGCTGACCGGCGAAATCGCCAGTACCGGCTGGATCGGGCTGGATGGCGCCGACCTGCGGCGCATTGCGCCCGTGCATCTGGCAGAACGGCGGGCGGTGCTGCCGCAGGCATCGGGCCTGGCTTTTCCCTTTACGGTGTACGAGGTGGTGCGACTGGGGTTGCTGGGCCGCAATGCGCTGTCTGCCGACGCGGCCCACCTGCCGGATCGCGCGTTGCAGCGGGTGGGGCTTGCCGGTTATGGCCCCCGCTTTGTGCAGGAACTGTCTGGCGGCGAACAGGCGCGCGTGCATCTGGCGCGTGTGCTGTTGCAGGTCTGGCAACCGGTGCTGGCGGGCAGGCCCTGCTGGCTGTTCCTGGACGAGCCCGTGGCGGCACTGGATATCCGCCACCAGTTGCAGATCATGGCGCTGGCGCGCGATTTCGCCGGGCAGGGCGGGGGCGTGGTGGCGGTGATGCATGACCTGAACCTGACCGCCATGACCGCCGACCGCGTGACGCTGCTGCGCGGCGGGCAGGTGCTGGCCGCAGGCCCCGTGGCGCAGGTCTTTTCCGATACCCTGCTGAGCCGCGCCTATGACTGCGCGCTCAGGGTGAACACCCCGCCGCCTGGCGGCGGGGCCTTTGTGCTGCCGCAGGCCGTGGCCTGAGGCAGCACAAGCCACTGCCAGCCCCCGGTCTGTCGATCGCGGCCAGCTTATCCCGATCAGAACACAACAAACACTGGGGGCCCCCATGTCTGTCACCTCATGGCACCGCTGTGCCGTCTCTATCCTGGCGCTTGGCGCCGCGCTGGCCGCAACACCACCTGCCAGTGCCCAGAACGCCCCGCCCGACGGGGCGCAAACCTTTCTGGGGCGCATCATTCTTGCCGCTGGCCGAGCCCGTGTTGCCATCGAGACCCCGCAGGCCGTAACCGCGGTCGAAGCCGAGGAAATCGAGCGCGAACAGGCGGCCACGCCCAACGAACTGCTGCGCCAGATACCCGGCGCAACAGGCTTTGGCGGGGCCGGTCTGACCGGGCAGTTCTTCAATATCCGGGGGATCGGCACCAACACCGCCTCTGACGAGAACCGGATCATCGTGACCGTGGACGGGGTTCAGAAATATTCCGAACAATACCGCATCGGCTCGTACTTCGGTGACCCCGAACTGTATCGGCGGGTCGAGGTGTTGCGCGGGCCCGGGGCCTCGTTGCTGTATGGATCGGGGGCGCTGGCTGGGGTCATCGCCTTTGAAACGCGCGAGGCCGCGGATTTTCTGGAGGGCGACGCGCAAACGGCGCTGCGGCTGCGGGTCGGGGGCAATACCAACGGCGGCGGCACCAATGGTTCGGTGATCCTGGCGCATCGCTTCAACGAAAGGCTGGAGGCATTGGGCGCCTTCAGCATTCGCCGCGAAGGTGCTTATCGTCCGGGCGGTGGGGGCGCGGCCATTCCGGACTCGCGCCTGTCCGCGCGCAGCGCGCTGCTGGGCGCCACATGGCGGATGGCCGATGACAGCGATGCCCGGCTGCGGTTCTCCTGGACCCGCTGGGACAGCGACGGCCAGCGCGTGCCCTATTCGACCGACCTGAACCTGCCGGTGTTTGGCCTGATCGATCGGCGTGTGCAGGACGATACCGCCCAGATCACCTTTGAAAATCCGGCCGCTGACACCCCCTGGCTGGATACGCGGGTGCAACTGACGTTTTCCGACACGCAGATCGATCAGCGCAACGCGACCGCGCAGAATCCGTCGCCGTTCTTCTTTGACTCGATCTATCGCTACCGCACCTATGGTCTGAACGCCCGCAACACCATCACCATGCAGGGCGCGGGCTGGGACAACTACCTGACCTTTGGCCTGCAGGCCGCGCGCCAGGATCGCCGGCATGTTGCCGGGGGCATGCCCCGCGCCAGCCACCCCGAAGGGGAAAGCGACCGCTTTGGCCTGTATCTGCAAAACGAATTCGTGGCCGGCGGCTTTTCGGCCATTGCAGCGCTGCGCCACGACCGGGCAACGCTGCGCCCCACCGCCGGGGTGCCGGCAGGTTTCGGCGATGCGCAGCGGCGGACCGGCACGGCGGCATCGCTGGCGCTGCGCTATCAGCTGACCGCGGATTTTGCCGTGTTCGCCTCGGCCGCCCGCACCGTGCGCCTGCCGACACTGGACGAGGTGTTTGACAGCGGCTTTGGTGGTGGCACGGTCTCGCTTGGCTTGCGCCCGGAGATCGCACGCAGCATCGAGGCCGGGTTCAGCTGGCAGCATCAGGGCGTGCTGAGCGGCGAAGATTCGCTGGAATTGAAGCTGACCGCGTTCGACAACGACATCCGCGACCGGATCGAAAGGCCGGTCATCCCCGGCGCCCCGTCGTTTCAGAATGTTTCACGCGCGCGCATCCGCGGCATCGAACTGGAGGCCGCCTATGAGGCGCCGGCATGGTTCGGGCGGCTGGCCGTCAGCCATATCCGCGGCGTCAACAGCACAACCGGCGACAGGCTGGCCTCGACCCCGGCCCCCGAGGCGGTGGTGGAGTTCGGCCATCGCTGGGCCGACCTGGGCGTCGAAGCCGGTTGGCGCGGCACCTTTGTCGGGGGCGCAACCCTCGCGGCGGCCCAGCCCGAGCGGTTTTCGGGCTATGCCACGCACGATCTGTTCGTGACCTGGCGGCCGCAGAACGGCGTGTTGCGCGGGGCCGAGGTGCAACTGGCGGCCACCAATATCTTCGACCGGTCCTATCGCAACATTCTGGATGGCCCCGCAGCAAACAGCTTTCCCGGGCGCGGGCGTGATCTGCGCCTGTCTGTCGGTCGCCGATTTACCTGGTAGGGAAAACGCATCAGGCCCCGCCATCAAGGCCTGATGCATCGGTCTGCCCGCACTTAGTCAGACAGGGCATGCCGGCGCCAGTGTCGTGCCGGCATGCCCGTCAGAACAGCGCCCGCGGCAACCAGGTGGCGATCTGCGGCAACAGCCAGATGATCATGATTGCCACGGCCTGCAGCAAAATGAACGGCGCCACGCCCTGATAGATCATGCCTGTCGTGACTTCCTTTGGCGCCGCGCCGCGAAGATAGAACAGCGAAAAGCCAAAGGGCGGTGTCAGAAAGCTGGTCTGCAGATTGACCGCGATCAACACCGCCACCCAGATCGGATCATGCCCCATCAGGATCAGGGGCGGGATCAGCAGCGGCAACAGAATGACCGAGATTTCGACGAAATCCAGGAAAAAGCCCAGAACGAACACGAACAGCATGGCGAAGATCAGCGCGCCCGTGGCACCGCCGGGCAGGGCCTCCAGGATGGCGGCCACGCGATGCTCGCCACCCAGCCCCACAAAGACCAGGCTGAAGAAACTGGCCATCAGGATGGTCGCAAAGATCATGGCGGTCACGATCAGGGTCTGCCGCAGCGCCGGGATCATCAGCTTGCGCCGGGTCAGCGTGGCCAGCGCCACGATGACGGCGACGGCCCCGAACAGCGCCAGACCGCCATACAGCGCCCCCAGCGTGAATTCGAACACGCCCGCATCCGAACGCTGCAGCCGCACCGGCATCAGCCGCGCCGCAACCGCCAGCGCGCCAAAGGCCACCGCCCCGCCCAGCATCAGCCAGCGCGGCGCGCGCTGTTTGTAACCGGCCAGCAGAATGGCGCCGACAGCGCCCACGCTGGCGGCCTCGTTGGGCGAGGCGACGCCGCCCAGGATCGCGCCCAGCACGGCGATGATCAACAGCACCGGCGGCAGGATGGCACCGGCAACCTCGGCCCGGCGCACCGGCCGGTCGGGGCGTTTCATCGCCGGGGCATCGCCGGGCACCAGCCAGGCGCGGGCCAGGATGTAGATCAGATAGATGCCCACCAGCAGCAATCCGGGCATCAGCGCGGCGGCAAAGGTCTGGCCGACAGAGATGGTTTCCACCGTGAACCGCCCCTGCCGGAACTGTGCCTGCTGAAAGGCCGATGACATGACCTCGGCCAGAATGATCAGCAGGGTCGAGGGCGGGATGATCTGGCCCAGCGTGCCGGCCGTGGCCACGCTGCCGGCGGCCAGGCGCGGGTTGTAGCCGTTGCGCAGCATGGCGGGCAGGGCGATCAGCCCCATCGCCACCACGGTGGCACCGACAATCCCTGTCGATGCCGCCAGCAGCGCGCCCACCAGCATAACCGACACGCCCAGCCCCCCGCGCAGCGTGCCGAACAGCCGCCCCATGGTTTCCAGCAGATCCTCGGCGATGCGCGATTTTTCCAGCACCACGCCCATCAGCACGAAAAGCGGGATGGCCGTCAGCACCGGGTTGGTCATGATGCCGAAAAAGCGCTGGCCCAATGCCCCCATCAAGCCGATCGAGAACACATCCAGCCACCAGCCCAGCAGGGCAAACAGCGTGGCCACGCCGGCAATGGTGAATGCCACCGGATAGCCCAGCAGGATGAACCCGATAAGCGCGGCGAACATCAGGATATCAAGCGGCATCGTCACCCTCGCCCAGGCGGATTACATCGCGGATCAGCGCCGAAAGGGCCTGTATCAGCAACAGGATGCAAAAGGCCGGCACCAGTGATTTCAGCAGGAATGACGCCGGGATGCCCCCCACCGATATCGGCCCTTCCAGAATGGCCCAGGATCGGCGCACCATCGGCCATGACCAGTACAGCAGGATCACCAGCGACGGGCCCAGCAGCACCAGATGCCCGAAGATATCAACCAGCGCCTGCCCGCGCGGGCCCAGCCGGGAATGAAAGATATCCACCCGCACATGCCCCTGCAGCAACAGCGTATAGCCAGCGCCCAGCATGAAGATCATTGCATGCAGGTACAGCACGCCCTCGCTGTAGAAGATGGAGGAAACGCCAAAGACATACCGCGCCAGCACCAGCAGGAACTGCAGCAACACCATGGCCAGGGCAAACCACATGACCACATTGCCGATGATCCGGTTGATCCAGTCCAGCAGGTCGGCAAGGCGCAGCATCGGGCGGTCTCCGGGGCGGGGGTTGCGGCGGGGGCCACCGGGGCACCCGCCGCAAGGGGATCAGCGGTTCGCGCCGCCATAGCTGAAGTCAAGCTCGCGCGCGGCCAGTTGCGCGGTCTCCGAATGCGTCATGTATTCGACCATCAGGTTGCGATAGTCGAGGAAGCTTTCGGTGATCCGGCGCACCAGTTCGTCGTCATGGGCCAGCATCTCGTCCATCACCTCGCCCATGGCATTGCCCATGGCGATGATGATTTCCTCTGGCCACTGGCGAATTTCGGTGCCGCCCGCCACCAGTTCGCGCAGGGCGCGGGCGTGGTTGGTGTTATACTCGGTCAGCACCGGGTTATACAGGCTTTCCGCCGCCACCGCGACCGCTTGTTGCAGGTCCTCGGGCAGGGCGTTCCAGCTGTCCAGATTGACCGCGCATTCCTCGGCCGACGAGGGCTCGCCCACGCCGTTGTCGTAGTAATAGGGCGCGACCTGCTGAAAGCCCAGCGTCGAGTCGGTCCAGGGGCCGATGAATTCGCCGGCGTCCAGCGCACCGGACTGCAGCGCCTGGCACATGGCCGGGCCGGACATCGCCTCGACCGCGACGCCCAGTTTGGACATGACCACCGAATTCAGGCCCGTGGTGCGGTAGCGCAGCCCGCGCAGGTCATCCACGCCGCTGATTTCATTGCGGAACCAGCCGGCCCATTGGGGCCCCGAATTGCCGCACAGAAACGGTTTCAGGTTGAAGCGGGCATACATCTCGTCATACAGCGCCTGACCGCCGCCATGCAGCATCCAGCCGTGCTGTTCGATCGCGTTCAGGCCCAGCGGCTGGCTGCCGAACAGCAGGATACCCTGCGATTTCGACCCCCAGTAGGCGGGCACCGCATGGTAGATATCGGCCGTGCCTTCGCCCACGGCGTCGAACACGCCCATGCCGGGCACGATCTCGCCCGCGGCAAACAGCTCGATCTCCAGCCGCCCGCCGGAAATGGTGGTGATCCGGTCGGCCAGCATCTGTGCGGCCACGCCCGGCCCGGGCAGGTTGCGCGGCCAGGCCGAGACCATGCGCCAGCGCGTGGTGCCCTGTGCAATGGCCGGTGCCGCCAGTGTGCTGGCGGCGGCGCCCACGGTTGCGGTGGTCAAGAAAGCTCTTCTTTTCATGGCAGTCTCCCCTTGGTTGGTCAGGTTGCAGGCTTTCGGTCTGTCAGCCCTTCAGGATCGCGGGCAGATTCAGCCCGTGTTCGCGCGCACAATCCAGCGCGATGTCATAGCCCGCATCGGCATGACGCATCACGCCGGTGGCGGGGTCGTTCCAAAGGACATTCGCCAGGCGGCGGTCGGCATCCTCGCTGCCGTCGCACACGATGACCATGCCCGAATGCTGCGAAAAGCCCATGCCCACGCCGCCGCCATGATGCAGGCTGACCCAGGTGGCACCGGATGCACAATTCAGCAGCGCATTCAGCAACGGCCAGTCGCTGACCGCGTCCGAGCCGTCCTTCATCGCCTCGGTTTCCCGGTTGGGGCTGGCCACGGAGCCCGAATCAAGATGGTCGCGCCCGATGACCACCGGCGCCTTCAATTCGCCGTTCCTGACCATCTCGTTGATGGCCAGCCCGGCGCGGTGCCGCTCGCCCAGCCCGATCCACATGATCCGCGCGGGCAGGCCCTGAAAGGCGATGCGTTCTCTTGCGAGGTCAAGCCATCTGTGCATGTGGGAGGTCTCGGTGAACAGTTCCTTCATCTTCGCATCGGTCTTGTAGATATCCTCCGGGGCGCCCGAGAGCGCGCACCAGCGGAACGGGCCGACGCCCCGGCAGAAGAGCGGGCGAATGTAGGCGGGCACGAAACCGGGGAAGGCAAAGGCGTTCTCCAGCCCCTCC
>JAFIED010000268.1 GCA_020832805.1 Pararhodobacter sp.
GCACCCCGGCCCGCAGCATCCTGGCGGCGACGGCAAGACCGGCTAGACCGACCCGCCGCGCTTGCCCCCCGCGCCCGCCTGACGCGCCGCCGCGTCATCATCGCCCCAGACACCGATCCACGCCCAGACGGTTTTCAGGACAGATCGCCCCATGCCCGCCTCACTTCCTCCCGCCGGTGGCCAGCCGAATGTCAGGCCCGATGACGAGATCGACGACAGCGCCGCACCGCTGATCGAGCATCTGGCCGAGCTGCGCTCGCGGATCATCAAGTCGCTGCTGGCCTTCGTGGTGGCGATGATGATTTCCTTCACCTTCTGGAACCCGATCTTCAACTTCCTGACCAAGCCGCTGTGCGATGCGCTGCTGGCGCGCGGGCAGGAATGCAACCTGATCCTGATTCAGCTGCAGGAAGGTTTCTTTGTGGCGATCCGCATCGCCATGCTGGGCGGGTTCGTTCTGGCCTTTCCGATCATCGCCTCGCAGATGTGGCGCTTTGTGGCGCCGGGCCTGTACCGGTCAGAGAAATCGGCCTTTCTGCCTTTCATCATTGCCTCGCCCGGCATGTTCTTTCTGGGTGCGGCCTTTGCCTTTTATGTGGTCACGCCGCTGGCCTTTACCTTCTTTCTGGGCTTTCAGCAGGTCGGCATGCTGACCGGCGATGTGGTGCCCGGCGGCGACGATGTGGAAAACCCGCTGGCGCAGGTCGGCATTGCGTTTCAGGGTTCGGTGAACGAATACCTGTCGCTGACCACGCGTTTCATCATCGCCTTTGGGATGTGTTTCCAGTTGCCCGTGCTGCTGACGCTGATGGGCAAGGCCGGGCTGGTGTCTTCGGACGGGCTGAAAAGCGGGCGAAAATGGGCGGTGGTGGGTATCCTGACCCTGGCCGCCTTTGTCACCCCGCCTGACGTGATTACCCAGATCATTCTGTTCACCGTGGTCTACGGCCTGTACGAGATTTCCATTCAGCTGGTGCGCTGGGTCGAGCGCAAGCGGCGCGAGGAACTGGCCGCCGAGGGTTTGCTGGACGAGGACGACCTGCCATGAACGCCACCCTTGGCGGGGGGCCGGACGCCGCCGCATTGACGCGCATCGCCGAGGCGCTGGAACGGATCAGCCCGACGCCCGTACCGGAACCGGATTTCTGCGCGGCCGATGCCTTTATCTGGCATGTGGCGCCAGACAGACTGGAGCCCGTTGCGCAGGTGGCGCGGGTGGCGCTGGATCTGCTGCAGGGCATCGACCGGGCGCGCGATATCCTGTTGGCCAATACCGTGCAGTTCGCGCGGGGGCATGGGGCGAACAATGCGCTGCTTTGGGGTGCGCGGGGGATGGGAAAATCCTCGCTGGTCAAGGCGGTGCATGCGGCGGTGCGCGCGCAGGGGCTGAGTTGCACGCTGATCGAGATCCAGCGCGAGGATTTGCCCTCTGTCGGTCGGTTGCTGGCGCATTTGCGCCACGCGCCTGACCGCCGCTTTGTGCTGTTTTGTGACGATCTCAGCTTCAGCCATGATGACCAGCATTACAAGTCGCTGAAAGCCGTGCTTGACGGCGGGATAGAAGGACGACCGGAGAATGTGATCCTTTACGCCACGTCGAACCGACGCCACCTGATGCCGCGCGACATGATCGAAAACGAACGCTCGACCGCGATCAGCCCGTCAGAGGCTGTGGAAGAGAAAGTCTCGCTGTCAGACCGTTTTGGGCTGTGGCTGGGTTTTCATCCCTGCACGCAGGACGAGTATCTGGCCATGATCGAGGGCTATTGCATGGCCTGGGGGGTGGCTGTCGATCCCGCGCAACTGCGCGCCGAGGCCATCGAGTGGCAAGCCACCCGCGGCGCGCGGTCAGGGCGGGTGGCGTGGCAGTTCTTTTGCGATCTGGCCGGGCGCATGGGGCGCGCGATCTGACAGGCACGCGCGATCTGACAGGGCGGCGACGGCGGCACAGGCGATCACACCCCGGCCAGCCACCTGTCCAGCCGCGCGGCATTCACGCCCATGTCCGAATGGCCGAAGCGCGCCCGCGACAGGGCCATAAGCCGTGTGCCGCCGCCATCGACCGGGATCAGCCGAAAGCTGACCAGGTCAGGATACCGCATCAGGCGGGTGCGGGCGACATAGGTGAAATGCATCTCATCCCCCGCCAGCAGGGTGGCGCCCTCGGCGCGGGCGGCCCTGTCGATATGCGCGCGCACGGCGTTCGGGGGCAGGGGGCTTTCGACGGTGCGGCGGGCAAAATTGGGGCTGGCCGGGTCTGGCGTGGCGGCCGGGTCGACATGCCAGACCGCCGGGTCATGCGGTGCCAGCCGCACCCACAGGGCAAAGGCCAGAAAGGCCGCCGCCATCAGGGCCGGAATGGTCAACAGGATGGTCATGGTCTGTCCCTTCATCGCCGCGCCCCTGTCAGATGGCCTGCTGGCCTAGCCCTGCCGCCGCGTCCAGCAATAGAGGCACAGCAGTTCCATGGCCACATGCGCCCCGGCAATCGCCGTGGCGCCGGTGGTGTCATAGGGGGGCGAGACCTCGACCACATCGCCGCCTTTCATGTCGATGCCCGCCAGCCCGCGCAGGATCGCCGCCGCCTGCCAACTGGCCAGCCCCCCCCAGACCGGCGTGCCGGTGCCGGGCGCAAAGGCCGGGTCCAGCGCATCGATATCAAAGCTGACATAGCACGGCCCGTCGCCCACGATCCTGCGCACCTGAGCCGCCACCGCATGCGGGCCCATCGCATGCACGGCCGGGGCGTCGATGACCTGCATGCCCAGGTAATCGTCACATTCGGTGCGGATGCCGATCTGTACCGAATGCGCCGGGTCGACCAGCCCCAGTTTCACGGCCTTGTACATCATGGTGCCGTGGTCGATGCGCGCCATGTCGTCATCGGCCCAGAGATCGGAATGCGCATCGAACTGGATCACGCGCATCGGCCCGAAATGCGCGGCATAGGCCTGCAGGATCGGCAGGGTGATATAGTGATCGCCGCCCAGCGTGATGGTCCCCGGCCCGGCCGCCAGAATGCCCGCGACATGCGCGCGCAGGGCGGCGGGAAAGTCGGCCACCTTGGCATAGTCAAAGGGCAGATCGCCATAATCCACGACCGCCATTTCGCCCAGCGGGTCAAAGCCCCAGCCATAGGGCGGGTCATAGGGCTGCAGCGTCGATGCCTCTCTGATGGCGCGGGGGCCGAAACGCGTGCCGGGCCGATGGGTGACAGCCTGGTCAAAGGGTACGCCCGTCACGGCCAGGTCGACGCCGGCCAGATCCTTGGTATAGCGCCGGCGCAGAAAGCTGGTGGCGCCGCCAAAGGCGTTCTCATAGCTCAGGCCGCGCAGGTCGCTGCGGGTAAAGGCCGCGTCGACCTCGTGTTTCGCGTCTTCCAGCGCCATGGTGATCTCCCTGTGGTACCCGCGCCCCGAATATGATCAGATGCCGGCAGACAGGCAACCGCCAAACATCTTGCAGAACTGCTGTGTGCCCCCGATGCCGGATCGTTTCATCCCCTCGGCCGATGGCCAGCCAGCGTGGCCTGACAGCCATTGGCGCGTCAGCGCCGATGCCATGACCGATGCAGGGCCGCTGACGGGTGAGCAGCATGCCGATGTGGCGATCATCGGTGCCGGCTATGCCGGGCTGAACGCGGGCCTGGAACTGGCCGAGGTGCATGGCGTGTCGGCGGTGGTGCTGGAGGCCGCGCAGCCCGGCTGGGGGGCATCCGGGCGCAATGGCGGGTTCTGCTGCAAGGGCGGCGCGTTGCTGGACGGTGCAGCAATCGCGCGTCGCCACGGGCCAGAGGCGGCGGCGGAATGGGCCGCCTATGAGCGCGACGCCATCGAGCGGGTGCGCGACAATCTGGCCCGCTATGCCATCCAGGCGGATGCCGGCCCCGAGGGCGAGGTGCAACTGGCCCATTCCCCGCGCGCCTATGCGGCCTTGCAGGCCGATGCCGCGGCCGACCCCGGCGCCCTGTGCCTGTCGCCGACAGAACTGGCCGAACGCGGGTTGCACGGGCGGTTTTTCGGAGGCGTGCAGACGCCGGCTGGCTTTCCGCTGCATCCGCTGAAATACCTGCGTGGCCTGGTGCGTGCGGCGCAGGGTGCCGGGGTGCGGCTGCATGGCGACAGCCGCGTGACAGGCTGTGCGCGCGCGGGGGCGGGCTGGCGGCTGACAACGGCGCGTGGCAGCCTGCTGGCACGGCGCGTGCTGTGGGCCACGAATGGCTATAGCGACGAGGCGCTGTTGCCCTGGCTTTCCGGGCGTATCCTGCCGCTGGCCTCGGCCATTCTGGTGACGCGCCCGCTCAGCCCCGCCGAATTGCAGGCACAGGGCTGGACCAGCCAGATCATGGCCTATGACTCGCGCCGCGTGCTGCATTACTTTCGCCTGCTGCCTTGTGGGCGCTTTCTGTTTGGCGGGCGCGGCAGCCCATCGATGGCGCCGGCGGCGCAGGCGGCCTTTCGGCAGGTGTTGCAGGCAGAATTTGCCGCGTTGTTTCCCGCCTGGGCCGGGGTGGATGTGGAACATTACTGGAGCGGGCATGTCTGCCTGACCGGGTCGCGGGCGCCCTGGGGGGGGGCGGTGCCGGGGCATGACGGAATGTTCGCGGCGCTGGGCTGGCACGGCAATGGCGTGGCCGCCGCATCCGAGGGCGGGCGGCGCATTGCGGCGGCCCTGGCGGGCGGCCCCAACCGGGCGCCCGCGCTGTTGCACCGGCGCCCGGGCCGGGTGGTGCCGCGCCCGTTGCGCCCGCTTGCCCTGCGCGTGGGCATGGCGGCGGCGCGCTGGCTGGACGGGCCGCTGTGACGGCCGGGCATGCCGCAGGCCGCGCTTCATCACGCGCGGTGCCTATGGCAGACGTTTGCGCGCCCGCCCCGCGTTGCGTTGACTTGCGCGCGGCTTTGCCTGTATCAGCGCGGGGCAATCAGGGGCCTCAGGGGGCTGTATCCGCGTGACATTCCAGCCCGCCAGGGACACCGACCAGACTGCCGACTCGGTCATCGCCAGCGGCAGAAACGTTCTGGAAACCGAGGCCGGCGCGCTGCGTGCCATGGCCGCCGAACTGGGTGACAGTTTCGTGCGCGCGGTCGATGCCATCCTGTTGACCGAGGGCCGGCTGATCGTGGCGGGGATCGGCAAATCCGGCCATGTCGGGCGCAAGATCGCCGCCACCTTTGCCTCGACCGGGACGCCTGCGCATTTCGTGCATGCCGCCGAGGCCAGCCACGGCGATCTGGGCATGATTGCCAGCCGTGATTGCTGTATCCTGCTGTCGAATTCCGGCGAGACACGCGAACTGGGCGACCTGATTTCGTATACGCGCCGCTTTGCCATCCCCCTGATTGCCCTGACCCGTGTTGCGGGCAGCACCCTGGCGACCAAGGCCGATATCGTGCTGTTGCTGCCCGATGCGCCAGAGGCCTGCGCGATCGGCATGGCGCCCACCACCTCGCCCACGGCCAGCCTGGCGAAGGGGGATGCGCTGGCCGTGGCGGTCATGCGCCGGCGCGGCTTTGACCCCGAGAACTTTCGCCTGTTCCATCCGGGCGGCAAGCTGGGCGCACAGCTGATGCGCGTGGCCGATCTGATGCATACGGGCGATGCCCTGCCGCTGGTGACCGAGGAAACGCCGATGCCTGACGTGCTGGTGCGCATGTCCGGTGCCGGCTACGGCGTGGCGCTGGTGGCCGAAGCCGGGCGCCTGACCGGGATCATCACCGACGGCGATCTGCGGCGCAACATGGAGGGGCTGCTGGCCCGCGTGGCGCGCGATGTGGCCACCCGCGCCCCGAAAACGATCGGCCCGGGCGCGCTGGTGTCAGAGGCCGTGGGCATGATGAACCGCGCCAAGGTCAACGCGCTGTGCGTGGTTGACGAGGGCGGCACGATCCAGGGCATGATCAGGCTGCATGACTGTTTGCGGGCGGGGGTGGTGTGATGGGGGATCTGGCCGTGTGCGATGTGGTGATCGTGATTCCCGCGCGCTATGCATCCAGCCGCTATCCCGGCAAACCCCTGGCGGGGCTGCGCGGCGCCACGGGACAGGTGCGCAGCCTGATCGAGCGGTCATGGCTGGCCGCGCGCGCGGTACCCGGGGTCGATGCCGTGCTGGTGGCCACCGATGACGACCGGATTGCCCGGGCCGCCGCCGATTTCGGCGCCGAGGTGGTGATGACCGATCCCGCCTGCGCCAATGGCACCGAACGCTGCGCCGATGCCATCGCCCGGCTGGGCATCGCCCCGCGCGTGGTGGTCAATCTGCAAGGCGATGCGCCGCTGACACCGGCCTGGTTTGTCAGCGCCCTGATCGACGCGATGCAGGCCGGGGCGCAGGTGGCAACGCTCGTGCTGCGCCTGACGCCGGAAACCCACGCGCGTTTCCTGGAAGACCGGCAGGCGGGCCGCGTGGGCGGCACGACAGCGGTCATGGATGCCCGGAGCCGGGCGCTGTATTTCTCCAAGGAAGTGTTGCCCTATACCGGGCGCAGCTATGCCGCCGACGAGCAGGTGCCGGCCTTTCACCATGTGGGGGTCTATGCCTATACCCCCGCCGCACTGGCCGACTACATGCGCGCCGGCCCCTGCGCGCTGGAAAATCTGGAAGGGCTGGAGCAGTTGCGCTTTCTCTACAATGGTCTGCCCGTCACCTGTGTAGAGGTGCAGGCACAGGGCCGCGAGTTCTGGGAGTTGAACAACCCAGAGGATGTGCCCCGTATCGAGGCCGTCCTGCAACGCGAGGGGATCGCATGATCGTCACGATCAAAGACCATGAGATCGGCAATGACCGCCCCTTCGCGCTGATCTCTGGCCCCTGCCAGATGGAATCGCTGGACCATGCGCGCCAGATCGCGGGCAGTCTGGCCGAGACCTGCGCGCGGCTGGGCATCCCGTTTGTGTTCAAGGCCAGCTATGACAAGGCCAATCGATCCAGCCTTTCGGGCCAGCGGGGGCTGGGGATGGACAAGGGGCTGGAAATCCTGGCGGCGGTGCGTGCGGAATTCGGTTGCCCGGTGCTGACCGATGTGCACGAACCGGGCCATTGCGCGCCTGCGGCCGAGGTCTGCGATGTGTTGCAGATCCCGGCCTTTCTGTGCCGCCAGACCGATCTGCTGCTGGCCGCCGGCGCCACGGGGCGGGTGATCAATGTCAAGAAGGGCCAGTTTCTGGCTCCCTGGGACATGCGGCATGTGGCGGCGAAAGTCGCCTCGACCGGCAATGACCGGATCATGCTGTGCGAGCGCGGCACATCCTTTGGTTACAATACGTTGGTGTCCGATTTCCGTGGCTTGCCGATCATGGCCGCCACCGGCTATCCGGTGATCTTTGATGCCACGCATTCGGTGCAGCAGCCGGGCGGGCAAGGGACCAGTTCAGGCGGTCAGCGCGAATTCGTGGCGCCGCTGGCGCGCGCGGCGCTGGCGGTGGGCTGTGCGGGGCTGTTCATCGAAACCCATGGCGACCCGGACAACGCCCCCTCGGACGGGCCGAACATGGTGCCGCTGGATCAGATGGCGGGGTTGCTGGAAGGGCTTGTCCGGCTGGACGGGCTGATGAAGGAAAACGCATGAAGAAGATCGGCGAATTCTGGGTGCCGGATGTCGATACCTTCTGGTTTCGGAACCTGCGCAAGACCCGCAAGAACTATGAGGGCGGCAAGCAGGGCACGCAGCTGCATCACCTGACCGGTGCCATCGACCATATTCGCGCGGCGGTGGGGCCGGATCGGCTGGCGGCCGGCGTGGCCATCGATGCAGGCGCCAATGTCGGCGCCTATGCCCGGCACATGGCCGCCCATTTCGCCCATGTGCACGCCTTCGAACCCGCGCCCGATACCTATGAATGCCTGGCGCGGAACGTGGCTGACTGGGGGCTGGGCGACCGCGTCACCACCTGGCACAACGCGCTGTCGGCGGTGGCGGAAGGCGTCAGCATGGGGGGGGGCGGGTGGTTTCGCCGCTCGATCTCGCGCGAGGTCAAGGGGCCGGGCGACATTCAGGCCATTCCGATCGACAGCCTGCGCCTGGATGACGTGTTGCTGCTGAAGCTGGATGTCGAGGGATACGAGTTGAAGGTGCTGGAGGGCAGCCGCGAGACATTGGCGCGCTGTCGCCCCTTTGTGATGATGGAACTGAAAGACCGCAAGATCGCCAAGGGCACCGCCGACATGGCGCCGCATGAATTTCTGGTCGCGCAGGGCTATGAGGTGGTGCTGAAGCTGGGCGAGCCGGCGATTGACCGGCTCTATGCCCCGAAGGCCGGGTAGGCTGATCCGGGGGCAGGGGGGCGCTGCCCCCCTCG
>JAFIED010000289.1 GCA_020832805.1 Pararhodobacter sp.
CCCAACCGGCAAGCCATGATCCGTGATCATGGTTCTGGCGGGCGGGAGCGTTCACAGCGACCGCCCGATCAATTCCTTCATGATCTCGTTGGTGCCGCCGTAGATCCGCTGCACCCGCGCATCGGTCCACATCTCGGCAACCGCATATTCCGACATGAAGCCGTATCCGCCATGCAACTGTACGCATTCGTCGATCACTGCGCATTGCAGGTCGGTCAACCAGTATTTGCACATGGCTGCCATTTCGACGGTCAGTTCGCCTTTCATGTGCGCCGCGATGCAGCTGTCCAGAAAGGCCCGTGCCACCGCCGCGTTCGTCTTGCACTCGGCCAGCTTGAAGCGCGTGTTCTGGAAGCCGATGATGGGCTGGCCGAAGGCTTCGCGTTCCTTGCAATAGGCGATGGTGCGCTCGACCGCGCCCTCGATCGCCCCCACCGCACCACAGCCGATGATCAGGCGTTCCTGTGGCAATTGCTGCATCATCTGATAAAAACCCTGGCCTTCCTTGCCGCCAAGGATGTTCTCGGGCGGGACCGGCACTTCGTCAAAGAACAGTTCCGACGTGTCTGCCGCCTTCAAGCCGACCTTGTCGAGGTTGCGGCCACGGCGAAACCCTTCGGCGCCTTCGGTCTCCACGACAACCAGCGACACGCCCTTGGCTTTCGCCGTCGGATCGGTCTTGGCCGCGACGATCACCAGATCGGCGTGTTGCCCGTTCGATATGAAGGTCTTGGACCCCGTCAGCCGATAGACATTGCCATCGCGCACCGCGCGCGTCTTCAGGTTCTGCACGTCCGACCCGCCCGAGGGCTCGGTCATCGCCAAGGCGCCCACCATCTCGCCCGATGCCATCCTGGGCAGCCAGCGCTTTTTCTGGTCCTCCGTCCCGTAGGCGAGGATGTAATGCGCCACGATCCCGGAATGGATGGGGTTGCCCCAGCTGGCCAGATTCTGGCGCGGGTGTTCCATGCTGATGACCGCTTCATGGCCGAAATCGCCGCCCGCACCGCCATATTCTTCGGGGATCGAGGCGCACAGCAAGCCCATCTCGCCCGCCTGGTTCCAGATTGCGCGGTCCATTTCGCCCTGATTGCGCCAGCGCTCGGCGTGGGGCACCCATTCGTTGACGAAGAAGTCGCGCGCCATGCTTTCCAGCATGCGGTGTTCATCGGTCATCCAGCTGGATGCAAGCATCGGAAATGTCATCGTCGTGGTCCCTCCCAAGACCGGATCGGAAAACTCAGCGCTTGCGCGCCTCAAGTTCGGCGTTGAACAGCCGCAGCCGGTGCGACAGGTTGTCGTGATGGGTGATGCTGTCGAAATGTTCAAACAGGAATGACAGCGCTTCGCCCTCGTCCAGCCCGGCCTCTGCGGCGAAGCGCTTGAGCCGTCGATAAGCGTCTTCGCTCATGGCGACGGGCAGGCGGCGGGTCAGGCGCAGGCGCTTGGGCATCAGGTTTCCCCTGGTGGCGGGGGCGCGGCCTGCGCCCCCGGTCATGGATCAGAACGCTTCGGCCTCCAGCGCCATCACCGTGTCCGCACCCGACTGGATGCGTGCCAAGTGCAGCCCCGTGGCCGGCAGTTGCCGCGCCATATAGTAGCGGCCGGTAGCCAGCTTCGTCTTGTAGAACGTCGCGTCAGGCTTGCCGGCATCCAGCGCGGCCTGCGCGGCCGCCGCCATGCGCGCCCAGATCAGGCCCAGGCAGACATGGCCGAAAAGATGCATGAAATCGGTTGAACCGGCCAGCGCGTCGTTGGGCTTCTTCATGCCCTGCTGCATGAAATACATCATCGCCGCCTGCAGGTCCTTTGACGCGGCCTTCAGCGGGTCCAGGAAATCGGCCTTGAGCGCCTCGTTCCCTTCATGCTCCTTGATGAAACCCTTGATCATCTCGAAAAATGCCATTGCCGGCTTGCCGCCGTCGGCGGCCAGCTTGCGGCCCACCAGATCCAGCGCCTGGATGCCGTTGGCACCCTCATAGATCATGGCGATGCGGGCGTCGCGCACGAATTGCGACATGCCCCATTCCTCGATGTAGCCATGCCCGCCAAAGACCTGCTGGGCCTGCACCGTCATGTCGAAGCCCTTGTCGGTCAGAAAGCCCTTGATGACCGGCGTCAGCAACGAGATCAGCCCCTCGGCGTCGTTGTCGCCCGCCCGGTGCGAGCGGTCGATCAGATGCGCGCCCCACAGCGCGAAAGCCCGTGCGCCCTCGACAAAGCTTTTCTGGTCCATCAGGTTGCGCCGGATGTCCGGGTGCACGATCAGCGGGTCGGCGGGGCCGTCCTTGTTTTCGGCCCCCGTCACGGCGCGGCCCTGCAGGCGGTCCTTGGCATAGGCCAGCGCGTTCTGATACGCGGCCTCGGCCTGCGCATAGCCCTGCACACCGACACCCAGCCGGGCCTCGTTCATCATCACGAACATGGCGCGCATGCCCTTGTGCAGCTCGCCCACCAGCCAGCCTTGGGCGCCGTCGAAATTCATCACGCAGGTGGCATTGCCGTGGATGCCCATCTTCTCCTCGATCTTGCCCACCGAGACGCCGTTGCGCGCGCCCAGGGACCCATCCTTGTTTACCAGCACCTTCGGCACCAGGAACAGGCTGATCCCCTTGGTGCCCTCGCCGCCGCCCGGGGCCTTGGCCAGCACCAGATGGATGATGTTTTCGGCCATGTCGTGTTCGCCGGCCGAGATGAAGATCTTCTGGCCGGTGATCGCATAACTGCCATCGTCCAGCGGTTCGGCCTTGGTGCGGATCATGCCCAGATCGGTGCCGCAATGCGGTTCGGTCAGGTTCATGGTGCCGGTCCATTCCATGGACACCATCTTCGGCAGATACATGTCCTTCTGCGCGTCCGAGGCATGGGCCAGCAGCGCGTTGATCGCGCCGTGCGTCAGGCCCTGATACATGTTGAGCGCCATGTTTGCCGAGCACATGATCTCGCCCACGGCAGAGCCCATCAGCACCGGCAGGTTCTGCCCGCCATACTGTTCAGGCAGGTCCAGCCCGTTCCAGCCGCCTTCCTTCACCGCCTCGAAGGCCTCGCGGAAACCTTTTGGCGTGCGCACCACGCCGTTTTCCATCACGCAGCCCTCGGTATCGCCGGAACTGTTCAGTGGTGCCAGCTTGTCGGTCGCCAGCTTGCCGGCTTCTTCAAGAATGGCGTTGGTGAAATCGGCTTCCAGCTCGTCATAGCCGGGGATGCCGGTTTCTGGCGCTTTCAGCAGGTCGTGCAGGATGAATTGAAAGTCTTTCACCGGGGCGGTGTAGCTGGGCATTGCTTTCTCCCTGTGGCGCGGCATGGCGCCGGTGATCAGTTCATGGATATGCGAAGGGGCAGGGGGTTATTCGGCGGCGGGCCTGCGGAAAGAGGCAATCATGTCGGCGCCCCATTGCAACTGGCCCCTGAGCTCCTCGATGGCCTCGTTCAGTTCGTCGCGCTGGCGCTCCATCTGTGCCAGGCGGTCGCGTGCAACCTCATAGGTGCGCTTGAGCTGCTCTTCCTGCGCATCGCCGCGGTCATAAAGGTCCAGCAACTGGCGCATCTCTTCCAGGCTGAAGCCGAATCGCTTGCCGCGCAGGATCAGTTTCAACCGCCCGCGATCCCGCCGCGTGAACAGGCGTTTCTGGCCCTCACGCAAGGGAAACAACAGCTCCTTGGCCTCATAGAAACGCAATGTGCGCGGCGTGACATCGAATGCCTCGCACATTTCGCGAATGGTCAACATTTCCTTATCTTCCATGGCGTCACCTGTCAGCGTTTCCGGATACCCGGTCGTGCTACATCTGGGGAGCACAACAGGTACTTACCACCCAAGTTGACGTTAACGTAATCCGATACGTGGCGTCATGCCGAATTCGTGACGCAGGGTCGCGTGGGGTCAGGGTCGGTGATGCCAGAGCCGGTGATGCCAGAGGCGGTGGCACGGCCACGCAGGCGGAAAGCCCGGAACCGGTGCGGCGCGCGGCTGATCAGGCCTCGCCGTCGGTGATCAGCAAATCTGCGGCTTCGGCGCGCAACGCGCGCAGGTCGTCGATGGTCAGGCGCAACTCTTCCTGTTGGCGCGCCAGTTCCTTCAGTTGACGATCGGCCATCTCGATCCAGGCTTCCAGTTGTGGCTGGGTGCCCTTGGTTTCATAGATCTCAAGCCATTGTCGAATCTCTTCCAGGCTGAAGCCAAAACGGCGACCGCGCAGGATCAGGGTCATGCGCGCAATCTCGCGTGCGCCGTAGAACCGATTGCGGCCTTCCTTTTCTGGTGACAGCAATTCGATGTACTCATAGTACCGCAGCGTTCTTGGCGTCACGTCAAAGCGGGCGCACATTTCCTTGAAAGTCAACTGTTTGTCGCTCATCTGGAACCTCCCGCCGCGATGCAACGCATCGCCTGCAATGGCCCTAGCCTAGTCGCTGGACATCGCAGGCGCAACACAGAGACATCGCTGATGAAAACGGCGCAGTTGCCGGGATCAGCATTGCGCCGCACGCGTTTTTGTCTGATTGTTGCATCCTGTAGTTGTGTGGCGGGCCCAGAGCACAGGGCCCATTGCGTTTGGATGAAGCCGGATCATGCGCCTGTCTGTTGTCCTGTTGCTGGCGCTTTTTGTTGCCACACCGCTGGCGGCAGGGCCCTGGCCGCGTCCGGCGGGCGAGTGGTTTCTCAGCCTGTCGCGCGATTCGGGGGCAATATCGATCTGGGGCGAAACCGGGATCGACGACAGCCAATGGCTGGTTGGCCAACTTCAGCGTGACCGGGGCGGGACGGTACAGGGAATGCTGTCATGGCGGCGCACCGTGACACGGGGTTCCGGACGCACCCGCCTGGCCCTGTCGATGGGGGGTGTGGTGCGCAGCCGTGGTGGCGGGCTGTGGCTGCGCCCCGGCGCACTTTGGGGGCTGGGGTTCGAGAGGCCCTTGCCGGGCTGGGTGTCGGCTGATCTGTCGGTAGCCTTGCCCGTCGGACGCGGCCGAAAGGCAGAGCCTGCGGGGTACCTGACACTTGGTTTCCGCCCCGTGCCGCATGTTCTGACCATGCTGCAGCTTCAGGCCGAGCGTGACCAGATGGGCAGCCGCCTTCATCTGGCGCCTTCAGTTGCCTGGGAATGGCGTGAAGGCCGGCATGTGCAGCTGGGACTGCGCCAGGGGCTGGGAAACAGCCGGGGGCGCAGCGTGACGCTGGCAAGCTGGCTGCGATTCTGACGGCGCTATGGCGCCTAACGCATGCCGATGCCCAGCCGCATCAGACCATGGCGTACCGGGCGCAACGAATAGAACGCATTTAGCGCTGCCGCACGCGCGTCCCGCAAGGGTTGGGCTGATGCCATCGAGGCCCGGTTCAGCATGTCCACCCCGGCCACGCGCAGGCGAACCTCTGGCCATCTGCGCTGATGATAGGTTCGCAGCATGCCGGCGTTGCCCAGCGTTTCCGGGCGCGCGAGATCCAGCAGTACCTTCAGATCGGCCAGGCTCATGTTCAGCCCCTGCGCACCAATGGGCGGCACGACATGCGCGGCCTCGGCCATCAGCGCGCTGCGTTCGCCATCAAAGCGGTCGGCAATCTGGGCGATGATCGGCCAGACAGTCAGGGCAGAGGCACGCTGCAGCCTGCCAAACAGTCCGCAGGAGCGCGTGTTCATCTCTTCGTCGAACCGGGTGTCAGACAGGGTTTGCAGGCGCGCAATCTCTGGCCCGCTTTCCATCCACACCACCGCGGAACAGGGCGTCCCGTCCCGATCCGGCAAGGGCACCAGCGTGAAAGGCCCGCCAGAGCGGTGAATCTCGGTCGATACATTGTCATGGGGCAGATCGTGGGTCACCGCGAAGGCAAGCGCCTTCTGGCCATAGCGAAAGGTCTGCACATTGATTCCCAGCGCCGCGCGCATGCGCGAGTGGCGCCCGTCAGCGGCCAGCAGCAGCCGGGCCGCGATGCGCCGGCCATCACCGAGCGTGACGATTGCTTCGCTCTCGCGCGTCAAGAGGTCTGTCGCGGCGATGCCGGGTTCGAAGCGCACGTCTGGCAGTTCTGCCATACGCGCCAGGAATTCGCGGCGAAGCAACCAGTTCGGCAGATTCCAGCCAAAGGGCTGATCCGACAGATCGGCAGCATCGAAATCATGCGTGCTGCGCGCAACAGGCTCTGGACCGCCCGCATCAACGATGCGCATGACCTGCAAGGGCATGGCATGAGGGGCAAGCCGTTCCCACAAGCCCGCCGCCTGCAACACCGGCACTGAAGGCTGCAAGAACGCGGTGGTGCGCAGGTCTGCGCCCTGTGCCGTGCTTTCGGTCACCGGGGCAGCCGGATCGACGCACAACACGCGATACCCGGCGCTGCCGAATGCCGCTGCCGCTGCGAGGCCGGCAACGCCGCCGCCGGCAATCATGATATCCACTGTTTCGCGCATCCCACGCCCCTTGATCAGCCCATGTGCCTGACATAGCGCGACGGGATGCGCCTGGCGATAGGGCGATCAGCCGCGCGTGATCAGGATCAGCAGCGTTCCCATTACCGGAGTGGCCAGCAGCGCGGTCACAACCAGTGCCGGAAGCCCCCAAAGCAGCACGGCGCAGACGGCAAGACAGGCCAATGACAACCCGGCGTAGAACGGAAAATCCGGATCGCCTTCGGCCAGTTCGCGCAGGATAGCGCCCAGGACGGGAATGCGCCATGCCAGGGGCTTTCTTGCGGAACGGCGGCGGGCTGCAGGTGTGCCGACAGCAAACGCTGCAAGGGGGGGATGTGCGTCAAGCGGCTTCATCAGCGCCTCCGAAGGTAAACTGCATCCCGGATGTATCTATTCTGCCCCATGCTGCCCATCGGTCCCCTTGCCGCAGTGCGGCATCGCGTCGCGGGGGCGCCGGCCGGGGGCTACAGCCCTGCCAGAAAGGCGCGCAGATCATCGGTGTGATGGTGAATATGCGCGGCCTCGGCCGCAGGCAGCGGCGCGGGTGCAACATGCACCGTGCGCATGCCCAGGGAATGGGGTACGCGCAGGTTACGCGGGTCATCCTCGAACATGGCGGCCGTGCCCGGGTCCAGCCTGTCAGCGGTGAAAACCGCCTCAAAGGCTTCGACGCGCGGCTTTGGATGGTACCCCGCGTTCTCGATGCCGTAGACCGCATCGAACAGGTCGCCAAAACCCAGCGCGCCGATCACCTGCCCGGCATAGGGCGCCGAGCCGTTGGTATAGACGATCTTTCGCCCCGGCAGCGCGGCGATCCGTTCACCCAGCCCGGTATCAGGGGCAAGCACACTGAAATCGATGTCATGGACCTCGACAAGAAACGCCTCTGGCTCGACGCCGTGGCGGGCCATCAGCCCGGCCAGCGTGGTGCCGTATTCGCGCCAGTACAGCTTTCGCAGGCGATCAGCCTCGGCCAGGTCAACGCCCAGCACGCGCTGAACGTAATCAGTCATGCGCCGGTCGATCTGATCGAACAGGCGGGTGGCTGGCGGGTACAGCGTGTTGTCCAGGTCGAAGACCCAGGTGCGGACATGAGCGAAGGATTCAGCAACCATGAAAACCCAGCTAGGCCGAAAGCGCCGCATGCTCAAGGGTGGATGGCGAATTGATCTTTCATGCGCTGCATCTTCACGCTAGCGTCGCGCAAATGGACAGCGTGATGACCGAACCCCGCCCGATGCAGGCTGATGCTTATTCCCTGATCCTCGCGGCTATCGACGAGGGCGTCTACAAACCCGGAGACCGGCTTGTCGAATCCGAACTGGCAGAGCGGTTCGGCGTATCCCGCACGCCGGTGCGCGAAGCCTTGCAGCGGCTTGAAACCCAGTCACTGCTGACCCGTGACGGGCGTTCGCTGATCGTGGCGTCGCTGGATCATAACCAGTTGGCCGAACTTTATGTGGTGCGCGCCGAGCTGGAGGGGCTGGCGGCCCGTCTGGCCGCGCGCCACGCGTCGGTGGAAGAGGTGCGCGTGTTGCGCGACATGGTGACCGCCGATCGAAAGCTGATCGACGATCCGCGCGCCTTGAGCCGTGCCAACAAGCGCTTTCACAAACAGCTGCATCTGGCCTCGCACAACCGGTTTCTGGTGCAGCAACTGGACATGGTGCATCGCTCCATGGCGCTGCTGGCCACAACCTCGCTGGAAGCCGATGGCCGCGGGACCGCCGCGCTGGAAGAACATGCCGCCATTGTCGAGGCGATCGCGCGTGGCGATGGCGATGCGGCAGAAGCCGCCTTGCAGGCGCATATCTCGCTTGCCTTCGAGACTCGCCTGAAACTGGAAGCCGGCGACATAGGGCGCCAGCCCCGGCGATAGCCCATCTGTCGGCACAATGACACCAGCCGCCGCCTGGCAGGCAATCACGTTGCCGACAGGGCAGGCTGCAATGTGCTGTCATGCAGGCCGTGCGTTGTCTTGTCCCAGTAATAGGGGCTGACCACCATTTCCCACAGGCCCTTCCAGGCGGCGACGGCGGCAAGGGGGAAATACAGGTGCAGGGTCAGCGCCCAGGGACGCAGCCAGCGGTGCCGCCGCCCGGAAAGCGCCACGATATTGACGGTCAGGTTGGCGACTTCGGCGCAAAGAAACAGCGTGGCCAGCGCGATGGCCCCCGCCAGCGGCAATGCAGCGGCCAACGGATGACCCAGGCCGAACAGCATCAGCCAGAAGCTCCACAGGATGGGTGCCAGCAGAAACTGGATCAGGGTGCCCAGAAACAGGATCTGAAAGCCGATGAACCGCCACCAACCCAGTTGCTGCCACAAAAGGGCGGGCCGGCGCATATGCACGGCATAGGTCATGGCATATCCCTTCAGCCACCGTGAACGCTGCTTTACCCACGGCCAGAGTCGGCAATTTGCCTCTTCCAGCGTCACGCTGTCGATCAGCGTGGTGCGGTAGCCATAGCGCGCCAGGCGGATGCCCAGATCGGCGTCCTCGGTCACGTTATGTGCGTCCCAGCCGCCCAGCCGTTCCAGCGCATCGCGCCGAAAGAACAGTGTCGTGCCCCCCAGCGGCACGGCGAGTCCCAGCCGTTCCATGCCCGGCAGGATCACTCGGAACCAGGCGGCATATTCAATGGTAAAGCAGCGCGCCAGCCAGTTGGTGCCGGGATTGTAGTAATCCAGCACACCTTGAACGCAGGCCAGATCAGGCCCGCCGGCGGCAAATGCCTCGACCACACGGTGCAACTGGTCATGGGCAGGGGCATCTTCGGCATCATACACGCCGACAATCTCGCCCAGGGCAAAGTTCAGGGCATAGTTCAGGGCACGCGGCTTGGTCTTCAGCTGCGATTCGGGCACGGGAATCACGCGCATCCAGCGCGGCAGTTGCGCCTTGGCCAATGCATCGCGGGTCACCCTGTCGTCTTCTTCGACGACAATCATCACATCCAGCAACTCACGCGGGTAGGTCAGCGCCTGCAGACGGCGCACCAGCCGCGCTGCAATCGCCGGCTCACGGTACAGCGGCACCATCAGCGACACCACCGGCTTGCGTGGCCGCTGTCTGCGGCGCACGACCGGGTCGGTTGGCAAGGCTGCAGGGCGCGGCATGTGAAATCGGGCAATCGCCGCTGCGATCTTCAGCGCGGTGCCGGCAAACAGCGCCATCAGCACAACCGCCAGACACAGCGAAAACACCAGCAAGGGCGCGATTGCGGCCCCGATCAGCACCGCTAGCAGGCCGCCCCCCAGGAACAGGCTGAACCGCGTGCTGCCCCAGCGGCGGCAGCTTTCCGGTTCGGCGACACATGTTTCGGCCCAAAGCCGCAGCGCGGCGCGCCGGTTGTCGGCGATGGCACTATGCAAGGTACTGAGTGGCGCCATGACCAGCGACACCGGGCCAAGCACCGAAACGATCTCTGCCCGATGGCGGTGGAACGTGGCCGGATCGGCGCAGGCCAGCAGCGTCATCCCGCCGGCGCGCTGCCAGGGCAGACAGCGCATCTGCAACCAACGGGTTGGTCCCAGCGTGTCGATCAGACGCGGGTCAAGCGGATGCCGCGCGGGGTCAAGTACCGTTGTGCCGTGCTGTGTGGCCAGCGCGTGCATCACCGCCGCCTCATCGGCCAGGTCATGCGCCTGAACAATCGAACCCAACAGGGCATCATGGCGGGTCTGCAGTGTCAGCGCCCGCACCAATGCCGCGGCGCTGAGCGTGCCCTGTTCCAGCATCACCATGCCCAGGGGGGGCCTGGACCCATCGGTGCGGACGGGCTTGAGCGCGGTCGGCGGCATAGGGAGGGACGGTGCAGCACTGGCCGGCGCAGCCGTCGCGGCGGCCCCCGGTGCGAACCGCATTGCCCTATCGGCTGTCACCCTGGCTGTACGCTGCGCCCGCATCCCATCCACCCCGGCGGGTGCCGCCCCGCGCGACATCCGCTGGCAAGAATGCATAAAACACTGTTAACAGGTGGTTAATGCCACCAGCGCGGCAGCGCTTTCGCCGTGTCGCCCCGGCCATGAATGACCATTGCGCCACGGCGACAACCGACGTGGGCGCAGAATACGGTTGCCTGGCTAGGCCTTGCGCTGTTGCATTGCCTGGGCAAAGCGTTCGAACAGGTAATAGCTGTCCTGCGGGCCGGGGCTGGCCTCGGGGTGATACTGGACCGAAAACACCGGGCGGTCGGAAACCCGAATGCCGCAGTTCGAGCCGTCGAACAGGCTGACATGCGTTTCGATCACGCCATCGGGCAGCGTCTGGCTGTCCACGGTAAAGCCATGATTCATCGAGGTAATCTCAACCTTGCCGGTTTCAACATCCTTGACCGGATGGTTTGCGCCATGGTGGCCGTGATTCATTTTGACGGTGCGTGCGCCCAGGGCAAGCGCCAGCATCTGATGCCCAAGGCAGATGCCGAAGACCGGCAGGTCACGTTCCAGCACCGAGCGGATCATCGGCACGGCGTATTCACCGGTGGCCGCAGGGTCACCCGGTCCGTTCGAAAGGAAAACCCCGTCAGGGTTCAATGCCAGCACTTCCTCGGCCGTGGCCGTGGCCGGCAGCACCGTCACATCGCACCCGGCCGAGGCAAGGCAGCGCAGGATGTTGCGTTTCGCGCCGTAGTCGATGGCGACAACGCGATGCTGCGGGTCGGTCTGCGGCTGATACCCCTGTGGCCAGGCCCAGCGCATCTCGTTCCAGCGATAGCTTTGGGCGCAGCTGACCTCGCGCGCCAGATCGACACCCACCAGCCCTTTCCAGCCGCGTGCCCGGGCAATCAGCGCCTCGATGTCGAAATTCCCCTCTGGATCATGGGCAAGGGCAACATGCGGTGCGCCCTGCTGCCGGATGGCGCGGGTCAGGCGCCGGGTGTCGATACCGCCGATGCCGATGCGCCCGCGCTTTTCCAGCCAATCCGTCAAGGGTGCGCTGGCGCGCCAGTTCGATGGCTCTGTGGGGTCCCATTTCACCACCATGCCGGCGGCGACAGGCTCGGCCGCCTCGTCATCATCTGAATTCACGCCGACGTTGCCGACATGCGGGAAGGTAAAGGTGACCACCTGCCCGGCATAGGACGGGTCGGTCATGATTTCCTGGTACCCGGTCATCGCCGTGTTGAACACCAGTTCGGCAACGGTGACCCCGGTGGCGCCGAAACCGCGCCCGAAGAAGATGGTGCCATCGGCAAGAACGATACAGGCGGTCGGTTTTGCAGTGACGGGTTTTTCGGGGGCGGGCATGGCGGCGCTCTCCAGTCTGGTCGCGCCTCGCTCTATGCGCTTGCGCAGGGGGAATCAACCCGGGCGGCGCCGACAGGCGCGCCCGGTTCAGACAATGACGCCCTGCCGTGTCAAGGCACCAGCATCACCTTGCCCGTGCCCTGTTCCAGCGCCGGCAGCATACCGTCGATTGCCTCGGGCAATGACAGGCGGCTAGCCACGCGTGTTGCCCATGCACCAGAAGCAAAGCGCGCCTGCACATCGGCAATCAATGCGCTGCGGCGCTCGGGCGAGGCGGCGGGCAGCCAGCGCGACAGCCAGAACCCCTCGATATGCTTGTCCATGAAAATGAACTGCCCCATCTGGCCCAGCCGCGGGGATTCGTCGCTCATCTTGCCATAGCTGACCCAGCGCGCGCCGGATGGCATGGCGAAAAACAGATCCGCCGTAATCTGATCGCCCACCGCATCCAGCAGCACCCGGGGTTTGTGCGAACGGATGGCCGTGCCGGCGCGGGTGGCGAAATCGCTGTCGGACGAGACCAGCACCTCGGTTGCGCCGGCCGAAAGCAGTTCTTCGGCATCATGGCCGCGCCGGATCACCGCCAGCGCCTTTTGTCCCTGATCACGGGCCAGCCCCAGAATCAGCCTGCCCAGTTGCGAGCCCGCAGCATTCAGGATGAACGCCTCCGATCCGGCCTCGCGCACACGCTCAAGCAAAGCCACGGCGGTCAGTGGGTTGACGATCAGTGCTGCGCCGTCCTCGTCGCGCAGATCATCGCGCAGCGGGATGCACAGGGCTGCATCGCTGACGGCATGGGCCGCCCAGGTGCCGGTCACCGTGCCCAGAAACGCAACCCGGGCGCCGATCAGCGCATCGGCCATCTTGCCGCCGCC
The DNA here is from genome assembly GCA_020832805.1 of Pararhodobacter sp. Classification (GTDB taxonomy): domain Bacteria; phylum Pseudomonadota; class Alphaproteobacteria; order Rhodobacterales; family Rhodobacteraceae; genus Pararhodobacter. The sequence goes on from JAFIED010000289.1 coordinate 12,536, forward strand.
AGAGGCCAGCACGCGGCCGACCCCCTCGAAACCGGCGGCATTGCCCTGCGTGCGGGGCTGGCCGTAACTGCCCTGCACATAGAACAGGTCCGACGGGTTGACGGGCGCCATGATCACCTCGATCAGCACCTGTCCGGGCTTCAGCGCGGGCAGGGGCATATCGGCCAGTTCGATGTGATCGGCCATCCGATCCGGCACGGCGGCGGTGGGGGCGGGGGCATAGCCGCCCTCGCGCAGGGCAAGGGCCTTGGTGGTGCTGGGCAGGGCCATGGCGGCGCTCCTTCGGGGCGTTGCGGTTGATGCTGGCAGCAAGGGTATCAGGCGCCCGGCAGGGCGCAACAGCACCGCGGTTGCCCCCGTCCCAGGGCGACGCCACGTCATGCGCGCATGACGGGGGAATCGGCGTAGCCTCGCGCATCGGGTCATGTGACGTGGCCCGTTGCACGGCAGGCAGCAGCGATGCAAAAGAGGACACGATGCACAGGCAAGCAAAGGCGCAGCGCGCCGAAACGGCAGGACGGGACATGCCATGACCGACAAGTCACTCGCCCAGCAGTTCATCCAGGCGATCCCCCATGCGCGGGCGCTGGGCATGGAACTGGAGGAAATCGGCGACGGGCGTGCCGTGATCTCGATGCCGTGGGACGCGCGCCTTGTGGGCGATCCGGCAACCGGGGTCATTTCGGGGGGCGCTGTTTCGGCGTTGATGGACACCTGTTGTGGTGCCGCGGTCCTGTCGTTTCCGGGCGCCCGCGGGACGGCCACGCTTGATTTGCGCATCGACTACATGCGCGCGGCCACGCCCGGGCAGCGCCTGACCGCCCGGGCGGAATGCTATCATGCCAGCCGCAGTGTTGCCTTTGTGCGGGCGACAGCGCATGACGAGGACAGCGCCATTGACGACGGCCTGCCGGTGGCCACCGTGACCGCCGCCTTTACCATGGACGGCGGCATGCAAGCCGGCAAACAGCGTGCGCTGGCAGAGGGCAGTACCGGGGCCAGCGCAGAGGACGATGCAGAGGGCACGGCATGACCCGACAGAAACCCGAGCCCGTTCAGGTGGTCAAGGAGCGGCGCGACAAGGCGTTGCGCGCGCTGGTGGGCGGTATTCCCTATGCACATTTTCTGGGCATCAGTTTCGAGCGGCGCGGCGATGAACTGACCGCGCTGCTGCCTTTCGATGGAAAGCTGATCGGCAACCCCTTCCTGCCGGCATTGCACGGTGGCGTTACCTCGGCTTTCCTGGAGCTTACGTCGATCATCGAACTGAGTTGGTCGATGCTGTGGGAAGAGATGGAGACAAACAAGCTTGACCCGCGCAAGCTTGACGCCGAACATCTGCCACGACTGCCAAAGACGATCGATTTCACCGTCGATTATCTTCGCTCGGGCCTGCCGCGTGATGCCTATGCGCGGGCGCGGGTGAATCGGTCTGGGCGGCGCTATGCCTCGGTGCATGTCGAGGCCTGGCAGGATAACCGCACGCGGATATTTGCGCAGGCGACGGGGCATTTCCTGATCCCCGCGCGCCGCAAGCCGGAATGACTGCGGCCGCCGCGGGTGCAAGACTGCCCTGCATGACCCTGTCGGGCAGCGTGCGCCACGCCTGGCGCTGCCTGCTGGCCGGGCGGGATGCGCGGCGCGGGGCGTGCGCGGCACCAGATGTCCGCAATGGCCCTTTCCCGCCCCGGCCTGCGCCATGAGCCAGACCGCTGCCGGCGCGATCCCGGCCGATACCCCTTTGACCCATGCCCGCGTGCTGCGTATTGCGCTGCCCATCGTGCTGGCCAACCTGTCGGTGCCGCTGATCGGCCTGGCCGATACGGCGGTGGTGGGGCAACTCGGGCAGGCCGCGCCCATCGGTGCCGTGGGGCTGGGCGCTGTGATCCTGGCTGCCGTCTACTGGGTGTTCGGGTTCCTGCGCATGGGCACCACGGGGCTGGCCGCGCAGGCATTCGGCGCCGGAGACATGGCCGAGGCGGGCGCGGTGCTCAAGCGCGGCTTGCTGATTGCAACGGTCGCCGGCATGGCGCTGGTGGCGTTGCAGATGCCGCTGATCTGGGCTGCCTTTCGCCTGGCCCCGGCCAGCGATGCGGTCGAAACCCTGACCAGCACCTATCTGAACATTCGTATCTGGGGCGCGCCCGCCACCATTGCCGCCTATGCCATAACCGGCTGGCTGATCGCCAT
>JAFIED010000201.1 GCA_020832805.1 Pararhodobacter sp.
CGCGCTGAACGACCACATCCGGCAGGCCCCGCCGTTGGCCGGGCCTGCCGCCACAAGCTGACCGCCAACACAATCAGGGCTGGGCCATGTCGCGTCTTGGCTTCATCGCGCAACGGCTGGTGAAGGGTGTCTTCATCGTGCTGGTCATCGCGATCATCAATTTCATCCTGCTCAGGCTGGCACCGGGCGATCCGGTGGCCGTGATCGCCGGGCAATCCGGCGCGATGGATCCCGAGATCATGGCAGAACTGCGCCAGCGCTTTGGGCTGGATCAGCCGATGGCGGTGCAACTGCTGCGTTATCTGCAGGCCCTGGCGCAGGGCGATCTGGGCGTGTCCTACCGGCAGGGCATTCCGGTTCTGGTGCTGGTGGGCGAGCGGTTGCCGGCCACGCTGCTGCTGACGGTAACGGCCGCGATCCTTTCGATCACGCTGGGCATCATCGCCGGAACGCTGGCCGCGCGCTGGCGCGGCACCTGGGCGGATGCGGCGATCAGCGCGCTGGCGCTGTTGTTCTACGCCACGCCGCTGTTCTGGATCGGCCTGATGGCGATCCTGCTGTTTTCCCTGCAGTTGGGCTGGTTCCCGGCCTTCGGGATGATGACCGCAGGCTCGCGCCTGACCGGGCTCGATCATGTGCTGGACGTGCTGCACCATCTGATCCTGCCGATGACGGTGCTGGGCCTGTTCTACATGGCCGTCTATGCCCGCCTGACGCGGGCCAGCGTGATCGAGGTCAGCGAGCTGGATTTCGTGCGCACCGCCCGGGCCAAGGGCCTGTCCGAAGGGCAGATCACCCGCCGCCACATCCTGCGCAACGCGCTTTTGCCGGTCATCACCTTTGCCGGCATTCAGGCCGGCCACCTGATCGGGGGCACGGTGCTGGTGGAAACCGTGTTCGGCTGGCCCGGCATCGGCAGGCTGGCCTTCGATTCGCTGCTGCAGCGCGACTATTCGGTGCTGCTGGGGATCTTCCTCATCACCTCGGCGCTGGTGGTGGTGTTCAACCTGATCACCGACATCGTCTACACGCTTGTCGATCCCCGCATCGAGGTCAGCCAATGAACCCGTCGCTGCGTGCCTTCCTGCGCAACCCGGTCAGCGTGGTATCGCTGCTGGTTCTGCTGACCATCACCGCGGCGGCGGTTCTGGCGCCTCTGGTCTATCCGCATTCACCCTGGGCGATGGTCGGCGCCCCGTTCCAGCCGCCGATGACCGGCAGCCACCTGCTGGGCACCGACATGCTGGGCCGCGACATTGCCGCGGGACTTTTGTACGGCGCGCGGGTCTCGTTGCTGATCGGCCTGGTCTCGACCGCCGTGGCACTGTCGGTCGGCATCACCATCGGCGCCGTGGCGGGCTATTTCGGCGGGCTGGTCGATGACGCGCTGATGCGCCTGACCGAGGTGTTCCAGACCATCCCCAGCCTGATCTTTGCCATCGTGCTGGTGGCGATCCTGCAGCCGTCGATCGTGGCGATCGTGATCGCGATTGCCGTGGTATCCTGGCCGCCGGTGGCGCGGCTGGTCCGTGCCGAGTTCCTGAGCCTGCGCTCGCGGGAGTATGTCGAGGCATCGCGCACGCTGGGAATCCCCGGCTGGCGGATCATGGCCGGCGACATCCTGCCCAACGCCATGGCGCCGATCATTGTCACCGCCACGCTGATGATCGCCACCGCGATCCTTATGGAATCCGGTCTCAGCTTCCTGGGCCTGGGTGATCCCGACCTGATCAGCTGGGGCTATCAGATCGGGGTGGCGCGCACGATGATCCGCACGGCCTGGTGGATGAGCTTCTTTCCCGGCATCGCGATCGTCATCACGGTGCTGTGCCTCAACCTGCTGGGCGAGGCGCTGAACGATGCGCTGAACCCCCGCCTGTCGCGCAGGCGGTCGGCATGACGGGCGCCGCCATGATCCCTCCCCACCCTGGCCCTGCCACCGCCGATCTGCTGCGCGTTCAGGGCTTGACCATCGCCCTGCCCCGCGGTGCCGACCGGCCGCATGCGGTCGAGGATGTCAGCTTTTCGCTGGCCGCCGGGCGCATCACCTGCATCGTGGGCGAAAGCGGGTCCGGCAAGTCGATGACGGCCAATGCCATCATGGGCCTGTTGCCGGCGCCGCATGTGCGCGTGACACAGGGCCAGATCACCCTGCAGGGCCGCCCGCTGGTCGGCGCCCCGGAACCCGCGCTGCGCCGCATGCGCGGGGCCGAGGTCGCGATGATCTTTCAGGAGCCGATGAGCGCGCTGAACCCGGTGATGACCGTGGGCGACCAGATCGCCGAGGTGCTGCGCAAGACCGGCCGTCAGTCCCGCACGGCCGAGCGCGCGCGAATCACCGAATTGCTGGCCGCGATGGGCCTGCCGGAACCGGAACGGTTGCAGGACAGCTATCCGTTCCGCCTATCCGGCGGCCAGCGCCAGCGGGTGATGATCGCCATGGCGCTGGCGCTGGAGCCCGCGCTGCTGATCGCCGCCGAACCCACGACCGCCCTGGACGTGCCCACGCAAAAGCAGATCCTGGCGCTGATCCTGGAACAGCAGCGCTCGCGCGGGTTGGGGGTGATGTTCATCACCCATGATTTTGGTGTGGTGGCCGAGATCGCCGACGACATCGTGGTGATGGAACAGGGCCGGATCGTCGAACAGGGGCCGGCGGCGCAGGTGCTCAACGCCCCACGTCACCCCTATACGCGCAAGCTGATCGCCGCCGTGCCCGATCTGGCCGCCCATGCCGGCGATCCGGGCGACCCGGGCGGCGAAACGCCGCTGCTGCAGGTGCAGGGCGCGCGGCGCACCTTCGTCACCGGCGGCGGGCTGTGGCGCAAGGGGCGCGAGGTGAAGGCGCTGCGCGATGTCTCGCTGACGCTGAACCGGGGCGAGATCCTGGGCGTGGTGGGCGAATCCGGGTCCGGCAAATCGACGCTGGCGCGCTCGATCATCGGGTTGTCGGCGCTGGATGGGGGCCGGGTGCTGCTGGACGGCAAGCCTATCGTCGATCCGGCGGCGCTGCTGCGCCACCGCCCGGACCGGCGCATCCAGATGGTGTTCCAGGACCCTTATGGATCGCTCAACCCGCGTCGCACGGTGCGGGCGACGCTGACCATGGGGCCCATTCAGCACGGCGTGCCGCGCCGGCAGGCCAATAACCGTGCGGCCGAGATGCTGGGCTTTGTCGGACTGGACCCTTCGGCACTGGACCGCTACCCGCATGAATTCTCCGGCGGCCAGCGCCAGCGCATCGGCATTGCCCGCGCGCTGGTCATGCAGCCCGACCTGCTGATCGCCGACGAGGCGGTCTCGGCGCTGGATGTCTCGGTGCAGAAACAGGTGCTGGCGTTGCTGGACACCATCCGGCGCGAGATGGGTATCGCCATCCTGTTCGTCACCCATGACCTGCGGGTCGCCGCCACCATCTGCCACCGCATCCTGGTCATGCGCGCGGGCGAGGTGGTCGAACACGGCGAGACCGGCGCCATCTTCCGCGCGCCCGCGCACCCCTATACCCGCGCCCTGCTCGACGCCGTTCCGGGCAAGGGCTGGCAGAAACCGGAACTTTCCGCCCTGGAGGAGACAGCATGACCGCCCAGACGATGGTCGAGAAGATCCTTGCCCGCACATCGGGCAAGGCCGATGCCCGCGCGGGCGACGAATTGCGCGCGCGGCCGGATTTCATCCTGGCCTATGACTTTCCCGGCTATACCAACATCATCTTCAACCAGGTGCGCGAACAGTTCGGACGCAAGACCCTGCCCGCGCCGGAACGCTTTGCCATCTTCATCGACCACATGGTCCCGGCCATCAATCCGGGCGAGGAGGAATTCCACGACGAGACCCGCGCCGCCTGTGCCGAGTTCGGCATCCCCTGCATCGAGCGCGAAGGGATCGGCCATCAGGTCGCCATCGAGACGGGCTTTGCCGTGCCCGGTGCCTTTGCGGTGCATTTCGACGGCCATATCGCCCAGATGGGCGCGCTGGGGGCCTTTGCTGTCAACATGCCGCGCCAGACTCTGGTCGAAGCCTTCGTGCGCGAACATATCGACTTTCGCGTGCCGCCGACGGTGCGGGTCAACCTGACCGGGCAGGTGCAGCCCGGCGTGATGGCGCGCGACATCTTCCACGGCATCCTGGCCCGGCTGGGCAACCGGTTCGCGCGCTTTGCGGTGCTGGAACTGGCCGGACCGGCGATCGAGGCGATGTCGCTGGACGCGCGCCAGTCGATGACCGGCAACGCCATGTTTACCGGTGCGCTGTCGGCCCTGATCGCCCCCGATGCCGCCATGCTGGACGAAGCCGCGCGCCGCAACCCGCGCATCGTGCTGGACCCGGTGCACAGCGATCCCGGCTGCAGCTATCAGGCCGAGCATACCATCGACGTCAGCGAAATCGGGCTGATGGTGGCGGTCCCGCCCACGCCCTCGAACACCCGCCCGCTGGACGAGGTGGCTGGGCTGGAGGTGCAGGTGGGTTATCTGGGCTCCTGCGCCTCGGGGCGGATCGAGGAGCTGCGCGCGGCGGCGGCGGTGCTGAAGGGCCGGCGCGTGCGCGACGGTTTCACCCTGAACGTGGTGCCCACCAGCCGCCGCATCATGGCCCAGGCCGCGCGCGAGGGGTTGCTGGAGATCTTCGCCGAA
>JAFIED010000011.1 GCA_020832805.1 Pararhodobacter sp.
CTACCTAGCCGACATCCTCGCCCGCATCCACGATCACAAGATCAATCGCCTCGATGAACTTTTACCGTGGAACTGGGCACCCATGCCCACGGCTCAGGAACAAGCCGCCTGATTTGCCGCGGTAACAATCGAGCGGTTACGGCCTCCGCAGCGCGGGCGACGATGCCCGCCGACCCGTTTCAGCCGAATTGGCGCGTGCCGGGCCTCTGGTGATCATCATGTGACAAAAGCTTGCCGCGCCCTGTTCGCTGCTGTTGCGCGGGGCAGCGATGCGGGACAGGGCGGACAGTCACCACGTGTTGTCTGGGCGCTGCACCGGGGTTGAACAGGGCCGGCCAGCATCAATTTCCTGCTTCCGGTTCCGCGCTTTCTGACATGGGAAATCAGAGGGGTAGAACGGGTCGCGTGAATACGAATGAACGCGACACGTTCTGATGTCAGGGCTCCTCAAATCGCTCGCATGCGCTGTTTTTTCTTTTCCATAGACGCCTGGATTTCATCAGCAAGGCGCTGGCCGATTTGATTTGCCTCATCATGCATCTGCCGGATGCGTTGGCGCTTTGCGTACAAACCTATCCAGACCTTGGCGGGCCAAAGCAGGATCAAGATGGCGAGCGTAGCTAAAGGTCCGACGATCGCGCTATGGCCAAAAACACTGCCCAGAACCCCCCCGATCATGTCAGGCATGACCATCATCAAGAAGAATACAGCAAAGAAAGACAGTGCGAATGCTTTGCCTACACGCTTAATTGTTTCTATGCGGCCAATTTCCCTGGCATAGCAGATATCTGAAGTAAAATTGAAAACCCCGACAAGAGACTCTTCGTCCTCGAAGATCGCAACGATATCCCCGATCTCGCCACTGACATTCGTGAAGTGATCGATGGTTAGCACTTTCTCATCTGTCGAAAAAATCTTCCACGTGATGCGATTGTCGTGCCGCGTTGTCACACTGCCGCCGCCGCTGTTGCCGTAAACGACCCCACCGGCGCCAGCGACTGAGCCCGTGGTGATACTGCCTGAAGTCGTCGTGAGCACCTGCTCGCTCGTCTCGACAATCTTACCTACCAAAGTGTGTAGCATATATTCGTGTGTTCCTTACTCGAGATTTACCAGGCAGCGTGCTGCCGGGCGCGAACATCGCCGCAATCCCGCCGCTGGACAAGCGCCTTTCAGCCCGCGCGGCGCCCGCGATCGCGCAGGCTGCCGGAATTGCGCGGGTCAGACCGCGAAGCTACCACCTGGCGCAGCGGCTGCGCCAAGAGCGACCGAGCGTCCGGTATGGCCTCGCAGCCACCACAGCACATCTTATGTCAGGGGCCAAACCTACCCGTCAGCCCGCGTGAACCGGCGCAGAGAGGTGCTCAGATCTGCCGCCTCGTACCCGCGCCCGATGACGACGATGGTGCCATCCTCGCGCCCGCCCTCCGGGCCCTGTTCGGGCAGGATTTCGGGCGATTGAACCACCCTGCGCACCGCCTGCAGCAGCAAACGCCCTGCCGGCGTGCGTACCACTCCCTTGACCCGCAGCACATCGTCGCCCCGCGCATGCAGCAGTGCCGACAGCCAGACGGCAAAGGCTGTCCAGTCAATGTCATCGCCCAGCATAAGACGGGCGGGAAAGACCGGCGCCATGTCGGCGCCCGCCAGATCCGGCAGCGGCTCTGGCATGGCGTCCGGGTCAACAGCGGGCAGATCGATCGGGCTCCCCAGAACCGCAGCAGAGATCGGCGCCGCCGGGTTCAACTGCCGCAGGGTTGCGATCAGACGGCCCAGTTTGCCGGGATCGGCCACATCGACCTTTGTCAGCACCAGCCGGTCAGCCGTTTCGATCTGCTTGCGGCCCAGGGGTTCGCTGCGCAGCTGTGCCAGTGCATGCAGCGCATCGACGATCACCACAACCTCGGAAACCACGATGTGATACACCAGCATCGGATCGGCGCGTATGGCCTCGACGATGGGGGCGGGGTCGGCCAGGCCGCTGGTTTCCAGCACAATCTGCTCATCTCGCGCGCCGCGGGAATCCCGCGCGCTGCGCGCGTCGCACAGATCGCGCAGCGCGGCGATCAGTTCGCTGCGCGCGGTGCAGCAGACACAGCCGCCAGATAGCACGCGCAACCCTTCGGCCTGCCCCAGCAGTGCGTCATCCACCGGTGTTTCAGCGGCTTCGTTGACCAGCACCTGCACGCGCCCGAAACGGCGTTCGAACAACTGATGGCGCAACCACGTTGTCTTGCCTGAACCCAGATAGCCGCCAACCACGGTCAGCCGCATGCGCCCTTCGCCGGCGGGCTGGTTCATGTCAGACGCCTTCACTTTCCGGGCGGGTAAATCGGGGGTCCAGAGGGTCGATCACGACACCGGCCAGCCGTTCGGCCTCTGGCCAGACCGCCTCGAGATCCGGAACAATTACCTGTGCGCCGGAAAAGGTTGCCAGCTGGATTCCCGGAATGACCCCGCCGTCATGCGCAGTGATCCCGTAGCTGCGCAACACCGATTTAAGCACCTGCCCCCGGCGAAAGCGCGCGCGCAACCGGTCTGGCGCCGTATTGCCGCCGGCTTCGGTCCAGTGGCCGGGGGATGCGGGGAACCCGCAGATCGAACACATGGGTTGATTTCCTTGCAATCGTCAGGAGGCGGCAGAATTGCGCAGGGCGGGCACCACCATCGACACCCGCCCCACAACCGGATCAGATCACCTCGGGCCGCTTGTCGCTGTCGAAAGGATAGCGCTTGCGGAAGTCCTCGGCCATATCCTCGAAGGTCATCCATTCGACGCCTTCATGGCCGTTGATATACTCGATCAGCCTTTCCAGCATCAACAGCACCTGCGGACGGCCAGATACGTCGGGGTGAATGGTGAAGGGGAAGATGCCGTAATCCATCTCGCGGTAGACCCAGTCGAACTGATCGCGCCACAGCTCCTCGATGTCGCGCGGATTCACAAAACCGTGGCTGTTGGGCGACTTCTTCATGAACATCATCGGCGGCAGGTCATCGACATACCAGTTGGCCGAAATCTCGACCAGATCGATCTCCTTGCCGTGCTTCAGCGGCTTCATCCACTCTTCCGCGGTCTTGGAATAGTCGATGGTGGTCCACTCGTCGCCAACCCGGGCGTAACCCGCCTGGAAGTCACGATAGCTCTGGCTATGGTCGTATTTGAAACCGTATTTCTGCAGCAGCGCCGCGGTCACGTTGGACATTTCCCACCACGGTGCCACATAGCCGCGCGGCGCCTGCCCCGTCAGTTTCTCGATCAGTTCGATCGACTTGACCAGCACCGCCTCTTCCTGTGTCGGGGTCATGGCGACAGGGTTTTCATGCAGATAGCCGTGTGCGCCGATCTCGTGGCCGGCATCCACGATCATCTGCATTTCCTTGGGGAAGGTTTCCAGCGAGTGCCCCGGAATGAAGAAGCTGGTGCGCATGTCATATTTCTTGAACAGGCGCAAAAGCCGGGGAACACCGACTTCGGTGGCGAATATGCCGCGCTGGATATCCGACGGCGAGTCGCCCCCGCCGTAGGATCCTATCCAGCCCGCGACCGAGTCGATGTCGGTTCCGAATGCACAGATGATCTTCTTCGCCATGTTGGCTCCTCCTTGTTTGTGCCGCGGACGGCATCGTGGTTCAGACTTTCGGCGGCGCCCCTGTGACCGGGGCAACCCTCTCAGGCGGGCGTTGCGGCGTTCGATGTGCCGCGGTCGTCACCTCGGACAAGCGGCTCGGCCGACAGTGCCGCCGACAGAACAGCCGCGTCGCGCCCATGCACGGCTGACAGCAGGAAACCGGTTGGCATGCCGTCGGCATCGAACCCGCTGGGGATCGAAACGCCACACCAGTCAAGGAAATTGCCCAGCATGGTGTTGCGCAGGGTGCGGGCGTTGGTTTCGAAGAACAGTTCCTGATCGGCCTCCAGCGGTGCGATGGGCATAGCCACATGCGGCGTTGTCGGAAACGCGACAAAGGCAGTGCCAACCTGCGCGGCCACGGCGCGGGTCAGGCGGCGGCGTTCTTCCTCGAACAACAGCAGATCGACCGCACTCATAGTCTCGGCCTGGCGGATACGGCGAACCACGCGTGCATCCATACGCGCGGCATCAGGGCCGTTGACGCGTTCATGATGCAGGGCCAGTGCCTCGGCTGCCTGGATATGGCCCAATCTGGCAATCAGGGCCGGAATTTCCGCCAGTTCCGTCAGAGGCAGGCGGCGAATTTTGGCACCGGCAGCGGCCAGTCGTGCCAAGGCGGCCTCGAAATTGGCACTGACCGCTGGCTGGCATGCATCATGGACCAGTGTCTGCGGCACGATGATCTCGATCTCGGTCATCGGCATGGCTTCAGGTGCTGCGGCATTGCCACGCACCACCGCGTCGAACAGCGCGCAATCGGCGACTGTATGCGCCAGCGGCCCCAGCGTATCAAGGCTACGCGACAGCGGGAAAACCCCATCCATCGGGTAGCGCCCGGTCGATGACTTGTAACCGACCACACCGTTGAAAGAGGCCGGAATACGCACAGAGCCGCCGGTATCGGTTCCTACTGCCAGCGGCAGCAGGTTGCGCGCCACCACCACACCCGAGGCCGAAGAAGACCCCCCCGGCACGCGTGCCTGGCCGCCGCCATGCGGATTGCGCGGCGTGCCGTAATGCGGGTTCAGGCCAATGCCGGAATAGGCGAATTCCGTCAGGTTGAGCATGCCCACCGAAATCATGCCCGCCTGCGCAGCAGCTGCCACCAGGGCAGCATCCTGATCGGCCGGCGGGTTGCCCGAAAGCACCACCGAACCGGCGGTGGTGACGCGGCCCTCGATGTCGAACAGGTCTTTCCACGCGACCGGCACGCCATCAAGCGGGCTGCGCCGCGCCCCTTCGCGCTGCCGCTTGCGGGCGGCGCTGGCCTCGGCCCGGGCACGGTCATGCATCAGCTCGATGAAAATGGCGGCGTCGTCGCAGGCAGCGATCTTGTCGAACAACGCGTCGATCAGCGCAACCGGGTCGATCTCGGCACGGTCCAGCCCCTGTCCAAGTTCGGTTGCACTAAGCGGTATCACCCCGTTCCCCTGCGCTTATTGCGTAATCACGCTGGCACCACCCGGCTGCCAGCTGACATGAATGGCGTCACCCGGGGCAAACTGCCCGCCGTAGATGTCGCTATGCCCTTCGATGGTGATGGGCGTGCCGTTGGGCAACTCGACCTGAAACTCCATGATATGGCCGATCTGTTCCAGCCGGGTGATCTTGCCATCGATGGCATTCGTCAACTGATCGGCCGGGCCGGCCTCGGCGGCCTCGCGGCTGGTGTGCAGTCTCAGCGCCTCTGCCGGCAGAACGATGCTGGCATTCGTGCCCGACTGCGGCGCAGGCCCTTCGACCAGAGCCGCAAGCGGGCCGAAACCCGTGTCCAGAACAGCGGCACCATCCTTGATCTCGCGCACGGTGCCGGGGATGATGGTGTTGTTGCCGATGAACTGGGCAACAAACAGCGTCTTGGGGCGTGTATAAAGCTCCAGCGGCGGGCTGATCTGTTCGACCCTGCCATTGCTCATGACCACGATACGATCCGACAGCGCCAGCGCCTCTGACTGGGCGTGGGTCACAAACACAAAGGTAATCCCCAACTCGCGCTGCAGAAGCTTCAGTTCGTTCTGAATGCTCTTGCGCAGGTTGGCATCCAGCGCACCCAGCGGTTCATCCAGCAAGAGGATATCGGGCTCGATCACCAGTGACCGGGCCAGAGCGATCCGTTGCCGTTGCCCGCCCGAAAGCCGGTCGGTGCGCATGTCGGCAATGTCATCAAGCTCCAGCTTGTTCAGCATGCGCGCGACCTTGTCGTCGCGCTGGCGCCTTTCCATCCCCTTGACCTCCAGGCCAAAGGCAACGTTCTGGCGCACGGTCATATGCGGGAACAGGGCGTAGTTCTGAAAGATCATCGCGGTAGGCCGCTGTTCGGGCAACAGATCGTTGATGCGGCGCCCGCGGATCAGGATATCGCCCGACGTGATGCTTTCAAAACCGGCGACCATGCGCAGGGTTGTCGTCTTGCCACAGCCAGACGGGCCAAGGAAGGCGATGAACTCGCCCTTCTGGACATCAAGGTTGAAGTCGATCACGGCGGCGGTGCCGTCGTCATAGACCTTGCCCACATTGCTCAGTTGAAGATCGTATGTCACCCGCGCGTCCCGCTTGTCTGGTGGGGGGCGCCGCCGAGTGTGGCGGCGGCGCCCGTTTCGTGTTCAGCCCCTGATCAGGCCGACAGGAACTCGTCCCACCGACGGATCAGCAGGTCGTACTCATCGGGCCACTGGTGCCAGTAGGCCACGTTCGATGCGCGCTCTTCCAGCGAGCCGCCATCGCGGGTGTCGCCTTCCTGGATGCCCCGCTCGGCCTCGCCGACCCAGGGCGCGCCTTCGTACCAGAAGGCGTATTTCTCGGGCGACATGTGCTCGCGCACGTTCGGCGTGGGCGAATAGTAGCCCTGTTCCGACACCGTCACCGCCGGCGGGCCCGACAGCCAGTAATCGGCATAGGCCATGACGGCCTCCAGGTTCGGCGTGCCGGCCAGCGGCATCACGCCGATCGCCCAGCCGCGATAGCCTTCCTGCATGGTGGCATAGGAACAGGGTACGCCCTGCGCCTTGACCGCCATGACCGCCGGCTGCCAGGCATCGGCGATGACCATCTCGCCCGAAGCCAGCAGGTTCACCAGCTCGCCGAAATCGCCCCACAGCGCGCGGAACTGGCCGGCCCGCTTTTTCGAGATCAGGAAGGCCGCGGCCTCGTTGATCGCCTCGCGGTCGGGGTTGCCGGGGTTGGGCACTTCCAGCAGGCCCAGCGTGTTCATCGCCATCACCGCCTGACCAAAGGCAATCAGCGGGTCCACGTTCAGGCCGGTGCGGCCGCGGAACTTGTCGTCGAACAGCGACGCCCAGGTCGAGGCTTCCTCGTGTTCCACCAGGTCCGGACGGTAGCCGATGGAGTCGAAGTTGTAGACGGTGGGCACCATGTTCAGCCGGGTCTGCGCCTCGTCCGCCCAGATCTGACCGACGATCTGGCTGCGCAGTTCCCAGTCATCCGACGGGGTGGTGAACGTGTCGCGCACATCGCTCCAGTTGCTCAGCTCGGTCGGATCGATGGTCTGGATGTTGTTGGTGGCGATCATCGCAGGCAGGCGTTCGGCGATGATTTCCCAGCAGTCGTAATTGGCGCTGCCAGACAGGATTTCCGTCTGCGTGTTGGGAAAGATGTCAGCCGTGCCGCGCACGCTGCCAACGCCCGACACCTCGCGGAAATCGGCCAGAATGCGGTCCTGAACGGTCACCGACAGGCCGACAGTGCGCAGTTGCTGGTTTGCCAGATTGGCAGCAAAGGCCTGCTGGCTGCCAAGGAACGGCAGGCCGCCCGCAGCCAGCGCCATGCTGCCTGCGCTGCCTTGCAGGAACCTGCGGCGAGAGAAATTGTTGCGTATCATTCTTCTACCTCCTGATTAGGGACTTCAGTTGAAGCCAGCCTGTTGCGGTCAGTACCGCCCAACAAGCAGGCCACCATCGACCACCACCACCTGCCCGGTCATGTAGCGTGCGGCGTTGGATGATAGAAATGTGATCACATCGGCGATGTCTTCGGGCTCGCCAATCCGACCCATGGGAATGAATTCGCCGACCGTTTCTGCCCCTTCGGGCCCCAGCGAATGCTCGCGCGACAAGAGCTGCGCAGTGCGGATGTACCCCGGCGCGACACCGTTGACGCGAATGCCCTGCCCGGCCAGTTCCACGGCCAGCGCGCGCACCAGCCCCACCACGCCGGACTTTGCCGCCGAATAGTGAACATGCTCGTCCCAGCCATAGGCAACACCCATGATGGACGAGACACACACCACCGAACCGCGCCCGGCACGTTTCATGCCCGGTACGGCCGCGCGGATGACACGGAACATGCCTTTCAGGTCTATGTCAAAGGTTTCATCCCATTGCGCATCGCTGAGCTGTTCCATCGGCACGCGGCGCGCGATGCCGGCATTGGCGACAATCGTACCGATTGGCCCGTGCGCCTGTTCAATCTGCGCCACCAGCGCGTCGGCTTCCTGAGTCGAACGCACATCAAGCGGGTGAAACTCGGCCGACCCTCCGGCCTCGGCGATGGCGGCGACCGTTGCGCGCCCCTCGTCATGCAGCACATCGGTGACAATGACATGATCGCCCTGTGCGGCATGGGCTTTTGCAGTGGCCGCGCCGATGCCGATGGCGCCGCCGGTGATCAACACGATGTTGCTCATAGCATCACATCTCCTGAATTCGGGCCCAGGGTCTGGCCCACGAACAGTGTTGCCGCGTCGGAACACAGAAAGGCGACGGTCGCCGCAACCTCTTCCGGCTCGCCAAACCGGCCCAGGGGCAATTCGGCCGATTTGGCCCTGCGCCAATCGTCCGACAACGCCTGTACCAGCGGCGTGTTGATGGGCCCGGGCGCCACAGCATTGACACGCACCCCCTGCGCGCTGACCTCACGCGCCAGAGCCTTGGTCATGCCGATGATCGCCGCCTTGGCCCCCGAATAATGCACCAGTTCGACGCCGCCGATCTGCCCCAGTTGCGAGGCGACATTGACAATCACACCACTGCCCCGCGCCAGCATCCCCGGCAGCACGGCGCGCATGCACAGATAGGTGCCGCGCACATGAACGGCGAACATCCGGTCGAACTCTGCCGGCTCCAGCTCCGTCATCCGGGCCTGATGCACATGGCCTGCATTGTTGACCAGATGCGTGCAGCCACCAAAGGCGTCTTCACAGGCCCCCAGCAACCGCGCAACATCAGATTCGTCCGATACATCGCCGGCCACAGCCACGGAACGGTCACCGATCTCGGCCGCCACGGCCTGTGCGCGTTCGGCCAGATAGTCGTTGACCAGAACGTCATGACCATCCTTGGCCAGACGCAGGGCGATGGCCCGCCCGATGCCGGAACCGGCGCCGGTGACGATTGCCGCTGGCATCAGATATCCTCCTGCGAGGCCAGCTTCTTGGCGCGGCGCGTGCTGAGGTACATCAGGATACCGAACACCGCGAGAAGCGAGAAGGAAAACAGCGTGGTCAGCACCCCGAAGGCAAAGATATTGGGGTGAATTTCAACCGCGAAGGTCGCGTAGATGGTGCGCGGCAGCGTCAGGTCAGAGCCGCCGGCAAACAAGGTGCGCGGAAACTCGTCATAGGACAGCGTGAAGGCGAACAGCATCGACGACAGCACCCCCGGAAACACGAAAGGAAGAGTGATCTTCCGAAAGGTGCGAATGGGCGACACGCCCAGTGACCACGAAGCCTCTTCGATCGAAGGGTCAAAGCGGTTGAAGATGGCCAGCATCACCAGAAAGGCAAAGGGGAACGTATAGACGACATGCGCCACAAAGGCGGTGCCCCACCAGGTGCGGGTGATGCCCAGTTCCGTCGACAGCAGCGAAATTCCCAGGCCGGTCAGCACGCCGGGCACCATCATGCCCAGCACGATCAGGTAGAACACCACGTTCGAGCCCTTGAAACGCTTGCGGAACGCCTGTGCCGAGATGACACCCAGCACGGTTGCCGTGACCATGGTCATGAAGGCCAGCGTCAAGGAGCGGAACAGCGCCTCGCCTAGGCGCAGCGGCGCCACGCGGGTGACCTCTGTCATGCCGAACAGGTGGCGGTACCAGTAGGTCGACCATTCGATGATCGGAAACTGTGGCCCGCCGTCCGGCCCGGCCTGAAAGGACAGGATCGTCAGCACGATGAACGGACCGTACAGGAACAGGATGAACAGCCCCAGATACACGCCAAGAAGGGGTTTCAGGATGCGCGATTCCATGGCTCACAGCTCCCGTTTCAGGTCAACGACGCGCAGCAGCATGGCGATGACAATGCCGATGATCACTGTCAGCACCACCCCCACAACCGAGGCAAAGGCCCATTTCAACGAACCGACCTGGGTGACGATGATGTTGCCCAGCAGGTTCACTTGCCGACCCGACAGCGCCGCCGAGGTCGCGAATTCACCCAGCACCATCACGCTGACAAAGATTGCGCCGACAACGACGCCCGGCAGGCTGAGCGGCAGGATGATGCGGGTGAAGATACGCCCGAAGCCGGCGCCCAGGTCGCGTGCGGCCTCGATCACGTTGCGGTCGATCCGGCTGAGCATGAAGGCAATCGGCCCGACCATGAACACGACATAAATCTGCGTCATGCCGATCACCACCGACAATTCAGAGAACAGCAGCGCATCGATCGGCGCCGAGGTAATGCCGAATTTCTGCAACAGGATGTTGATCGCCCCCTCGCGCCCCAGCATGGGCCGCCAGGCCAGCACCCGGATCAGAAAGGATGTCCAGAACGGAATCACGCAGACGATCAGCAACGAGATCGACAGGATTCTGCTGCGCACGAAAATGCCGATGAACAGCGCCGCCGGATAGCCGACAAGCAGCGTTGCCGCGAGAACGATCAACCAGATCCGCACCGTCGTCCACAACGCATTCATGTAGGTTTGCGAGGTGAAGAAATCACGCCAGCTTTCCAGTGTCGGCGTGGGATTGATGGCGAATGTCGTCTGCGTCCAGAACGAGACATAGAGGATCATCAGGATCGGGGCGACCAGGAACAGCGTCATCCAGATCACACCGGGAGTGATCAGAAGCCACGCGGTCGAATCGGTTTTCTGCCTGGGCAGGGTGCCTGCAGCGCCCGATGCTGTGCTTGTCTCTGTCATATCGGCCTGATCCTATCCGAATACGATGGCATGTTCGGGTTTCCAGCGCAGGGTATAGCGCGCGCCTGCCCGGTATTCGGGCGGAGTCCCAAGGCTCATGTGATGCTCTGATTCAACGATTTTCCCGGCATCGGTCTCGAAGAAATAGATCACCGATGACCCAAGATATTCGCTGGCGCGGAAGGTCGCGTGCAGCGCCGGTGCGTCGGCAGCGGTATTTTCTGGCTCGACGGTCACACGGTCATAGCGGATGCCATACAGCGCTTCGTCGGCAGGCTGCACCCTCGGCGCGGCAACCTTGCCAAAGGGCCCCTCGAACCCGCCATCGGGATGCAGTGAGCCGGCGAACAGATTGTAGCGGTTCAGAAAGCGTGCCACGTTGGGCGTGCTGGGTGCGTCATACACCGTGCCCGGCGCGCCGAACTGCAGAACCCGCCCCCGGTCCAGTACAGCCACACGATCACCCATTGCCAGGGCCTCGCTTTCGCTGCCGGTGACATGCAGGAATGTCACGCCCAGTTCCTTGCGAATGGTGCGCAACTCGTTGCGCATGCGGGCGCGCAGGTTCGCGTCCAGCGCGCCCAGCGGCTCGTCCAGCAGCACCAGTTGCGGCTCCTTGACAAGGGTACGGGCCAGCGCGACGCGCTGTTTCTGGCCGCCGGAAATCTGATCGACCCCGCGCGATTCCAGCCCAGACAGGCCGACCATCTCCAGCATCGCGCGGGCGCGTCTCTCTGCAACCTCGGCCGATACGGCGCCTTCGTCTGCATTCACCAAGCCGTATGTGACGTTCTTCAACACCGACATATGCGGGAACAGCGCAAAATTCTGGAACACAAAGCCGATACCGCGCTGGTGCGGCGAGACATCGGTGACGTCGGCGCCCCGAAAATGCACCCGCCCCGCCTCTGGCCGCTCGAAACCCGCGATCACCCGCAGCAATGATGTCTTGCCGGAACCGCTGGGCCCCAGCAGCGAGACATATTCGTTGCCGCTGACCGTCAGCGTTACGCCATCCAGCGCCACGACATCGTCATAGCGCTTCACGATCCCATCCAGCCGCAGCACCGAGTCTGCGCCGGACCGCGTTTCCGTTTCCTGTGAGACGCTCAAGACATGCTTCCTTTGCACGAGGGCTCAGAGTGTCCGCACATTGCGTACAAAACCACGTTCATTCCGTTCCTCTGGTTGCTCATGGAGTCGCGCTGGATGTCTTTTGTATAGGACAGCGCCGCTGCCGTCCTGTCAATCTTTGGATTATAGGGAATTCTGCGCATGAGATTTGGCTTTTCTGATTCGATGCCGCGAATTTGAACCGCACATTGTATAACTTGAGCACTTTTTAGATCTCCGCGAGGTAAGGTGCAACGACGAAACTTCGGCCCAGCACCGACACGATCTTGAGGCGGGCCAGACTTTTCCCCGCCATCAGGTGAAGATGCGCACGCAACTCCTCTGCCGCGGCATCGATTCGCCGTCGCGCGATCAGGTCCAGCAGCGCCCGATACTCCTCGGGGGCCTGGGTGTTTCTGGGCAGGCCAAGCTCGATCAACGCTCGATTCGCGGCCAGTGGCAGGAACCGTGCCTTTCGAATGACATGGACAAGCTCGGCATTGGGCGCGCGCGCCACGCTGCCCTCGAACAGCGCTTCCTCCAGTTCCTCGTCATCAACCGGGCCGTTCCGGGGCATGGCGGCACTGATCGCGGCAATGCCGGCATAGTCGATATGCGATGCTGCAAGGCGCAGGGCCTCTGGCTCAAGGATGGCGCGCAACTCGAACCGTTCGCGCAGATCGCGCGCCGTCAGCGGCCCCGCCGTCCAGTGCGAACTCTGGCTCTTGCGGATCAGGCCACGTTCGTGCAGGCGGCCCAGAATGTCGCGCGCCACCGTACGGCTGACGCCCAGATACTCTGCCAGCACGGCCTCGATGATGCGAAATTCGCCAAAGATCAGGCTGGCGGCGACTTCGCGCTCGATCTTTTCATAAAAGTGCTGCCAGGTGCCGCGCGTGGCCAGCGCCTCGGCGATGTCTGGTGCGATCTCAAGGGTGATCTTGCGGATACTGTCGCGCAAGGGCTCCTGTCCGGCTACGGCCGGTCCGACCAGATAGCCCTGCCCGGCAAGCCGGTGGATGCGCCCCTCTTCCTCCAGCGCCTGCAAGGCAGAATGCACCGGCGCACGGCTGGTTTGCAGCTTGTCCGCGATCGACCCCTCTTTCAGCACGAAACCGCGGGGTAGCCGGCCGGACAGGATGTTGCTGCGCAGTACCCGCGCGACAAGTTCATAGCGCTTCAGCGTGGCAAGGGGGTTCAGGCCTACAGACATGCGCCGCCCTCCCGCACTGCCTGACTGAAGCGCGCCCAGGCACGGGCCGCGTAATTGTGTTCGTCCATTGTGGTGTTCCACACCGCAATGTTGCGCGCACGATTCCAGTAGGCGCCGCCCGGCCGACGGTTGCCGGCGCGCACCACGGTCTGGCCGAATGCACCCGGCAGATCGACCTGCGCCTCGCCGCCCTCATACCAGTATGTCCATTCCTGCGGCGAAACCGCCTGACGCACGCGTTCCGGGACAGACATGTAATAGCCACGACGCGCCATGATCGCCCCGGCACAACCGGACAGCCACCAGTTCAGGTATTCATACGCCATGTCCAGCTGCGCGCCCTGCACATGCCGTGACAGGGAAAGCCCCCCATGCCAGGCGCGATACCCTTCTTTCGGCACTGCCTCGATGAAGTCTTCGGTGCGCGCGCCAAGCTCGCCATAGGCGGGTGACCACATGCTTTGCACGGTCACACGGCCTTCCCGCGCCAGCCGCGCCGCATCCTCGGATGTGCGCCACAGGCACTGGAAATACCCCTGGCGGCGCCGATCTTCCAGCACCGCCATCAGCGCGTCGATCTCGGCGACGCTCAGGTTGCCGAGGTCTGCAAAGCACAGCTCGCCCGACGCTTCGACCGCCAGCGCCGCATCCAGAAGCCCGATTGCCGGCTCGTCTACCAGCGCGATCTGCCCGCGCGCATCCGGCGACAGCAACCATGACCAACTGGCCTGGCCCCGGGTCGCATCGCCAAAGGCAGCACGGTCAAAGCCGAAACTGTCAAAGTTGTGCACCGTAGGCAGCATGCTGACATGACGCGACGGTGTGGGCCCCAGCAAGTCGCTGGGCTGAACATAGAGGCGCGACACAGGCGTATCACCAAAGCCGGGCGAGGCAAACTTGTTGATCCCCCCTTCGCGGGTCAGCGGGCTGACCATGTCCCAGTCGACGATCCGCTGTGTATCGACGGGCTGCAACGCACCCCAGAACCAGACAATATCCAGATTATGGAAACATTGATCGTAGACATCATAGGTTTCAGCGTGTGTCGCCGCCTTGCGCTCGCAGTTCTGGAAATCCAGCACATCGAATTCAAGGCGAAACCCAAGATCGGCCTCGGCATGCGCGCGAATAGGCTCGATCAGGGTGATATCGGTGCCCAGCACGCGCAGGGTTCGCGTTGCTTGCCGGATTGCAGGCCGGCCCAGGGTGGTCATGGTTGAATGTCTCCGCGCGAATGAAGGAAATCTTCCTCCAACCGCCGCGATTGCCCGCTGCCTGTCAAGCCTGAGCGCCACCCCCGCCCCATTGACACCGCGGCGAAACACGCGCGCGACGCGGCCCGCAGCATGACGATGCGCAGGCGCAGGCGTCTGCACCGCGCATGTCCATTGCTGTCGTCGGATCGTCCTAATCATGCCGAAAATCCCAAACCGGCCAGCATGAGTGATGCCATGCTGTCGTAGCGGGTGTGCCAAGGCGCGCTGACAGGGCAATTATGCGCTGGCTTGCGCCGGCAGTCTTGGCTCAGAGCGCATCAAGCCTTGCGCCTGCGTGCACAAATCTGATGCTTACTATACCGGCAACAGCGCCGGATCAGTCAGCGATTACCGGCCAGCCACCCCCATGATAGCGCGTCTGCCGCAAAATTTATGCGCCGACAGCAAAGCGCGGCGCGCAGCAGGCACTATAGTGGGCTGACAGACACAAGCCGAATCAACTGAAGGTCGCCGAACAAGAGAGCGAGTGAATGACACTGAGCAAGGATCTTGCGGTCGTGAAGCGCGGAGGCGATGACTGGCAGAAGCTGGTGTCCGAGGCGTATTTTCCGCTTGACGTCGAGATGCGCAACCGCGCCGAGTTCCAGGGCCGGATGCAAAGCTGGTCGCTGGGTGACATGGCCTTGTCGCGTCTCGACTGCGACGGGCTGATCTATCGTCGCCACAAGGGGCATTTCGTCAATGAAATGGACAGCTCGCTGCTGATCGCCATCCCGGTGGATGTCGAGGTCGGCTTCAATCAGGGCGACAGACGCACCGCCTGCAAGCCAGGGGGTATCCTGGTGGAAAGGGGCGATGCGCCCTATGAATACTGGCACGGGCGCCGGAACCGGCAATGGGTGTTCAAGGTCCCTACCGCAAGCGTGCGTGCGCGGGTTGGCGCCGCCGAACGCCTGGGCGGGCTGACATTTGACGCCACGCAGGGCGTTGCCTCGTATTTCCTGACAAGCCTGCGCAATGTGGTGCAGCATATCGAACAACTGGACGCCCCGGCACGAGAGGCGGCGGGCAGCCATATGCTGGAACTGTTGTGCCTGACCATCAGCCGCGACCACCGCGTACTGGGCAGTAACAAGTCATCGATCCGCGCCGCCCATCTGGCGCGGGCCGAACAATTCATCCGCGAAAACCTGAAGAACCCTGCGCTGTCGCCGCAGATGGTGGCGGATGGCTGCGGCATCTCGTTGCGGTATCTGCAGCGGCTGTTCCACGAGATCGATCAGTCGATCAACACCTATATCCGCGAACGCCGGCTGCGCCGCAGCGACGAGGACCTGCGGTCAAGCCTGTCACGCGTTTCCATTGCCGAGATCGCCTATCGCTGGGGCTTTGCCGACCAGTCGCATTTTTCCAAGCACTACAAGGCGCATTTCGGTCGCACCCCCAGCGAAACGCGCAAGGAGGCATCGCGCTTCAGCAACAAGGGTTAGCCTGAATCCGGTTCGGTGCCGGCCGGCGCCGGCATGATCGTTCATCCGATGACTTTTCAACCGGTCGGGGCATCCTGCCCCGGCAGCAGGGTAGTTGCGCCCGCAAGAAACAGAAGGAGCTAGCATGTCCAGCACGCGCGTCGCGGTCGATGTAGGCGGTACATTCACCGATATCTGCATCATGGACGAGGATACCGGCACGATCCGGATCGAAAAGATTTCTTCAACCCCCGATGACCCGATGAAGGCGGTGATGGACGGCATCGGGGTCGCAAAGATCGACCTGAAGGACGTGACCATGTTCTCGCATGGTACCACGGTGGCCACGAATGCGCTGATCACCCGCAATCTGCCGCGCACGGCCATGGTTTGCACCGAGGGTTTTCGCGATGTGGTCGAAATTCGCCGCGCCAACAAGGAAGACCTGTGGGACACCTACAAGGATGTGGCCAAGCCCTATATCCCGCGGCGTGACCGCCTGACAGTGCGCGAGCGCGTCGATGCCGAAGGCAACGTTCTTGAAGCGCTGGATGAAGAAGGTGCCCGCCGGGTGGCCGAGGTGCTGAAGAAGCGCGGCGTGAAATCCATCGCCGTGTGTTTCATGAACTCTTATGTGAACCCCTCCAACGAACTGCGCATGCGCGACATCCTGAAAGAGGTGATGCCCGATATCCCGGTGTCTGTCTCGGCCGAGATCATGCCCGAGATCTTCGAGCATGAGCGCTTTTCGACCGCCATGGCCAATGCCGTGGTCTCGCCCGTGGTCGTCGATTATGTCGAGCGTCTGGGCCACAAGCTGGAAGAGGGCGGCTACAAGCGCGAGCTTTTGCTGCTGCACACCGGCGGCGGGGTGATGACGCCGCATGCGGTACGCGATTTCGCCGCCCGCCTGGCCGGGTCCGGCATCGCCGCCGGGGCCATCGCCAGCCGTTTCATCGGCAATCTGTGCGGTTTTCCGAACAGCATCGGCTTTGACATGGGCGGCACCTCGACCGATGTATCGGTCAGCTATCAGGGCGAGCCGCGCATCACCAAGGACTGGTATATCGAATACGGCTATCCCATCCGGTTCCCGTCGATCGAGGTGCTGACCATCGGCGCGGGCGGCGGCTCGCTGGCATGGCGCGACGAGGGCGGCTCGCTGCGCAATGGCCCGCAATCGGCGGGCGCCCATCCGGGACCGGCCTGCTACAAGAACGGCAACAAGGTGGCCACCAATACCGATGCCAATGTCGTGCTGGGCCGGCTGGGCACGTCGCTGGCCGGTGGCAAGATCACGCTTGACCCCGCGCTGGCCGAACAGGCGGTGCGCGAGACCGTGGCCGAACCCTTTGGCATGGAACTGCACGAAGCGGCCGAGGCGATCATCCGCGTGGCCAATGCCAACATGGCCAATGCCGTGCGCCTGCTATCGATCTCGCGCGGGTATGACCCAAGGGATTTCGCGCTATGCGCCTTTGGCGGCGCCGGCGCGCTGCATGGGGCTGCAATTGCGCGCGAATTGTCCATCCCCACGGTGATCGTGCCGCCCAGCCCGGGCGTGACATCGGCACTGGGCTGCCTGCTGGTCGATATCCAGCATGATTTCTCGGACAGTTTCATGCATCGCGCGGCAACCACCGACGCGGCCGATATCGAGGCGCAGTTCCAGCGTATCGAGAACGAGGCCCGCGCGCAGCTTGAACGCGAAGGGGTGGAGCCCGCCAACATGGTGCTCAGCCGCACGGTAGAGATGATGTATCAGGGACAGTGGCGCTCGCTCGAAGTGGCCGCACCCAGCAAGGTGACCGACGTGACCGACCTCGTCGAATCCTTTCATGCCGAGCATGAACGCGAATACAACTTTTCGCGCAAGGAAGCCGATGTGTCGTTCTTCCGCGTGGCGGTCAAGGCGGTGGGCATCGTGCCCAAGGCCGAGTTGCAGAAGCATCCGGTCAAAGCCCATACGCCTGACCCCCTCAGCCATCGCAGCGTCTGGTTTGACGGGCAGGAACACAAGGCCGCCATCTATGAGCGTGAAACGCTTGAAGCTGGCGCGCGCATCGACGGCCCGGCAATCATCGAGCAGTTCGACAGCACCACCGTGGTGCCACCGGCCATGTCGGCCGAGGTGGACGCCTACATGAACATCCGCATCGATACGAAGGTCTGAACCATGAGCACGGTCACAAAAACCCGCGAACCGCTTCATCCCGTCACCTTCGAGGTGCTGAAGAATTCCTTCATCACCTCGGTTGACCAGATGGCCGAACAGATGCTGCGCACCTGTTATTCCTTCGTCATCTACAACCGCGATTTCTCGAATGCGCTGCACGATGCCCAGGGCAACTCGGTGGCGCAGGGCAACCAGGATATCGCCGTGCATGTCGGCACGCTGCATTTCACCTGCAAGGACGTGATCCGCGCCTTCGAGGGCGAGATGGTGCCGGGCGATGTTTACGCGATCAACGACCCCTACGCCGGGGGCACCCATTTCTCTGATGTGCGGCTGGTGCGGCCCATTTTTGACGATGACGCGCTGATCGGCTTTTCGCAGTCGAACGGGCACTGGTCAGACCTTGGCGGCTCTGTCCCCGGCTCTTTCGATGTCTCGGCTCGCGACATGTTCCGCGAGGCTGTGCGCATCACGCCTGTGCGCCTGTTCCGCGCGGGCGAGTTCTGCCGCGATGTGGCCGGCATGATCGCCGCGAACACGCGTGATCCCGGCTCGATCCTGGGTGACATTCACTCGCAAGCCAGCGCCACCGCCGTGTCCGAACGCGAGATTTTGCGGCTGGTGCGCAAATACGGGCGCGATCAGGTACTGCAGGGTATGGACGAGGTACAGGATTACGTCGAGCGCAGCGTGCGCCAGCGTATCGCCGCGCTGCCCGATGGCACCTGGGAAACGGTTGACTACATCGACCGCGACCCTGCACGCGGCGAGGGGATGATCCCCATCCGCGTAAAGATGACCATCAAGGGCGACGAAATCCACTATGATTTCACCGGATCGCACCCCACCATCGCGTCGATCTACAACTCGGCGCCCGGGGCCACCTTTTCGGCCGTGGTGGCAGGGATGAAGACTTTCTTCCCCGACCTGCCGCTCAACAGTGGCTTTTACCGCATGATCTCGATCACGGCGCCGGAAAACAGCGTGGTCAGCGCACAGTGGCCGGTGGCGGTGACCGGCTTCCTGATGCCGTTCGAGAAGATCATGAACGCGATCTTCGAGATGTGGTCCGAGATCATGCCCGAGCGCGCCATCGCCTGCGCCTTCAACCTGGAGTATCTGCTGGCGGGCGGGCGCGACCTGCGCACGCCGGAAAAGCCGATCTTCATGTTCTATGAATGGCTGCCCGGCGGCTGGGGCGGGCGCAACGGCAAGGATGGGTCAGATGTGACCACCGCCTGCTTTGGCACCGGCCTGATGTCGCAGCCCAACGAAGGCAACGAGCGCGTGAACCCCACCCGCACTACGGAATTCCAGATCCTGCGCGACAGCGCCGGGCCGGGCAGATGGCGCGGGGGCACGGGTGTGCAGAAGACATCCGTGTTGCTGAAAAGCGAAGATTCGGTCATGTCCTATATCTGCGACCGTGAACGTGCCGTGGTCTGGGGCGTGCAAGGCGGGCTGCCGTCGATGCCGCATGGCCTGTCGATCCGCCGTGAAGGCGAGGAACAGGCAAAATGGCTGGGCTCGGTCTTTTCCGACTACCCGGTTTACACCGGCGACGAATTCGCCCGGCCGACGGCTGGTGGCGGCGGCTTCGGCGATCCGTTGATGCGTGATCCCAAGGCGGTGTGCGAGGATGTCATCGACGACTATGTCTCCATCGAACGCGCGGCCAAGGATTATGGCGTGGTGATCCGCGAAATCGACGCCGACCTGTGCGAGTATGCGGTTGATGAAGCCGCGACAGAGGCCCTGCGCGCCGAAATCCGCGCCAAGCGCAAGGAGTGGGCGCGCATGGACCCGCACGCGGTCGCCCAGCTTTACCGCAAGGGCGAAATCGACGCCCTGGACGCCGTGCGCCGCTATGCCACGATCCTGGAATGGGAGACGGGCGAGGCGCTGGAAAAGACCACCGCGCAATTCCGTGAATCCTTTGAAAAACGGACAGTCGCACACTGGACCTGACCCCACCCGCCAGGGGCGCAGAGGTCAGCAAGGATGTCAGAGGGCGGAACGCCCGCCCCCTGACACACAGGATGCAGACACAGCATCCGCGCCATGCAGCGCCGGCGCATCACGGGCCGCTATGGGCCGTTCAGTTGGGGCGACTTGTCACCGAAACGGCCAGTTCCGCACGGTTCGCGCAGCCGCGCTTTTCCTGTGCGCTGCGCAGATGGGTGCGTACGGTTGACAGTGAAATGCCCAGTACCCGCGCGATATCCTGATCCCGGCATCCTCTGGCCACCAGCAGCGCAACATCGCTTTCCCGGGCAGTAAGCCCCCTGAACGCCGCCTTCTGACGCAGGATCGCACGGCGGATCGCCCCCGCCAGCAGATCAAGAAGCTGCCGGTCAGCCCTGGTAAAGGGCGCGCGATCGGATGATCGCCAGATACGAAAATCCCCGATATCCTCGTCGCCGTCGAACAGAAAGACATTCATGCCCGATGCCATGCCCACCGGCCGCAGGAACTCGTGGTGGAACTGGGTCTGGCGCAGGTGCTCATAGGGCATGGCCTCTTCCACCAGCGCTGCCCGCCGGAAGCTGCGCAACCGCGCCGAAATAGGATCACAGGTGTGCAGCCATTCGGCATATTCCACCATCTTCTGTTCCGGAATCTGGTAGGAAACACCCCGAAGCGAAACCTGCCTGCGCTCGTCCCAGACAAAGGATGCCGCAAAATCCGCCTGCATCACATCCATGATGTCGTCAAAGATCAGGGGGCGGATGTCGTCGCTTGAATTGTGCAGTGCAATACGTTCCTGAAGCGCCATCAGGCGTTCCAGTCTTCGCGAGGTCATTGCAATGCTATCGATGTGGGACATGATCACCGACACGCGACCCAGATGAATTCATTCGCACACAGCAAGTGTCCCCCCCCCCTTTCCAGCCACATGACAACAGGCTGGCGGATTGCAGGGGCCTCTGCAAACAGGGGGCCCTGGTTTCGGCGGGCAACGGTTGTCAAGACGCTAGTGCACCGCGCCGTTCGCTGTCAAGAAAACTGGCAGCAAGGCCAGAGGCGCCCATGCCAGGTGCCTTTTCTGCCGCTCAGATGCCAGTCAGAGGCTGATGGCCTCCAGCATGTCGGCGCGGTCGATCTGATCGCCCGTTGCGTGATAGATGATCCCGCCGCTGTCCAGCCCGATCACCACATCGGCCAGGGCCTCGACCATGGCGATGTTCTGCTCCATCAGCACAACCGCCACGCCGCGCACCCGTGCGGCAGCCACAAGCGCCTGCATATGGGCGATATTCTCGGCCTGCACACCTTCCGAGGGTTCATCAAGCACGACCAGTCGCGCAGGTGCCAGCATGGCCCGCACGAACCCCAGAATCTTGCGCTCGCCGCCAGACATCGACCCGGCCAGCTGGGTCAACCGTTCGGTGATGCGAGGAAAGCGTTCGCCTGCCTCGCCCAGGTCCACCCGGCCCATCAGTGCCAGATTCTCGGCCACCGTCAGCGCATCGAACACCATGTCGGTTTGCGGCATGACAGCGATGCCGGCCCTTGCCCGCACCCACGGGGGCATGGCAGCGATATCGCGGCCTTCCAGCGTGATCTGTCCCGTCGCCGGGCGCAATTCGCCACCGATCAGCCGCGCCAAGGTGCTCTTGCCGGTGCCATTGCGCCCAATCACACCCAGCACCTGCCCCGGCTGCAGTGCCAGCGACACGTCGCGCAGCACCAGCGTGTCACCGTACCCGACCGAGATGTCACGCAAGCTCAGCATCACTTCGCGCCCCCCGCATAGACTGCCGCGACCGCCGGGTCGGCGCGCACCGCATTCAGCGTACCCTCTGCCAGCGCGCAGCCTTGATGCAGCACCAACACCCGTGCCTGCAAGGCCGCCACCAGCGCCATGTCATGTTCGATCACCAGTACAAAGGCGCCGGTGCGGGCCTGATACGCCCGGATAAGGGCGACCATCAGCACCGTTTCCTCGGGTGACATGCCGGCGGTTGGCTCGTCCAGCAGCAGAATGCGTGGAGCGGCACCCACGGTCAGCGCCAGTTCAAGCATCTGGCGGTGGCCCTGCGGCAACGCGCCTGCGTCCAGCGTACCCAGGCCGGCCAGCGGCACCCCCGGATGCGCCAGCAACCGCACCAGCGGCTCTGCCTGCCAGCCAAATGCCGATGGTTTCAGGAAATCGACACCGCGGGCTCTGCCTGCCAGGGCTGCCAACTGCAGGTTCTCGGTCACGCTCAGACCGGCAAACACGGTCGGTATCTGGAACTTGCGCCCGATCCCGTTGCCAAGGGCAGCGTGGGGCGGGGCGTTGGTGATATCCTGGTCGCCCAGCCGGATATGGCCGGACTGAACGCGCATGGCGCCCGTGATCGCCTTCAGCATTGTGGTCTTGCCTGCGCCATTGGGCCCGATCACACACAGAATTCCGCTTTGCGGACACGCCACATTGAGCCCGCGCAGAATCTGCACGGAACCGGCGCCAAGCCGGACATCATGCAACTGCAGGGCACCGGCAACGCTTTCGGCGCGCGACGGGGGCGCAGGGCCAGGGCTGTGCTGCGTGATCGGGCGGCGCCAGCCCAGCCGCCGGGCGCCACGGGCAACCAGTTCGGCTGCGCCGCCGGGCGCCATCAGCACGACAACAAGAAAGATCAGCGCCACCACCACTTCCCACCAAGGCAGGGTATCGCGCAACTCGGCGCTTAACAGCCCGATTGCCACGGCGCCAAACAGCGGGCCCAGCGGGTGCAACCGGCCACCGACGGCCGCCCAGATCACCAGTTCGGCCGAAAACACGAAGCCCGTGGCCTGTGGCGTGACGATCCCCTGATGGCTGGCATACAGCGCGCCCGCCAGCGCGGTAATGAACGCAGCACCGGCAAAGGCCCAGGCCTTGACCCGGTTGGTGGCAAAACCCAACACCTGCAGCCGGCTTTCCTGTGCAACAAGCGCGCGCAGCACCAGCCCGGCGGGCAGGCGGTCCAGCGCCATCAGCGCGGCGCTGACCACCACCACCAGAACCACGATGACGTAGTAAAGATTGCCGAAAGGGTCCAGGCCGGCCAGCGGCGGAAAGCCTGAATAGCCGTTGAAGCCACCGGTGATAGCGGGCGTTGTTCCGGCTAGCTGCGCCACGATCAACACAAGGGCCAGCGTGGTCAGTGAAAAGAAGGGCCCTGAATCGCTGCGGCCATGAAACAGGATCGCCGCCAGTACCCAGGCGATTGCCGCCAGGATCAGCGCGATGACCAGCATTGCTGCAAGGTTCGGCACCAGGGCACCACCCGTGGCCCGCAGCGCCATGGCCGCAGCATAGGCCGCCACGCCAAAGAACACGGCATTGCCCAGCGGCAGGAAGCCGCCGCGCCCCCAGGCCAGCCCCACCCCCTGCGCGGCCACACCGTAAAGCAGATACAGACCGATCTGCCACGCCAGGAAATCGCCGCCCAGCACCGGCACCATCAACAGGGCCGCTGCCAGCGCCGCGCTAACGACGACGATAGATGCCATCAGGCCGCCTCCACAGAAACAGGATGGCAAGGATCAGAACACCCAGATAACCCGCCGTCTGGCTGAGGGCCGCGCTGAGACCCGCCTGCAGCCCTCCGACCACGGCAACGCCGATTGCCAGCCCCTCCAGCGTGCCCAACCCACCCACGACCAGGGCAAAGAAAGACCGGATCAGCGCATCAAGGCCCATGTTCGGTTCTACCGCCATGACGGGCGCCAGGATCAGCCCGGCCATGCCCGCACACAGGCAGCCGGTCACAAAGGCCATGGCCGACAGCCGCGCCGTGTTGATCCCCGACGCACGCGCAAGGGCGGGGTTCGATACCATGGCGCGCAGCCGCACCCCCGTCAGGCTGCGGCGATACCAGACCCACAGAACCAGGAAAAAGCCGGCGATCGCGGCAATCACCAGCAGCCGATAGGTCGGATAGCCCACCAGGCCCAGCTCTGTCACGCCTTCGACCGGCAGGGCCACATTACGATAGGCGCGGCCCCAGACCAGTTCGACCGCCTCGCGCATCAGGATCGATAGCGCCCAGGTGGCCAGCAGACTGTCGAACATACGGTCATACAGATGGCGCACCACCAGACGTTCAACCAGCAACGCGGCAAGGCCCACCAATGCCAGGCACAGCGGCACGGCCATCAGCGGCGGCAGGCCAAGTTGTGCGGTCAATACATGCGCATAGGCGCCCAGCATGACGAATTCGCCATGCGCCATGTTCAGGATCCGCAACAGGCCGAAAACAATTGCCAGCCCCAGCGCCAAAAGCGCCAGGGCCGCAATCTGCCAGGTAAGGTTGAGCAAGACCAGCAAAGCTGTCTCGGTCATTCGCAGGCAACCCCCGCCGAGACCGCATCGAAACTTGCCACGACCGAGAAACTGCCTCCCGTCCCGTCTGCCAGATAGACGTTCTGTGCCACATGGTTCCCCGCCAGCAAGACCTCGCCGCGCGGGGTGGAAATGCCGGTACCATCGGCCACCTCGGCAATCGCCGCCACATCCATCGAACCCGCCGCATTGCCCAGCGCCGCCATCAACAGCAGACCGTCATAGACCGACTGCCCCAGCGTGTTCAGCGGTGCGGCATCGGCCCCGAAGCTTTCGTGATACCGTGCGGCAAAGGCCTGCGCCGCCTCGGTCTCGATATTGCCGAAATAGCCGGCGGCCGCATACAGGCGGTTTGACCCTGCCGCGCCTATACCGGCCAGCGTGTTCTCCTCGATCAGCGTGCCAAGGCGCAGCGCCCGGTCATCAAGCCCGAATGCGCCATAGCCGATATTGAACGCCACGGAATCGCCCCCCACCAGCGACACCAGAACGGCATTCGCCCCCGAGCCGCGAATGCGCTGCAGCGAGGCGTCAAAATCAGAGGTGCCCAGCGGCACGAATTCCTCGCCAACCACCGCGCCGCCGAAATCCTCGATGATCTCGCGGGCCGCTGCACTGGTGCCGCGCCCCCAGTTGTAGTCATTGGCGATCAGATACCATTGCGTCGCGCCTTCATTCTCGGCCAGCCAGGGCAGGACGGGGGCAAGCTGCTGGGCGGGCGTCTCGCCGGTGACCCAGGTGCCGGGGGCACATTCGCCGCCTTCATAAACCGGCGTATAGATATAGGGGATCTGCCCGCGGAACTGACCGACAAGGGCAGCACGCACCGCGCTGTCATGCATGCCGACAAAACCGTGCACCCCTTCGCCGCGCCACAGCCTGACGACTGACTGAACCGCTTGCGCAGGCGGGACACCGGCATCGGCAAAAATCAGGCGCACCGGCTGTCCGTTGATGCCGCCGGCGGCATTGATGTCTTCCAGCGCAAGCTGGGCCACATTGCGCGCAGACGGGCCAAACAGACCGGCAGGGCCGGAATCGGGGACCAGCACGCCGATGCGGACTTCGGCCACTGCGGGCAGCGCCAGCATCAGCGCAAACCCTGATGCCAGGCCAAGGGTACGGCAGTTCCTGTTCATGTCATTCTCCCTGAAGTTGTTGTTCGTTGATGGTGCCCGGTCACGCGCAGCGGCGCGCGGCGCCCGTGCCGGTCACCCGGGACAAGGTGGCAGGGGCGGCAGTACCGCCTCCAGCGCCGCGGCGATGTCCAGCAATGCGCGATCCTGCCCGGGCAAGCCGTCGATCTCGATACCGACCGGCAGCCCGTCGGCCAGGCCGGCCGGAAGGCTGATACCCGGCGCGCCGATCACCGAGCCGTGGTCGCAATTGCGGATATAGGTGCCGAAGGTGGGCACCTGTGTGCCGTTCAGTTCAACCGTTTCGTCCTGGCCGATGGGGCGCGCGGTCAGCGGCGTGGTGGGAAAGATCACCGCATCCAGCCGGTGCTGGGCGAAATAGGCCGCCCAGTTTCGCTGCATGGCCGGGCGATGGCGGTCCATCGCCGCGCGATACGCGGCTTCCGGCATGGCGCCGTCACCCATCTGGCTTTCCAGGATGCCGCGTACATCCGGCGAACCGATCCCGGCCATCAGGGCATCAAAGTCAATGCCACGCGTGGCGCAGTATTCGGGCAACTCGCGCATGCATTCATAAAGCACGATCGGAAAGGATGCCGCGGCATCATCGGCCCACAAATCTGCCGGGTCAGCCTCGACCAGCGTGACGCCGGCGCGGGCCAGCCGATCCAGCGCCTCGGCACAGGAACCGGCCACTCCTGGGTCAAGGTTATCCCACAGCACCAGGCGCGGCACACCCAGCCTGAGGCCGGTTGGTGCGCGCGGGGTCAATGCGGTGGCATCTGCCGCCATGGTCGCATCCAGAAGGGCGAGATCAGCCACCGAATGGGCCAGGGGGCCCGGTGTGTCGCGCGTGCGTGACAGAGGCACCACGCCACCAGCCGGATAGCGCCCGATGGTGGGGCGGAACCCCTTGACGCCGCACAGCGCGGCGGGCACACGCACCGATCCGCCGGTATCAGTGCCCAGGCCCGCCGGCACGATACCGGCCGCCACCGCTGCGCCGGTGCCGCCCGACGAACCGCCGGGAATATGGCCCCGCTTCCAGGGGTTGTGCACTGCACCGGCAACCGCATTGTTGTTGGTGATGCCAAAGGCCAGCTCATGCAGGTTCAGTTTCGCCGCGCACAGGGCGCCCGTGTCAAGCAGCCGCTGCAGAGCCGGCGCGTTCGCGGGCGCGGCGCCACGCAGCGCCGCCGTGCCGCCCGTTGTCGGCAGATCGGCGGTGTCGATATTGTCCTTGATCCCCAGCGCCAGCCCTTCCAGCCGCCGCGCCTGACCCGCCTTGCGGCGGGCATCGGCAGCATCGGCGGCCGCCCTCAGCGCGGCCGCATCGATTGCCAGAACCGCGCCCAGATCAGCCTTGCGCGCCGCCATGTCGATCACCTGCTCGACATGGTCACGCACCCTGAGGCGCCCCGTTTCGAAATCACTCAGCGTTTCAGTTGCGGTCAATGGCACCAGCATATCCTCCAGTTCATCGACCAGAGCCTATGGGTGCCACGGACAGGCGCAATCATCAGAAATGACGAGGCGCCGCCCATGTACCTGCAGCGTGTAGTCGGGCGCGCAACCGGCCAGGTCACCTTTCGGATGACGACCGCATGCATACCCAGACGCGCCCGTCTATGGCTTGACCGCGCAGGGTTCGGCGTCGCTTTCAGCGCCTGGCAAGGGCGCCATGCACGGTTTCGCCCAACACCAGCCCGTCACGGAAATCGACCACCACAACGCAAGGGCCGGCCAGTGCATCGATCTGCCGCCCCGGCTGGGGCTTCAGGTTGCCTTCGACAAAGATTGCATGATCCGTCACGCTGACCCGGTCGAAATGCGCCATCACCGGCCCGGGCCAGTTGGCAAAGCGGGCAAGGTAGTAATCGCGCACGGCCCTGGTGCCAATCACCTCGACCCCCAGCGCGGGAATGCGCTGCCAGGGATTGTCCGGGTGCATCGTGGCCATGGTGGCGTCGATGTCATCGTTCCATTCAGCCAGAAAATGGGCCTCCAGCGCGGCCTTGTTGGTTTGCGCCGCGGCGGTGGGGGCTACGAACAAAGGGCCCCTGCACCAACGCTCCAGCAACACCTCGTCAGGGCCAAAAGAGCAATAGCCGAAAGTTGGTGATGGGGTGATTGGGTGGCATATCAAGGCGTTGTTGACGCGCCACAGTTCTCGCAGAGAAAAGGATATGCCACATGACGAAGGATACGGTTGTCGCGTTTCGCGCGCCAGAAGGATTTT
>JAFIED010000014.1 GCA_020832805.1 Pararhodobacter sp.
GGGCCGGCCGGGCCGGGCGCCGCCGGACCGGCAGCAGCCTTTCCACCGGCGCCCCTCATGCATTAGACTGCCCGTAGCCCAGTGCGCAGGACCCGTGACCCCCATGCCCAGCGACAGCACGCATTCCGGCGCCCCCCCCCTGCCGGCGCGCAACCCGGCAGCCGCCGGCACCGGCAGCCGCACCACGCGGCGCATCTGGCAGGCAACGCTGAGCGGGATGATGGTTCTGGCGCTGGGGCTGGGCCTGTGGGGATATGGCCAGGCCAAGGAGGCCGCGCTGCGCCTGCTGGAGGCCCGCGCCCAGAACACGCTGAACCTGGCCGTTGCCGCACTGAACGGCCAGTTGCGCCGTTTCGACCGCCTGCCGGCCATGATCGCACAAAGCCCCGAAATCCGCGCGCTGATGCTTGATGCCGGCAACCCCGAACACGTGCTGCAGACCAATATCCACCTGCGCGACCTCAACACCCAGCTTCAGGCCTCGGACATCTACGTGATGGCGCTTGACGGCACCACCATTGCCGCCAGCAATTTTGACCTGCCGCATTCCTTCATGGGCGGCAACTTCGCCTTCCGCCCCTATTTTCATGATGCGCTGGTGCGGGGCGTGGGGCGTTTCTATGCGCTGGGCACCACCTCGCTGGTGCGGGGGTACTATTTCGGCGCCCCCATCCTGATCGACGACGCGGCCGCCGGGGTCCTGGTGGTCAAGGTCGATCTGGACGCCATCGAGCAGTCCTGGCGCGGCAGCGACTATGAGGTCATCGTCACCGACCCCGAGGATATCATCTTCATGTCCAGCCACCCGGACTGGACATTCGCCGCCACCCGGCCGCTGGACGACGCGCGCCGCGCGCGCACCCTGACAACCCGGCGCTATGCCCGCGAGACCCTGCGCGTCCTGCCCATGACGCCCGTTACCGCAACCGGCGGGCAGACGCTGTGGCGAATCACCGGGCAGGATACGGCGCACGAATACCTGCTGCTGTCCGAACAGATGCCGGATGCCGACTGGACCGTCCATGTGCTGATCGATACCGCCGGCGCACGGCAACAGGCGCTTGGCGTGATCCTGCTTGGCGGGCTCGCGGCGGGGCTGGCGCTGCTGGGCGCGGTCATCGTGGCGCAGCGGCGGGCGCGACTGGCCGAACGCCTGGCACTGCATGCGCGCGCGCAGGCAGAGCGGGAGGGGCGGGTGCAGGCACGCACCGCCGAACTGGCCCGGGTCAACCGCCAGCTGGAGGCCGAAATCACCGAACGCCGCGCCACCGAGGCCGCCCTGCGCAGCACCCAGGCCGATCTGGTGCAGGCAGCCAAGCTGGCAGCCCTGGGCCAGATGTCGGCGGCGCTGAGCCATGAATTCAACCAGCCACTGGGGGCAGCGCGCAACTACGCCGAGAATGCCGAGTTGCTGATCGACCGCGGGCGGCTGGATGAGGCGCGCGGCAATATCGGGCGCATCCTGACCCTGATCGATCGGCTTGGCGCGATCTCGCGCCACCTGCGCAATTTCGCGCGCAAACCCAATGCCCGGCTGGAGGCGGTACCGCTGCACGAAGCGGTCACGGCAACCCGCGAGATCCTGGATTGGCGCTTGCGGGCGCAGGGAATCACCCTGTCGGTCGACCTGAAAGGCCCGGCGCACGCGCCAGAGGGCCGCGGACAGGGCGCCAGACACATCCGGGACAGCGGGGATGGGGCGCTGAGGGTCCGCGCCGGGCCGGTGCGGCTGCAGCAGGTGCTGGTCAACATCCTGACCAACGCGATGGACGCGCTGGAGGGGCAGATCGACGGGCACATTGCGCTGACCGCCAGGACCGACGGCGCGCAGGCGGTGATCACCATCGCCGACAACGGGCCGGGCATTGCCCCGGGGCTGCTGGGGCGTATCTTCGACCCTTTCTTTACCTCCAAGCAGGTGGGCAAGGGGTTGGGGCTCGGCCTGTCGATATCGTACAATATCGTGCATGACTTCGGCGGCACGCTTGGCGCGTCGAATGCGGCAGCGGGCGGCGCCGTCTTTACCCTGACACTGCCGCTGGCAGCAGAACCGGCCGCGGCGGCATGAGCGTGCACGCGCAAACGGGCGGGCGCCAAGGGCCTTTGAAAGGCCCTTGCAAATCCCTTGTTCAAGGGATTTGGTCGCCAGGCCCGCGGAGCCGCACATGAGTGTTTCCGGTCGTATCCTTTTGGTCGATGATGATCTCGATTTCCGTCTGGCCACGGCACAGAGCCTTGATCTGTCCGGGCTCGCCGTCACCGCGGTCGAGCGTGCCGAAGAGGTGCCGGCGCTGGTGGGCCAGGGTTTCTCGGGGATTGTGATCACCGACATCCGCATGCCGGGTCTTGATGGCATCAGCCTGATGAACCGTATCCACGCCATCGACCAGGCAATCCCTGTCATCCTCATCACCGGGCATGGCGACGTGCAGCTTGCCGTGCGTGCCATGCGCGAAGGCGCGCATGACTTCATCGAAAAGCCCTTTTCCGGCTCGCAGCTTGCCGAGATTGCCGCGCGCGCGCTGGACTATCGCCGTCTGGTTCTGGAAAACCGGGTGTTGCGCGCCGCTGCCGGTCAACGCGACGACCTCGAACATCGGCTTGCCGGCCGTTCGACCGTGATGATCGACCTGCGCCGGCGGATTCGCACGATCGGTCCGTCGCAGACCGATGTGCTGATCACCGGCGAGACCGGCACCGGCAAGGAGATCGTCGCCCGCGCGCTGCATGACCTGTCGCCGCGTGCGGAAAAGCCCTTCATCACCATCGACTGTGCCGCCCTGCCCGAGACACAGATCGAAAGCGAGCTTTTCGGCCATGAACCCGGCGCCTTTCCGGGCGCGATGCGCGCGCGCTATGGCCGGTTCGAACATGCCCGTGGCGGCACCGTGCTGCTGGATGACATCGGCTCGTTGCCGCTGGCGTTGCAGGGAAAGATGCTGCGCGTGATTCAGGAGCGTTCGATCACCCCGCTTGGTGCCAACGAGCCCCGCCCGCTGGACCTGCGCATCATCGCCACGACGCGCAGCGCGCTGGAGGCCGAGGTCGAGGCCGGCCGGTTTCGGCCCGATCTGTTCTACCGGCTGAATGTCGTCAGCCTGACGGTGCCGCCCCTGGCGGCCCGGGCCGAGGATATCCCGCTGCTGTTCACCCGCCTGCTGGCCGATGCCGCGCAGCGCCACCGGGTCGACCCCACCACCCCGGCGCCCGCCCTGCTGTCGATGCTGATGGCCCGCGACTGGCCCGGCAATGTACGCGAGTTGCGCAACGCCGCAGAGCGGGTTGCGCTGGGCATGGGGCTGGACCTGCCAACGCCGGAAGGCCAGGCATTGCCCCCCGGCGAAGGCGTCGCCTCGCCCGGCGAGGGCAGGCTGGCCGAGCGGGTCGCCGCCTTCGAGCGCGCCGAGATCGTGCGCGCGCTGATTGCCCATGGCGGTGCGTTGAAGCCGGTCTATGAATCGCTCGGCCTGTCCCGCAAGACACTGTACGAGAAGATGCAAAAACACGGCATCGACAAGGCAGACTATCTGGCCGGCTAGCCCGCCCGGTGTGCCGGCTGGGCGGGAATCCACACAACCCTGCCCTTGAACGGGTGGATTTCCACCCATCGCTGCGCAGGCATGGGCATGAAAGCGCCACGGGGCAGCGTCACAGGCTTGTCATGCCGGGGGCAGTGATGCCTGTTGCCGCCACGCGACAGCCGCGCCCGAGGAGGCGCCGCTGGCCGCCATGCTTGCAAACGTCCAGGGAGGACATGATGACCATGAACAAACTCACCGCGCTGGCCGCGGCGGCCTTGCTGTCGGCGCCCGCCGCCATGGCGCAGGATCGCACCGGCTGGCCATCCGATCTGACCGTGGGCACCGCCAGCCAGGGTGGGGTCTATTTCGTCTATGGCAACGGCATGGCCGCCTTCATTGCCGAGGAACTGGGCATCAGCGCCAGTGGCGAGGTCACCGGCGGCCCGGTCCAGAACGTGACGCTGCTGCAAATGCAGGAGCATGATATCGGCCTGGTCACCATGGGCCCGATGTTCGAGGCCTGGAATGGCGAAAGCGAGCTTGCACCGGGGCTGGAACATCGCGATGTCCGCGCACTGTTCCCGATGTATGAAACGCCGTTTCAGGGCATCGCCCTGGCCAGCAACAACATCACCTCTGTCGGGGATCTGGCCGGCAGACGCGTCAGCGTGGGCCCGGCCGGCGGCACGCCCGGCACCTACTGGCCGCGCTTTCTGGAAGCGCTGGGCGTGCAGGCCAATGTCTCGTTCGCTGGCGCCTCGGACGCCGCAAGCCAGTTGCAGGACGGGCTGATCGACGCTTTCGTCTTTGCCGCCGGCGTGCCCATCGCGGCCTTCTCGCAGCTTGCCGCCGAGGCCGATGTGCGCACCTTCACCTTCTCGGATGAGGAACATGCCGCCATTCTGGAAGCCTTCCCCGAAGTGTCGTCATTCACCATTCCGGGCGGCTCCTATACGGTGCAGGATGAAGACCAGCCGTCGGTTGCAATGTGGAATTTCGCGGTCGTGCATGCCGACATGCCCGAAAGCCTAGCCTATGAAATCACCCGGCTGGTGATGGAAAACAACGACCGCATGATGCAGATCCATGCCGCCGCCGCGGCCACGCTGCCCGAGAACCACGTCAACAACAGCTTTCTGCCCTACCATCCCGGCGCTGTGCGCTGGTTCGAGGAGAACGGCTACGATATCCCCGAGGAACTGCGGGGCTGAAGCCTGAAACACCCATGACACCCCGAAAGGCCGCCCTTGTGCGGCCTTTCGGCAAGGCAGCGGGCCGTTCATTCCAGACCGGGGACAGCAGACATGGCGACTCAACAGACCGACAAGGCGCAGCCGGCAGAGGATGTTCTGGACGGCAGGCCGCCCGAGACCCTGGCCGAGGGCGTGGACCGCGAGATCATCATGTCCAACCAGCGCGTGCCCACCGGCATGCTGGGGCTGGCGATCATCCTGGCCTGCATCCTGTACACTGCCTTTCACATCATCGCCATGAACCTGTATCCGCTGGAAACCTGGGTCTATCGCCTCAGCCATGTGACGGGTGGGCTGGTGCTTGGCTTGCTGCTGTACTCGGCCTCGGTCTTCCCCGAGACCGCGGCGCCGTCCCGCGGGCGCGCATGGCCGGAAATGGTGCTGGTGGGTCTTGGCGCGCTGGGTGTCGGCATCGCGCTGGTACAGATCGTCTGGGCGGTGGCCACCGGCAACCTGATTGCCATGGGTGCGCCGGCGGACCAGATGAAATACACCTTTGGCTGGCCGCTGATGGCGGGCACGACGCTGGCGTTGCTGGCAAGCTGGCTCTACCCCGGCCGGAACCGCAAGCGCATCGATGCGGCCGATGTGATCCTGGCGCTGGCCGCGCTGACGGTCGGGATCTACATCATTGCCCATGCCGGATTCCTGCGCAACCGTGCGGGCGTGTTTCCGCATGTCAACGACATGTATGCCGCCATTGCGGGTATCGTGCTGATCCTGGAACTGACACGCCGTCTGGCCGGTTTGGCGCTGGTGGTGATCGTTGCGGTATTCATCGCCTATGGCTTTCTGGGCCCATGGCTGCCGGGTTTCCTGAACCATCGCGGCTATAGTCCGGAGCGGTTCTTCGCGCGGATCTACACCGATATCGGGGTGCTGGGGCCGACAACGGCGGTGTCCTCTACCTATATCATCCTGTTCATCACCTTTGCGGCCTTTCTTCAGGCCAGCCGCGTGGGCGAATATTTCATCAACTTTGCCTTTGCCGCTGCCGGCGGCACCCGGGGCGGGCCGGCGAAGGTGGCCATTTTCGGCTCTGGCTTGATGGGCATGATCAACGGCACATCGGCCGGCAACGTGGTCTCTACCGGCTCGCTGACCATACCGCTGATGAAAAAGGTGGGCTACAAGCCCCGAACCGCCGCGTCGATCGAGGCGGCAGCCAGTTCCGGCGGGCAGATCCTGCCACCGATCATGGGCGCGGGCGCGTTCATCATGGCCCAGATCACCGGCATCGCCTATCGCGAGATAGTGATTGCGGCGATCATTCCCGCGATCCTGTATTTCCTGTCGGTCTATTTCATGGTCGACAAGGAAGCCCTGAAAAAGGGCATGCAGGGCCTGCCCCGCTCTGCCTTGCCGAAGTTCCGCGCGATGCTGGCGCAGGCCTATCTGTTCATTCCCATCATCATGCTGATCGGGGCGCTGTATGTGGGCTATTCGGTCATCCGGGCCGGTACCTATGCCATGATCGCGGCCTTTGCCGTCAGCTATCTGCGCGTGCTGGTGGATGAACGCGAGGGCAGCAGTATCTGGCACCACCTGACGGGCCTGCTGCTGTGCGTGCTGGCCGTCATGCCGCTGGTGGTGCTGGGGCAGACCCTGGTGAGTGGCTGGGTCACGGGTACGGCCACGCAACTGGGCGTTTCGCTGGTCATCAGCCTGATGTCGATCGCCGGCATGGTGATGATGCTGCGCAGCGATTCGGCGGCGGCAAAGGGGATCGCCAAGGCGATCGAGCATTTCCGCATGATCCCCTACGCGCTGGAAATCGCCGCCAAGATGTCGCTGCAACTGGTGGCGGTCTGCGCGGCGGCGGGGGTGATCGTGGGGATCATCGCCATTACCGGCATCGGTGTGCGCCTGTCAGGCGTGCTGATGGCGATTGCCGGCCAAAGCCAGCTGCTGGCGCTGTTCTTTGCCATGTGCGTGGCAATCATCCTGGGCATGGGCATGCCGACCACGGCGGCCTATGCGGTGGCGGCCAGTGTCATTGCACCCGGCCTGATCCGCATGGGGATAGAGCCGCTGACAGCGCATTTCTTCATCTT
Organism: Pararhodobacter sp.; assembly: GCA_020832805.1. Lineage (GTDB taxonomy): Bacteria > Pseudomonadota > Alphaproteobacteria > Rhodobacterales > Rhodobacteraceae > Pararhodobacter. Next base: position 6,829 of record JAFIED010000014.1, read on the forward strand.
CTATTATGCCGTCATGTCGGCCATCACACCGCCGGTGGCCTTGGCCGCCAATGCGGGCGCGGCCATCGCGCAGTCGGACCCGATGAAAACCAGCGTCGAGGCGTTCAAGTTCGGCCTTGCGGCCTTTGTGGTGCCCTTCATGTTCTTCTACTCGGCGCCGATGCTGATGCAGGGCAGCCTGCCGGAAATCGCGCATGTCTTTGTCACCGCCAGCTTCGGCATCTACCTGCTGACCTCGGCGGTGCAGGGCTGGCTGTTCGGACCGCTGAACCCGGTGTTGCGGATCATCACGCTGGCGGGCGCACTGGGCATGATTGCCGGCGGGTGGACCTCGGACCTGATCGGCCTGGGGGTGGCGGCCCTGGTCTTTGTCGTCCAGCGCGGCATCCTGCATCCCGGCAACACCGCGCGCGGGCTGGACTGACGGCGGCGCGCCCGGCTTCACGCAGGGCCAGGGGGTTTGGGGGCGGGGGGGGGTCGAGGGCGGGCGGCTTGCAGCGCCGCGCTGGTCTGCCTATCTGGTCGGCAAAGGAGACTGGCTTGCCCCTGCCCCGCCGCCCCATCCCGCCTGATCCCGGCCTGTCTGATCCCGGCCTGTCTGATCCCGGCCCGTTCGTCGCTGCCCCGCGCGCCTTGATCCCGCGCGCTCTGGTGCCGGTGCTGGCAGCACTCATCCTTTTCCCGCAGACCGCCGCCGCGCATCCGCACGAATTCATCGACACCCGCCTGACCCTGCGGTTCGATGACACCGGCGCGCTGACCGCGGTGGGGGTGGAATGGCGCTATGATGCCTTTACCAGCATGCTGATCCTGTCCGATCTGGGCCTGAACCCGGCCGCCGACACGCTGGAAGGCGCGGATGCCGAAACCCTTTCCGGGTTCGACACCAACTGGGTAGAGGGCTACAACGGCGATCTGTGGCCCGCCCAGGGTGCGACCGAAATCGCCCTGGGCGCCCCGCTGGAGGGGCACGCCTGGCTGGATGACGGACAAATCGTATCACGCCACTGGCGGCAGGTGCTGGACCCGGTCAACCCCGAGGCCGGTGCGTTGAGCATCCGCGTCTTTGACCCGGAATACTACATCGCCTACACGATCGCCGATCACGCACAATTCGAAGGCCGCAGCGATTGCCACAGCCGCCTGTTCGGCCCGGATCTGAGCGCGGCGCAGGACGTGTTGCAGGCCGCGCTTGACGAGTTGCTGGCCGGCGGCGTGCAGGATGTCGAGGCGAACTTTCCCGCCGTCGGCGCCCATTTCGCCGAGGAACTTTTGGTCGAATGCGGCCCCGAGGTCAGCGGCTGATCGCAGGTTGGTCAACCGGGGGCTGCCACCCTGCGCCCTGCGTGCTGCCCCCTGCGCCTTGCCCTCAGATCATGGCCCAGTCGGCAAAGCGTGTGGCCGTCCCGGCGCCCGGCACTGGCCGGCCGGTCTGCTGCGGGGGCTGAACCGCCGTCATGGCAGGGCGCAACGCCTGCGTCATCTGGCGGCGCTGCATGGTTGGGAATGCGGGATGTGCTGGGGCTTGTTGCATCGGCGACTCACTTGTTTCAACTCGATCTGACAGCACGACATGCGCCCCCACGCAAGTGTCGTTAAATAACTGTTACAATGAATTGCGGCAAGAGTGAGACAGGCGCCACACCGACCGCAACAGGCGCATGTGGCAACCGGGAAACACCTTGACTTGGACCCGTGCCAATGGCCAAAGGCAGGTATGACCGCAGGCATGCTGACCATCGATATCGACGCCGCCGTTGCCAACTGGCGCGCCCTTGCCGCCCTGTCGCAGGCGGGGGCCGGCGCGCGCACCGGCGCCACGATCAAGGCCGATGCCTATGGCCTGGGCGCCGACCGGCTGGGCCCGGCCCTGGCACGTGCCGGGGCACGCCAGTTTTTCGTGGCCCTGGCGCAGGAAGGCGCCCGGCTGCGCGCGGTGCTGGGACCGGGCGCCGACATCTTTGTCTATTGCGGCCATATGGCGGGCGATGCGGCCATTCTGCGCGACCATGGGCTGATCCCGCTGCTGAATGACCCCGCACAGGTCAGCCGCCACCTGCAGGCCCTGCCCGGCCACCCCTTTGGCATCCAGCTGGACAGCGGCATGAACCGGCTGGGCATGGAACCCGCCGAATGGGCGGGGGTGCGCGCGGCGGTGCTGGCCGGGGGGCCGGCGCTGATCATGTCGCATCTTGCCTGCGCCGACGAGCCCGCGCACGCTATGAACCAGACCCAGCTGGACAACTTCCGCGCCATGACAGACGGCTGCACCGCGCCGCGCTCGCTGTCGGCAACCGGGGGCATCCTGCTGGGCGCGGCCTGGCAGTTCGACCTGACGCGCCCGGGCATTGGCCTGTATGGCGGCGCCCCCTTTGCAAACGCCCGCCCCGTGGTGCAGCTTGACCTGCCGGTCATCCAGATACGCGACATCGCGGCGGGCGAGCCTGTGGGCTATGGCTGCACCTGGGTTGCGCCCGGCCCGCGTCGCATTGCCACACTGGCTGCCGGCTATGCCGACGGGTTGCTGCGCCATCTGACCAACCGTGCCACGCTATGGGCCGGCGACACGCCCTGCCCGCTGGTGGGCCGCGTCTCGATGGATCTGATCACCGTCGATGTAACCCATCTGCCCACCGCACCAGAGGTGCTGACCATCCTGGGCCCGCAGCAAACGGTCGATGCGCTGGCCGATGCCGCCGGCACCATCGGTTACGAAATCCTGACCAGCCTGGGGCCACGCTACAGCCGTCACTATACCGGCACCGACGCGCCGAAAGCCGGCCAGGCCGGCTTTCCGGCATGATGGCCAGAACCACGGCCCTTGCCCGCGCCACGGCCCTTGCCGGCGCCACCGGACGCGGCACGGCAGGCTTTCTGGGCTTTCTGGGCCGGTTCGCAGGCTTTGCCGGGCAGGTGTGCCTGTCGATCCGCCCGCCCTTTCAATGGCGCGAACTGGGCACGCAACTGGTTGTCATCGGCTGGATGTCATTGCCCGTGGTGGCGCTGACCGCGCTGTTTACCGGTGCGGCGCTGGCCCTGCAGATCCATGCCGGCTCGGCGCGGTTCAATGCCGAATTCGCCGTGCCCTCGATCACCGCCATCGGCATGGTGCGCGAACTGGGGCCGGTGCTGGGCGGGCTGATGGTGGCGGCGCGCGTGGCCTCGTCCATCGCCGCCGAGATCGGCACGATGAAGGTCTCCGAACAGATCGACGCGCTGCGCATGCAGGCGCTGGACCCGGTCCAGTTTCTTGCCGTGCCCCGGGTGCTGGCCGCGCTGCTGGCCATGCCGGTGCTGGTGGCGGCGGGCAATGCCCTGGGCATCATGGGCGGCTATGGCGTGGGCGTTGCGCGGCTGGGTTTCGACGGGCCAACCTATCTGCGCAACACACTTGAATATCTGGAATTCTGGGATGTTGCCTCGGGTCTGATCAAGGGCGCGGTCTTTGGGGCGCTGGTGGCGCTGGCGGGCACGTTCCACGGGTTGCGGGCGCGCGGCGGGGCACAGGGCGTGGGGGCGGCAACCAAGTCGGCGGTGGTCATGGCATCGGTCATGATTCTGGCGGCAAACTACCTGTTGACCGAACTCTTCTTTTCCGCATGACCCGGTTTGCGGCATGATCAGCGCTCAGGACCTGCACAAGAGCTTTGGCGCCAAGACGGTGCTGCGCGGTGTCAGCCTGACGGTGGCACCGGGTGAAAGCCTGGTGGTGATCGGTGGGTCGGGTACCGGCAAGTCGGTGCTGCTGAAATGCCTGCTGGGGCTGGAACCGCCAGACCGCGGCCAGGTGGATATTGCCGGGCTGAAACAACCGCGCCCGCATGAACTGGCGGCGCATGTGGGCATGCTGTTTCAGGGTGCGGCGCTGTTCGATTCATTGCCGGTCTGGCAGAATGTGGCCTTTCGCCTGTTGCGGGGGCGGCACCGGATGCCACGAGGCGCCGCCCGCGAACTGGCGGTAGAAAAGCTGGCGCGCGTGGGTCTGGGGCCCGAGGTGGCCGATCTGTTCCCTGCCGAGTTGTCAGGGGGCATGCAGAAACGCGTGGGGCTGGCGCGCGCCATCGTCGGCAACCCGCCGATCCTGTTCTTTGACGAGCCGACAGCTGGGCTGGACCCGGTCATGGCAGGGCGGATCAACCGGCTGATCCGCTCGGTGGTCAGCGAAGCGGGCGCAACCGCCATGACGATCACCCATGACATGCGCACGCTCTCTGATGTGGCCGACAAGGTGGCCATGCTGCGCGACGGGCGCATTCACTGGCAGGGCAGCCGTGACGAGGCGCTGACCAGCCGCGACCCCATCCTGCACGAGTTCGTCACCGGCGGCGCCGAGACAGGCGAGACCTGATCCGGTAAAGCCGCACAGTGGCGCGGCGGCAAGTCGGCGGCGCCCCGCGCGGCCCGCCGCTATGTTCTCTTCATCGCAGGCAGGGCGGGCGCCGCCTCTGTGGCTTGCAGCGCATGGGCGCCCCCGGCAGCGGGCAGGTAATCGGCCTGCGGCTCTATCCCCTCGGCCAGGCTGATCACGCGCAGCGCGCGCATGCCGCGATACTGGCCCAGCCGCGCAAGACCAAGCAGCCGGGTATCGCGCGCCTCTACCCGCACCTCTTCCAGTGCCGACAGCGGCAGGGTCAGGCTGCTGCCCGGCGCCAGGGCCAGCGCCTCGCCCAATGGCAGGGTAACCCGTGCCAGCACCCCGCGCAGATCGGCCGGGGCCTGCATGACCGTGCTGGCAAAACGGTCCTGCCAGTCTGCCGCCGCGCCGCTGCCTGTGCCCCCGCCTGCCCCCTGGGCATCGGCCGGGGCGGCGGCGGGTAGCACCGGCAGGGCCAGCAGCACCGTGCCCGTGCGCCCGGTGGTGCTGGCGCCAAGTTGCACGGCAAGGTGGCTGACGGCGTAATCGCCGTCATTCAGCAACACCTCCAGCAGGCGGGCATTGGTGACAAACCGGTTAAAGCGCCAGTCAAGCGGCACATCCGCCATCGGGTCACCCCCTGACCCGTCGCCCGCCAGCCGATCGGTGCCATGGGGCCTGTTGCCGGCCAGGCCGGGCGCTGTATCCGGCGCCGCGGGCTGACGCGCGCGTTCCTCGGCCAGAAAGGCCAGCAGCGTATCGATCACCTCTGCCAGCAGGGCGGCATCGGTGGCAGTGGCCGGGCGGGGCTGGGGCACGGCCGATGCCAGGCGCCCGGTTGCCAACTGTTCGATCAGGGCGGCAAAAAGGCCCTGATCAAGGCAGATCACACCGGCAAGCGCCTCGTCACCCGTCGCGCCACCGGCCATACCGGGCCTGTCGGAACTGCCTGTGGCCAGCGTGGCGACAAACCCGCCGGCATCCACCTGATCCAGCAGTTCGGCCAGCGCCGCGCGGCGAACCGGCTTTGCCTGCGCACGGGCCGGCAAACCGCAGGCCGCCGCGCTGGCCCGTGCCAGGGCCCGTTCCAGAGGGTGCGCCCGGGGCGGGGCGGCGGCTTTCTGACTGGCAGGCCCTGCGCGTGATGCCAGCTTGCGCCGCAACACATTCTGCCGCGCCGCCGCAGCATTCGCGCCTTGCGCCGCGCCGACAGCGGCCCCGCTTTCAGCATCGCGGCCTGTCACGGCACCGCCTGCATCCGCATCGGCCGCCGTTACGCCACTGTCCCGCGCCTGAGTATCCGCCTGCCCGCTTGTCATGCCATGCCGTTCCCTTGCCTGCACAGCATCGCAACGAAGGGTTAACATAGGCTTTCCCCGCGCGGCCTGATTGCCGCGCAGGGTCCGGGGTTACTCGGCCAGACGGCTGACGACGACCGTTACCTCGGGTTTCTTGCCGATCTCGTCCAGGCAGCACTGGCGCACGCGGCGCTTCATCACGTCGATCAGCTTGTCGTCATCGGCCAGCACCTTGCGCCCGGTGCGCGCCAGCTCCTCTGCCAGTTCCGCCTCGATCGCCTCGCCCAGGGGGCGCCGGGACCGCCCGCTGCGCGCCAACCCCTGACAATCGGCCCAGGGGTCACCAAGCGGCGCGCCATCCTCGTCGATGATCAGCGTTACCAGCACCAACCCGTTCAGGGCCATGCGCATCCGTTCGCGCACCACACCGTCCAGCGCGCCGTAAACGGCGCCGCCATCCAGATACAGCCGCCCGGTTTCAACCTGTTCCACCGCCTTCGGAACCTCGCCGGTCAGATCCAGCATGGTGCCGTTGGGGGCAATGGCCGTGGCCATGCCGCGCGCGGCGGCCAGTTTCGCATGCTCTCGCAGATGCCGGTGTTCGCCATGCATGGGCACCACCACCTGTGGGCGCAGCAATTCGTGCATTCTTTCCAGATCAGGGCGGTTGGCATGGCCGGACACGTGATAGGCGCCCGTGGTGTTGTCCACCACATCAACGCCCTTTTCGGACAGCTGGTTGACGATCCGCAACACGCCGCGCTCGTTGCCCGGAATGGTCATCGAGGAGAACAGGAACAGATCGCCCTCCTTCAGCGACATCCCCATGTAGTTGCCCCGCGCCAGTTGCGCCGAGGCCGCGCGCCGCTCGCCCTGGCTGCCGGTGACGATCAGCATCAGGTTCTCGCGCGGGATGCTGCCGGCCTCTTCGGCACTGACGGTGGCGGGAAAATCATGCAGCAAACCGGCCTCGGTGGCGGTGCGCACCATGGTCTGCATCGCGCGGCCCAACAGGCAGACCGAACGCCCGGTGTCGCGCGCCGTTATCGCCAGCGTCCGCAACCGCGCCACATTCGAGGCAAAGGTCGTGGCCACCACCATGCCCTGCGCCTGTTCCATCAACGCCCGGATCGCGGCCGGCAGCGAGGATTCC
>JAFIED010000032.1 GCA_020832805.1 Pararhodobacter sp.
CGGCCCGGCGGCGCCGGGTTTGACGCGCGCGCCGGTGCCGGGCGGCTGCAGGATATCGAACTGATGGCGCAGATGGGCGCCCTGATGGCGGCCTCGCCCGCCCGGCGCACAGAGGCACAGTTGCTGGCGGCGCGGCGGGCAGGGGTCATCGATGCCACGCAGGAGGAAACGCTGGTGCGCAGCTACCGGCTGTTGTGGCGGCTGCACGCGGCCATGCGGCTGCTGGGTCAGGGCGGGGGCGGCGATGCTGCCACGCTGCCGGGGCAGGGGGCGACGAGTTTTGTGCTGCGCGAAACCGGCGAGGCCGACGAGGCGGCGTTGCAGGCGCGGCTGGCGGAAGGCGCGCAGGCGGCAGAGGCAGTCATTGCGGCGCTGCTGCCGGCGGTGAGCGATGGCGGGGCATGATTTCGGGGTGTTGCAGCGCCCGGTTCACACCGCGGCTGATCTGCGATAGAAGCGCGCCGCAACAACAAGGGCGCCGCAGTTGCGGCGGCAGGGGCGCATGACGCCGGACGACAGCCACGCCAACCCGCAGGCCGACAGGCCGGCCCCCGCTGCCGGACCCGGCACATCGCGCCCCGTACCCGGCGGCGCGCCGCGGCCGGACAGCACCACCATCACCGATCATGACCGGGCGCGCGACCGCAGGTTGCTTTTATGGCTGTGGCGCACCGAAGCCCGGCCCCTGGCGCCGCTGCTGCTGCTGGGTATCGTGCTGATGGCCATCGACGGGGCAACGATGGGCGTGTTCAGCCTGTTGATCCAGCCCATGTTCGACGAGGTGCTGATCGCGCGCGACATGGGCGCAATGGCCTGGGTGGCCGCGGCGGTGGCGGGGGTGTTCGTGCTGCGCGCCGCCGTGCTGCTGGTGCACAAGCCGCTGATGACCTGGCTGAGCGAACGCATCGTCGCCGGCCTGCAGGAACGCCTGCTGACCCATCTGATGCGGCTTGACCACACGTTCTATCACGCCCACCCCCCCGGTGTGCTGATCGACCGGGTACGGGGCGATACGCGGCTGCTGGGTGATGCCTTCATCACCCTGGCGCCGGCGCTGGCGCGCGATACGGTCTCGGTACTGGCATTGCTGGGTGTGACATTGTGGATCGACTGGCGCTGGACGCTGACAGCACTGATCGTGGTGCCCCTGTTGCTGTTGCCGATGCTGGCGCTGCAGCGGCTGGTGCGGCGCATGGAACGCCGTTCGCGCACGACATCCGCCGAGGCCTCGAACCGGCTGGACGAGGTTTTTCACGGCATCTACACGATCCAGCGCAACGGGCTGGAAGGGCGCGAAAGCGCCCGCTATCACACCATCGTCAAGCGCTATATCCTGGCCCAGGTGCGCGCGAAACTGGGTGCTGCGGGCATCGTGGCGCTGGTCGAGCTGGTCTCGGCCGTGGCCTTTGTGGTGGTGCTGGTCGTGGGCGCGCGGCAGATCATGGCCGGCGACCGCACGGTGGGCGAGTTCATGGCCTTTTTCACCGCCTTCGCACTGCTGACCCAGCCCATTCGCAAGCTCAGCGCGCTCAGCGGGACGGTGCAGATCGTGCTGGCCGGGCTGGAGCGGGTGCATGCGCTGATGCAGGTGCCACCCCGCATCACCCAGCCCGCCACCCCGCTGGCCCCGATGCCGGCACCGGGCAAGGCCGGCCTCCGGTTTGACGATGTGCATTTCGCCTATGGCAGCGAACCCGTGCTGCGTGGCTTCTCGCTTGATGCGGGGGCGGGGCAGACCACGGCGCTGGTGGGGCCGTCGGGGGCGGGAAAATCGACCGTGTTCACGCTGCTGGCGCGTCTGGCCGACCCGCAGGCAGGGCGCGTGTTGCTGGGCGGGCAGGACATCGCGCGGCTTGATCTGGTGGGCCTGCGCAACATGATGTCTGTGGTGGCGCAAGACAGCGCCCTGTTCGACGAGACCCTGCGCGACAATATCCTGTTGGGGGTTGACGGTGTGGACGAGGCGCGCCTGCGCGCCGCCATCGAGGCCGCGCATGTGGCCGAGTTTCTGGATCAGCTGCCCGAGGGGCTGGAAACCCGCGTCGGCCCGCGCGGGGCGGCGCTGTCAGGCGGGCAGCGCCAGCGCGTGGCGATCGCCCGCGCGATATTGCGTGACCGGCCGATCCTGCTGCTGGACGAGGCGACCTCGGCGCTGGACGCGCGCTCGGAACGGCTGGTGCAGGAGGCGCTGAACCGGCTCAGCCAGGGGCGCACCACGCTGGTTATCGCGCATCGGCTGGCCACCGTGCGCAGTGCAGACCGTATCGTGGTCATGGAGCGGGGCCGCGTGGTGGAAGAGGGCACCCATGAGGCATTGCTGGCGCGCGCCGGCGCCTATGCCCGCCTGCATGCGATGCAGTTCGGCCGGGATCAGGCCTAGCGCATAACGCTTGGAAGTGGATTGCGGTTCCGGGCTTTTCGATATGCGAAAACAAGGGGGTAGAGCGAGGCGTGTGAATGCGAATGAACGCGACACGCTCTGGCGCCGCGCGCGCCGGGTACAGGCCGCAAGGCGCGGCAGGGGCGCGCCACTCCCTTCAAGATTCCCTGCAAGACAAGGGGGCGGACCGGGACGGTGGCGGCGATGTCAGCCTTCGGCACGCTCGGCCAGGTCCAGCCATTCCTCTTCGGCGGCGGCAAGGGCTTGTTGGCGTTGCGCCAGCATGTCGGTGGCGCGCGCGAACTTGACCGGCTCGCGGCGGTAAAGCTCGGGGTCGGCCAACAGTTGTTCCAGCTTGGCGATTTCGGCCGTCAGGCGGTCGATTTCGGCGGGCAGGGCGTCCAGCCGGTGGCGCTGGGTAAAGCTGAGCCCGCGCGCGGCGGGCGCAGGCGATGGCTCTGCAGCGGGTTTCGGGGGGGCTTTCGGGGTTCTGGCAGGGCCAGCCGATGCGCTGGGGGCGGCCTTGGCATCGGCGTTGACCGGGCGCTGGGCCTGCATGTCGCTCCAGCCGCCGGCATAGGTGGTGATGCGCCCTGCACCTTCCATCAGCAAGGTGGCGGTGGCAATGCGGTCGATGAAATCGCGGTCATGGCTGACCAGCAGGACCGTGCCATCATAGCTGCCCAGCAGATCCTGCAACAGATCCAGTGTTTCGACATCCAGATCGTTGGTCGGTTCGTCCAGAACCAGCAGATTGGACGGGCGCGCCATGATTCGCGCCAGCATCAGCCGTGCCCTTTCACCCCCCGACAGTGCGCGGACGGGCGCGCGGGCCTGTGATTCGTCGAACAGGAAATCCTTGAGATACCCGACGACATGGCGCGGCTGGCCACGCACCATCACCTGGTCGGCGCTGCCTGAAACGCGCATGTCAGGGTCCAGCGTCAGGTTTTCCCACAGCGAGGCGTCAAGGTTCAGACGCGCGCGGTTCTGATCGAAGACCGCCATTTCCAGCCCGCTGCCCAGCTGCACGCTGCCTGTATCCGGCGCCAACTCTCCGGTCAGCAATTTCAGCAGGGTCGTCTTGCCTGCGCCATTGGCGCCGACCAGTGCCAGCCGGTCGCCGCGCGTCACGCGCAGCGAGAAATTCCGCACGATGACCTGTTCGTCAAAGGTCTTTGAAATACCCTCGGCCTCGATCACCCGTTTGCCCGAAGCCGTGCCGGAATCAAGCGCCAGCGCCGCCGCGCCCTGGCGCCGGATCTGCGCGG
>JAFIED010000039.1 GCA_020832805.1 Pararhodobacter sp.
ATGGAGCGAAAGCTTCCAGCCCGCCGCCGGTGTGCTGGACGCGCTGGAAGAGACGGTGCGCACCGAACTGCTGGCCCTGTTCCCGGCGCTGGCCGGCCCCGAGGGACAGCGCGCCTATGCCGCCGCACGCCCGGTGCTGGCCCGCAACGAGGCGCAGGCGCTGTTTGCGGCCTGACAGGCTGCGCGGGCTGACAGCGCGTGCGGCCAGACAATCGTGCGCGGCCAGACAATCGTGCATGACAATTGCGAACCAGTTGCCCTGGCCGCCGTGACCCCGAGACAGCGGGCCTGCCACGGGCGCTGCGTCACGGCCCCCAAGGGGGCGTGACCGGCAGCGCGCCCGCACTGCATCAAGACCCGCATGCCCGGGTTGAATTGCGTTTTCCGCGCCACAATGACCCTGTCAGAAGGCCCCCGACATTGGGCCTGCGTCACTGGGCCCCCGTCACTGGGCCCCCGTCACAGGGGCCGCTGCATCCGTACCGGGTCGGACAGCCTGTAGAATTGCCGGAAATAGTTTCTCAACGCCTCGATCTGCGGTGTGACCACGCCATCGGCGGGCAGAGCCAGCCCCACATTCATCGACGACACCGGGTCAGAGGGCGTGATGGTGTAGATACGCCGCCCTTCAAGGGACCAGGGCCGATGCACCATGTCTGACAGAATCGTCACACCCTGCCCATTGCCCACCAGCGAGCGCACGGCCTCGACCGACGAGGTGCGCAGCCGGACCTGGGGCCGTTCCGGAACGGGCTGCCAGTATTTCAACGCCGAATCCTCGGCCTCGTCCACTGTCAGCATGATATAGGGTTCATGCGCGATGTCGCGCAGACTGACGCTGGTGCGCGACAACAGCGGATGTTCCGCCGCCACCCACAGGCGGCGCTCGGATCGCAGCAGCGTTTCGGTGGCGATGGAGGGATTGGTGACATTCGAGGTCAGCAGCACCCCGATATCGAACCGACCGCTGAGAATGCCTTTCTCGATATCCTCGCGCCCCAGTTCGAACAGGTTCAGCGCCAGATTGGGAAACAGCCGCTGCATGCGCCCGATATGAAAGGGCAGGAAATAGCCCATGACCGTATAGGTGGCCGCAACATTCAGCGTCCCCTCTACCACGCTGGGCAGCACATCCAGCCGCGTTGCCTCGTCAACCTTTGCCATGATCTCGTAGGAATGCGCCAGAAACAGGCGCCCGGCCTCGGTCAGGATCATGCCGCGCGCGTTCCGGCTGAACAGCGGCACGCCCAGGGTACCTTCCAGTTCCTTGATCGCTGCGGTGATCGCCGATTGCGAGATCGACAACTCGACCGCGGCAAGCGATACCTGCCCGAACTCGGCCGTGGCGATGAAATACCGGATCTGGCGAAGGCTGACATTCACGCGCCCTGTCTTTCTGTTTTTTCAATGATTGTCAATTGCCGCATCTGAAAAATAGATGCAATGCCTGTGTTCGTGCCATTACTGAGGCCAGTGCGGGCGCATCAGGCACCGGGCTGCCCGTGTGCCGGGCATCAGCACCTCGCCCCTTGTGGGTATCGGAATTGCCGATATCGCCGCACAGGATTTATCGTTTTACTACGGTCCCTGTGCCGCCTACCTTGAGCGCATGCAACACAGGGAGTCACCCATCATGCAATCTGTGGATATCAACTGTGATCTGGGCGAGGGTTTTGGCCGCTGGCGCATTGGCGAGGTACCGGATGCACAGCTGATGCCGTTGATCACCTCGGCCAATATTGCGGCGGGCTTTCATGCGGGCGACCCCAACATCATCGACGAGACCGTGGCGCTGGCCATCGAACACGGGGTCAGCATCGGCGCGCATATGGGCTATAACGATGTGCAGGGGTTCGGCCGGCGCAGCGTCAAGGGGTCGGTGGCTGAACTGGTCAACGATCTGGTCTATCAGGTAGGGGCGGTGGCCGGGTTCGCCCGGCGCCACGGGGCGCCGATGCGGCATGTCAAGCCGCATGGCGCCATCTACATGGACCTGGCCGCGCGCGACGATCTGTCAGAGGCCTTCATCGCCTATATGCGCGCGGCAGAACCCGAGGCCTTTGTCTATTGCATGCCGGGGTTCAGCACCCATCGCGCCGCCATCGCGGCAGGGCAGCCGGCCGTGCGCGAATTCTACGCCGATCGCGATTATGACGACAACGGGTCCATCGTGTTCGTGCGCGATGCCGGCCATTACCAGCCGGGTGCCATCGCACAGAAATGTCTGCGCGCCTGCACCGAGGGCAAGGTGCAGACCGTGACCGGCAAGGACATCGATATCGCCTTTGATTCGATCTGCGTGCATTCCGATACGCCGGGCGCACTGGCGATCCTTGACGCAATGCACGAAGCTTTGCAGGGCGCCGGCATTCGAATCGCCGCACCGTCGCGTTCCTGATCAGACCAAACCAGCCAACCAGGAGAGGCAATCATGGCCAAAGCCGAAATCCGTTCGCCCTTGCCGGGCACCTTTTATCGCCGTCCGGCCCCCGATCAGCCCGAGTACAAGGCTGACGGCGCCGAGGTCGCCAAGGGCGATACCATCGGACTGGTCGAGGTGATGAAATCCTTTCATGATGTTCCCGCCGAAGTGGCCGGCAGGAACATCCGCTTCCTGGTCGAGGATGCCGAGCCGGTCACGGCCGGGCAGGTGATCGCCGAGGTAGAGGAATAACCCATGCAACGCCTTCTGATCGCCAACCGGGGCGAGATTGCCGTGCGTATCAACCGTGCGGCCAAAGCCCTTGGCCTGACGGTCATCCAGGCCCATTCCGATGCCGATGCCGACTCGCTTGCCGTCCGGCTGGCCGATGAGGCGGTTTGCATCGGCCCGGCGCCGGCGGCGAAATCGTACCTGAACATCGACGCGCTGATTGCCGCCGCCCGCGACACCCGCGCCGATGCCGTGCATCCGGGCTATGGCTTTCTGGCCGAGAACGGCGATTTCGCCGATGCGGTCGAGGGTGCGGGCATGGTCTTCGTCGGCCCCAGGGGCGACACGATCCGCATGCTGGGCGACAAGGTGACCGCGCGGCGCACCGCGCAGGCTGCAGGCGTGCCCACCGTGCCGGGCAGTGCAGGCCGGCTGGCCGATGTCGATGCCGCGCGCGCGGTGTTGCAGGAAACCGGCTTTCCGGTGCTGATCAAGGCTTCGGCCGGGGGTGGTGGGCGCGGCATTCGCGTGGCCCATGACATGGCCGAGTTCGAGCGTGTCTTTGCCCAGGCCGCGGCCGAGGCCAGGGCGGCCTTTGGTGATGGCGGGCTGTACATTGAAAAGCTGGTCACAAAGGCGCGCCATGTCGAGGTGCAGATACTGGGCGATGGCGAGAATTTCATCCATTGCCACGAGCGTGAGTGCTCGCTTCAGCGTCGCCGCCAAAAGGTATGGGAAGAGGCACCCGCCGCCGCCTTGCCGGCCGATCTGCGCCGGGAATTGTGCGAAAGCGCCGTGGCGCTGGCCCGGCAGGTGGGCTATCGCGGCGCCGGGACGGTGGAATACCTGTATGACGAAGAGGCGCGCGCCTTTTACTTTCTGGAGGTCAACACCCGCATTCAGGTCGAGCATCCGGTAACGGAAATGGTGACCGGCATCGACCTGGTGCAGCAGATGCTGCGCATTGCCGCGGGCGAAAAGCTGGCGCTGCGGCAAGAGGATGTGCGCCTGACCGGCCATGCCATCGAATGCCGCATCAATGCCGAGATGCCGGAAAAGAACTTCATGCCCTTCCCCGGCACCGTGACCGCGCTTTCCGTGCCCGAGGGCGAGGGGGTGCGCTTTGATACGATGCTGTACGAGGGCTATACCGTGCCGCCGTTCTATGACTCGCTTCTGGGCAAGCTGATTGTCTGGGGCGCGGACCGCGATACTGCGCTGGCGCGGTTGCGCACGGCGCTCGAGGGCTTGCAGATTCAGGGCCAGCCCAGCACCGTGCCGTTGCATGCCGCGCTGGCACGCAACGCCGATGTCATCGCCGACCGCTTTGACACCGCCTTTCTGGAACTCTGGCTGGAGTCCGACGAGGCAAAAGCAGAATTAGTGACGAAGGAGAAAGCCTGATGGGAGCCAGATACAGCTTCGGCGGCGACGAGCATCTGTTCGTCGAGGTCGATGAGGAAATGTCGCTGGGCGCGTTCTTCAAGTCCATGTCCATGACCAATGGTGTCAAGGAAGCGGGGCTGAAGGGCATTACCGAGATCTGCCCGGCCAATGCCTCTTTCCAGATCAAGTTCGATCCTGACGTGATCCAGCCCGACGCGGTCATGGCCGCGGTCAAGGAGATCGAAAAGGATGCGACCGCCGCCGACCCCGTTCTGGAAACCCGGCTGATCGAGGTGCCGGTATACTATAACGACCCCTGGACGCATGAAACCCTGATGCGCTTTCGTGAACGCCACCAGGATCCGAACGGCACCGATCTAGAATATGCCGCCCGCATCAATGGCTACGATTCGGTCGAGGCCTTCATCAAGGCGCATTCCTCGGCGCCCTGGTTCGTGTCGATGGTGGGCTTTGTTTCGGGCTTGCCGTTCATGTACCAGATGGTTGATCGGGCGCGGCAGATCCAGGTGCCCAAGTACCTGCGCCCGCGCACCGACACGCCCAAGCAGACAGTCGGCTATGGTGGTTGCTTTTCCTGCATCTATTCGGTGCGCGGCGCGGGCGGGTACCAGATGTTCGGCATCACCCCCCTGACCATCTTCGACCCCAAGCAGGACGCGCCATACCTCAAGGATTTCATGGTGTTCTTCCGCCCCGGCGATATTGTCCGCTTCAAGCCCATCGACCGCGCCGAATACGACGCCACGCTGGCCGATGTCGAGGCCGGCCGCTACATGCCCAAAATCCGCGATGTGCGCTTTGACCTGACCGAGTTCGAGGCCGACATCGACGGCTACAACGCCAAGCTGGAGGGCCTGCTCAATGACGCTTAAGGTGCATCACCCCGGTCTTGCCACCACCATTCAGGATATGGGCCGGCCAGGCTATTTTCATCTTGGCATTCCCATCGGCGGCGCCATGGACCGCGTGGCCTTGCGCACCGCCAACCTGCTGGTCGGCAATGACGAGGGCGCGGCGGGGTTGGAGGCCGTCTTTATCGGGCCGAAGCTGGAATTCACCGCCGACACCACGATTGCCGTGACCGGTGCCAGCATGCCGGTCATGATCGACGACACGGAAGTGCCGGGCTGGGAGGCCGTGCCGGTGCGCAAGGGCCAGGTTCTCAGCTTCGGGTATCTGACCGCCGGGGCGCGCATCTATATCGCCTTTGCCGGCGGTATCGACGTGCCGGTCGCGCTGGACAGCCGGTCAACCTATCCCATCGGTGCCCTGGGCGGGATCGAGGGGCGCGCAATCGCCGCCGGCGACTTGTTGCCGCTGGGTGGCGCACAGGGCAGTCCGGCGGGCAAGGCTGTGCCGGCCAATCTGCGCCGGATGCCCGGCAGCCCGGCCGAACTGCGCGTGTTGCCCGGCCTGTACTGGCACCGCATCACCGAACAGGCGGGCAAGAACTTCTTTGACGATGAATGGAAGGTCGCCCCCGAGGCCGACCGCATGGGCTATCGCTTTCGTGGCGGGCGTCCGGTCGAATTCGTCGAGCGGGAACAGCCGTTCGGTGCCGGCTCGGACCCGTCGAATATCGTCGACAGCTGCTATCCCTATGGGTCGATCCAGGTGCCCGGCGGCACCGAACCCATCGTGCTGCACCGTGATGCGGTTTCAGGCGGTGGGTATTTCATGCTGGGCACCGTCGTATCGGCCGACATGGACCTGATCGGCCAGTTGCAGCCGCATATGCCGGCACGGTTCGTCAAGGTGGACATGGCCGGCGCCCTGCAGGCACGCGCCGACCGTCGCGCCCTGATGAACCAGATCCGCGCCCTGCTGGACTGACAGCCGCAGCGCAGGACGCCCGGTGCCCCGGTCAGGTGCGCCGGGCGCTGCACGATTCATGCCGCCGCCCGCATGGTCGGGCGGCGGCGTTGCCCCAAGGCGCGCGAGTCAGTAGACAAGCGCATAGGCGCGGTGCATCTCCTCGGGCGACTTGTCGGCCAGATAGGCGATTTCGCCCTGTTTGTGCAGGCGATAGACCTGCACGAATTCCGCCCCGAACCAGTCGCGCACCCTGTCGCTGGCGCTAAAGGCGTCAAGCGCCTGATCCAGGCTGGCAGGCAGCCGGCGCAGCCCGCGCGCCTTCAGCGCCTCGGGCGACAGTTCGGCCAGGTCCTCTTCGGTGGCATCGGGGGCGACCAGCGCGTCCTCGATACCCTGGCAGCCGGCATGCACCAGCGCGGCCAGTTGCAGATAGGGGCTGGCGCAGGCATCGGCGGCGCGGAACTCCAGGTTGAACTGGCGCGCGATATCGATATCGGACAGGGCGGAAACCGGGCAGATGCGCAATGTGGCCTCGCGGTCCTGGATGCCCAGGTTGTTGAAGGCCGCGCTCCAGCGATGGGGGGTCAGCCGCCCATAGGACACCACGCTGGGCGCCAGCAGCGCCATGATCTCGTCGACATGGCGCAGGACCCCCGCGGCAAAGGCCGAGGCCTGTGCGGTCAGGCGATGGCGGCCTTGCGGATCATAGGTGGCGGGGGCGCCGGTGGCATCGACAAAGCTGAAATGGATATGCACCCCGTTGCCGATGCCGGCGGGGTCCTGCAGCGGGGTAAAGGTGGCGGCCTGGTCGCAGCTATCGGCCACCGCATAGACCAGCTGGCGCAGGATGACCGCGTGATCGGCAGCGGTGACACCCTTTGCGGGGTCCATCGTGACCTCGAACTGGTCGGTGCCGTATTCCTTCATGATGGTGTCCGGTTTCAGACCCGCAGCGCGCATGGCGGCGACCAGGCGTTCGGCGAAAAGCCGGTTGGGCCGGAACGCCTGCAGGGCATAGCCCGTGCCTGGGCCCATGCCGGCACCGCGAAACTGGAACTCATGTTCGAAACTGGCCTGCAGCGACAGCCCTGCCACCCGCTTCAACCGCTCCAGCGCCGTTTTCAGGATCGTGCGCGGGCACAGGGCCCAGGGCTGGCCATCGGTGGTGTACAGATCGCCCAGAACGAAATCCTCGGACAGGCCCATATCGGGCGCGCGCAGCGTGACGCGGGTGCCGGGATCAGGGATCAGCACGCGGTCACCCAACGCCCCGAAGGGGCTGGGGGCGATGGCATCGAAACAGGTGATCTGCGAATTGGTGGGCGCCCAGCCGATGCCGCGCTTGAGCCGCTTTTCCATATCCGCGGCAGGAAAACCCTTGCCCCGGGTCTTTCCGGCAAGATCGCAGGTGCAGGCATAGACGATATCTTCGCTGGTCAGCATTCGGCAGTTCCTCTGGTCGGTTGCGGGTACCGGGGCGGCCCGGTCGGTAGGGTGCGGTTATTGCGGCGGGCGGGGCATGGGGTCGATCGCCATGCGCAGCCGGTCCCAGGCCTCCAGCCGCTTTCGGGTGGTGGCCCAGTCTGCCTCGGCAACGCGCACGATCAACGCCTCGACAAGCGTGACAAGGCTGACATGCGTATCCCAGGCTGTGCCCAGATCGATGGGCAGTGGAAAGGCATGGCTGGCATGGGCGGCGATGGGCGACAGCCAGGTATCGGATACCAGCACGATGATCGCCTGACGCTCGCGCGCCACCTGCTGGGCCAGCAGGGTCAGGCGCGGGTCATAGCGGCGCACATCGAACAGCACCAGCACATCCTGCCGGCGCATCCGCAAGATTGCCTCGGTCCAGCCTTCGGGGTCATCGGGCAGATGGTGCACCTTGTCGCGTATCTGGCGCAGGTGCACCGACAACAGTTGCGCCAGCGTATCGGTCACGCGCCCGCCACGCAGGAAAATCTGGCGCGCGGGATCGGCCAGCAACTCGGCCACCATGTCGATCTGCCCTTCGGGCACCACCTCGACCATCGCGGCCAGGGTGCGCGACATGCGATGCGCGTAATCATGCAGAAAGGGCGCGCCTTCGGGCGTGGGCACCTCTGTCAGTTTCAGTTCGCGCGGTGACAGTTCGCGCTTTTGCAATTCGTCAATCAGGCGGCGCTGGAAATCCTGATAGCCGGCACAGCCCAGTTTGGTGACAAAGCGCGTGGCCGATGCCGGGCTGACCCGCGCGCTGGCGGCGAGTTCCTGAATCGGCAGCAGCCCCGCATAAGGGTAGTCGGCCAGCAGGACGCCGGCGATCTTGCGTTCGCTGGTTGTCAGTTGCGCGATCTGCTGGTTCAGCAGTTCCCTGACCGTCATCGCGGGCCTTTCCCCTGTCGTGGGCGTTCCCCGGTGACTGCCGACACAACGGGAGTGAACAATGCCGATAAAATCATCGGTGATTGAAAATATCAAATCAAAAAACAGAATCGACTTGACTGCGTGAAATTTTTTTCCTCCCATTTGGGCAAGGTTGCATGCGCGCGGTGCGCCATGCTTTCCCGCCTGATGCGGGCGGCAGCGAATGAGGTTTCAGATGAACGGGTCCAGGGCACAGGAAAGCGTTGCTGCAGTGCTTGGCGCCGGCGATCCGCTGCCCTGTGATCTGGTCAACCCCGCGGGCAAGGGACGCGTTGTTCTGATCTGCGAGCATGGCGGGCGGCTGGTGCCGGGCGCATTGGGTGATCTGGGCCTGCCGGCCGAGGCATTTGATCGCCATATCGCCTGGGATATCGGCGCGGCCGGCGTGGCGCGGGCTCTGTCGCAGATGCTGGATGCACCGCTGCTGCTGCAGCGCTACAGCCGCCTGGTGATCGATTGCAACCGGACGCTGGAATCGGCCGACCTGATCCCCGAACTGGCAGATGGCACGCCTGTGCCCGGCAACATCAACCTGTCGGCCGCCGCGCGGCAGGCGCGTTATGAGGCGATCTTGCGGCCTTATCACGATACGGTGGCGCAAGTGCTGGATACCCGGCCGGACCCGCAAGCCACCATCATTCTGATGATTCACAGCTTTACGCCGCGCCTGATGTCAGGCGGCGAGGACCGGCCGATGCATCTGGGCGTCCTGTATAACCGCGATCCGCGTCTGGGGCAGGCGCTGGCGGCGGCGGTTCAGGCAGATAACCCGCAGCTGATGGTGACCGAAAACGCGCCCTATCGCTGTTCCGATCTGGGCGACTATGCGGTCCCGGTCCATGCCGAACCGCGCGGCCTGCTGCATGCACTGGTCGAGATCCGCAACGACCTGATCCGGACGCCGGACGGGCAGGCCGCCTGGGCTGCTATTCTGGCGCGGGGGCTTGAACGGGCGCTTGAAACCCTGAAGGAAACCGCACGATGACCACGCCGCAAGACCCGTTTGCCATTGCCGCCACTGCCTTGACCCGAGAGGTGCCGCTGGTGCCCGCGCTGTCGGCGCTTCTGTTCATCGACGTGCAGAATTTCTCGGTCCGGCGCGAAGGCGGCGAGTTTGCAGGCCACACGCCCGAGGAGATCGAGGACAGATACGGCGCCTTCTTCCGCCACCTGGAAACCGAGGCGATCCCGGCGATGCAGCGCCTGCAGGCAGCGTTCCGGCGCGCCAGCATCGAGGTGATGTATACCACCATCGAAAGCCTGACGCTGGATGGCCGTGACCGCAGCCTTGATTACAAGGTGACGGGTTTTCATGTGCCGCGCGGGTCATGGGACGGCAAGGTCATCGACGAGATCGCCCCGGCCGAGGATGAGATCGTGTTGCCGAAATCCTCGTCCTCGGTCTTCGTTTCCACCCATATCGATTACATCCTGCGCAACCTGGGGGTGAAGCAGCTGGTGCTGGCCGGGCTGCTGACCGATCAATGCGTGGAATCGGCGGTGCGCGATGCCTGCGACCTGGGCTATCTGGTCACGCTGGTGACCGATGCCTGCGCCTCGATCACGCAGGAACGGCACGAGAATTCGTTGCGCACCATCAAGGGCTATTGCCGCCAGATTACCACCGATGCCCTGATCCGCGAGATCGGTCAGGGCTGAACGGTGCAAGGCAGTCAGGAAAACGCGATGACCGCACCCCATGATGCCAAGGCCAGTCTGTATGACCGCGATGCCCAGGTCATTGCCAATATCGGGCGGTTGCGTTTCAACCCGCTGTCGCTGACCGGCGGGCGGGGCTGCACCCTGATCGAGGAAGGCGGGCGCGAGATCCTGGACCTTT
Organism: Pararhodobacter sp.; assembly: GCA_020832805.1. Classification (GTDB taxonomy): domain Bacteria; phylum Pseudomonadota; class Alphaproteobacteria; order Rhodobacterales; family Rhodobacteraceae; genus Pararhodobacter. The sequence continues at coordinate 10,122 of JAFIED010000039.1, forward strand.
CCGGCAGCGCCGGCGCGGCCTCGCTGGGCTACAGCCATCCGGCGGTGGTCGAGGCGGCGGGCAAGGCCATGGCCAGCATGGGCGGCGCCAGCCTGTTGCTGTACCCCAACGCGCCGGCGGTCACCCTGGCGGAACGGTTGCTGGAGGTCACGCCGGGGCAGGGCGCGCGGCGGGTCTGGTTCGGCCATTCGGGATCGGATGCCAATGACTGTGCGGTGCGCGTGGCGCGCGCGGCCACCGGGCGGCAGCGCGTCATCTCCTTCATCGGCAGCTATCATGGCAATGTCTCGGGCTCGATGGCGGTCAGCGGCCATACGGCGATGACCCATACCCTGCCGCAGGCGGGGCTGGTGCTGCTGCCCTATCCTGACCCCTATCGCCCGCGTTTTTCGGCCGAGGCGGTGCTGGACCTGCTGGATTACCAGTTCGCCACCACCTGCCCGCCGGAACAGGTGGCGGCCATCTTCATCGAACCGCTGATGTCCGATGGCGGGCTGATCGTGCCCCCTGCGGGGTTTCTGGCGGCACTGGCCGAACGCTGCCAGCGCCACGGCATTCTGGTGGTGGTGGACGAGGTCAAGGTGGGTATGGGCCGTTCCGGCCTGTTGCACTGTTTCCAGCACGAGGGGTTTGAGCCGGACATGGTGGTGTTCGGCAAGGGGCTGGGCGGGGGGCTGCCGCTGTCGGCGCTCATCGGCCCCGCGCGGCTGATGGACCATGCCGGTGCCTTTGCCTTGCAGACCACCGCCGGCAACCCTGTCACCACCGCAGCCGGTCTGGCGGTGCTGGACACCATCCGCGCCGAACGGCTGGACCGCCATGCCGCCCGCCTGGGTGCGGCCTTTGCCGAAGGGTTGCGCGGCCTGGCGGCGCGCCATGCGGTGATTGGCGATGTGCGCGGGCGCGGGCTGGCGATCGGGGTTGATCTGGTCACCGACCGGGCAACCCGCGCGCCGGTCGACCCCGTCTATACCGCCAAGGTGATCTATCGCGCCTGGGAACTGGGGGTCAGTTTCAGCTATGTCGGCCTGTCGGCCAATGTGCTGGAATTCACGCCGCCCCTGATATTGACCGACGAACAGATGCAACTGGGCCTTTCGGTGATCGATCAGGCACTTGACGATGTGGCCGAGGGCAAGGTCAGTGATGCCGCCGTTGCCCCCTTCATGATGTGGTAACCCGCCCGCCCGCAACCGCCCCGCCCGCCGCAGGCCGCGCCGGGCGCAAGACAGAAGACGGAGAGTGACGCGCATGCTGGAGATATCCGATCTGACGGTTCGCTATGGCAAGCTGACCGCGCTGGATCAGGTGGGAATTCGCGTCGGCCAGGGCGAGGCGGTCTTTGTGGTGGGGCCGAACGGCGCGGGAAAATCCACCTTGCTGAAAACCGTGGCCGGCCTGCTGCGCCCGGCGCGGGGCCGGATCGATTTCGATGGCCAGCCGGTCGGCGGCGGGGCGCCCGAAAGGCTGTGCCGTCAGGGCCTGGCCCTGGTACCCGAGGGGCGGCACATCTTTCGTACCCTCTCGGTCGAGGAAAACCTGTTGGTGGGCATGATGATCCGCCGTGACCGGGCGGCGGTAAAGGATGATCTGGAGCGCATTCTGGGCCTGTTTCCCATCCTGCGCGACCGGTTTCGCGGCGTGGCCGGCAACCTGTCCGGTGGCGAGCAGCAGCAGCTGGCGATTGCCCGCGCCCTGCTTCAGCGCCCGCGCCTGCTGATGATCGACGAGCCGTCGCTGGGGCTGGCGCCGCTGGTGATCGATCAGGTCTATGCCAGCCTGCGCGCGTTGAACGCCGACGGTCTGACCCTGCTGGTGGTTGAACAATCCACTGCACGGGTGCTGGATCTGGCAACCCGCGTCTATGTGCTGCGCAGCGGCAAGGTTGTCCTGGCCGATACCGCCGAGGCGCTGGCCACCGGCGTGGCGATGGAAGAGGCGTATTTCGGCTATGCGGGGCAGGCCAATGGCTGATCCGCGCAGACCCGGCCCAGGGATTTCCGGCCCGGATTGGCCCGCCCCGGGGCCGGCAGGGCCCAGACACTATCAGCGCCAGGATGAACAACAAGCGGCCGCTGGCGCCCCGATGGCCGCGCAATCACCTGATCCGAGAGGGAAGAAAACCATGTCCAGACCCGTATCACCCACCCGCCTGGCCCTTGCCGCATCGGCATCGCTGACGGCCCTTGCCGTGGCGCTGCCGGCCGCGGCCGACGATCCCATCCGCATCGGTTTCGCCATCGCGCAATCGGGCTGGATGGCCAATTACGATGCCGAACCCTATCGCGGCGCGATCATGCGCATCGAGGCCATCAATGCCGCGGGCGGGCTTTTGGGCCGCCAGATCGAACACCGGGTCATGGATACCCGCACCGACCAGCAGTATGCCGCGACGGTGGGTCAGCAGATGGTCGCCGAAGGCGTGGATCTGCTGGTGGTTTCGTGTGACTATGACATGGGAGCCCCCGCCGCGCTGGCCGCCAGCCAGGCCGGCATCATGAATATCAGCCTGTGCGCGGGCGATCCGAAGATGGGCTTGCAGGGCGTGGGCCCCTACACCTTTACCGCCAACAACTCGGGCCAGACCGAGGGCATCGCCATGGCCGAATACGCCGCGCGCGTGATGGGGATCGAGACGGTCTACATCCTGGAAGATCTGTCGCTGGAATACCACCGTTCGGCGGTGGCCGGCTTCCGTGCGGCCTGGCTGCAGGACCGTGACGAGGCGTCGATCCTGGGCCGCGATACCTATATGAACGACGATCCCTCGATTGCGTCGCAGATCACCCGGCTGCGCAATCTCGATCCGCAGCCAGAGGCGCTGTACATGTGCTCGGTCATGCCCGGCGGGGGCTCTGCCATTCGCCAGATCCGCGCGGCGGGTATCGACATGCCCATTCTGGGTTGCACCGCCATGGTCGACAACTACTGGCTCAGTGCCGTGCCCGGGCTGACCGATTTCTGGCTGCCCGGCTTCTTTTCGCTGTATGGCGATGACCCGCGCGAGGAAATCCACGCCTTTCTGGAGGCCTATGAAGCCCGCTGGGGCGAGATGCCGGGGTCTTCCTATGTCATCAACGGCTACAGCATGGTCGAGGCCTACGAACTGGCCGTGACGCGCGCCGAGTCGGTGGATGCTCCGCTGGTGGCTGCCGCCATGCAGGGCTTTACCGACGAGGAATTCCTGGCCGGCCCGTCGACCTATACGTCGGAACTGCACATCCTGCTGAACCGCCCGTACCTGATGATGAATGTCGCCGATGACTCGTTCCGCGCGGTCGAGATCCATCGCCCGACCCTGATTCCGGACATGCAGTTGCTGTTCCGCATCGGACAGTAAATCAACCAGGCCGCCCGCGTCACGATGCCGTGTTGCGCGGGCGGTCACTCTGCCAAACAGATGGGGAACCAGACATGACAGCGAGGGCCACGGCAGCAACCGCCGCATCGGGCATGGCCAGGCCACAGCGCCTGCAGGCACAGGGTGTGCATGTTGCCTTTGGCGGGATCAAGGCGCTGACCGGGGTCGATCTGACCATCCAGCGCGGGCAGGTGATGGGGCTGATCGGCCCCAACGGCGCCGGCAAGACCACGCTGGTCAATGTGCTGACAGGTTTTCAGCCCCCCACCCAGGGGCGTGTCCTGCTGCAGGACCGACCGCTGACCGGCATGAAGGCGCGCGACGTCGCCCGCGCCGGTGTGGCGCGCAGTTTTCAGGCGGCGCGGTTGTTTCGGGACATGACGGTCCAGGAAAACCTGATCGTCGCGGGGCTAGGGGCAGGGCTGGGCCGCCGCGCGGCGACAGAGCGTGCGCGCGACATCCTGGACTGGATCGGCTGCGCCCCCATCGCCCAGACGCAGTGCGACGGCCTGTCCTATGGCGACGAGCGGCGCATCAGCATTGCCCGCGCGCTGGCCATGGGCCCCAGTTTTGCGCTGCTGGATGAACCCGCCTCGGGCATGAACGAATCCGAATGCGCCGCGCTGATGCAGGTGATCAGCGAGTTGCCCGCGCGCTTTGACTGCGGCGTGCTGCTGATCGAGCATAACATGACAGTGATCATGGGCGTGTGCCAGCGCATCCATGTGCTGGATGGCGGGCGCAGCCTGGCCGAGGGCACCCCGGACGAGGTGCAGGCCGACCCGGCGGTGCGCCGCGCCTATCTGGGCGAAAAGGCCGAAAAGACCGCTCTGGTGATCTGAGCGACGAGACGGAAACAGGGAAGGGTCCGGAATGCGCAACTTCTTGCAGGTCCTGGTGGATGCGGTGGCCCTGGGCAGCCTGCTGGCGCTGGTGGCGCTGGCCATCGGGCTGGTGTTCGGTGTCATGCGGCTGATCAATTTTGCCCAGGGCGATTACATCACGGTGGGTGCCTATGCCCTGGTGGTGCCGACCGCCAGCCTGACCCCGGCGCTGTTTCTGGGGGCGCTGCCCGTGCCGCTGATGGTGGCGGGCGTGTTGTTCGTCGTTGTGCTGCTGGCGCTGGCCACCGAAAGGGTGGCCTTTCGCCCGTTGCGCGATTCCGACCCGGCGACATTGCTGATCTCGTCCTTCGCGGTCAGCTATTTTCTGCAGCATCTGGTGATGCTGATCCATACCGGGCGGCCCAAATCGGTGGGGATAGGGCAGGCACTGACCACGCCGATCGATATCATGGGCCTGCGCGTGCCGGGTATCCAGGTGGTCACGATGGCGGTGACGGCGGTGCTGCTGATTGCCCTGGTGCTGTTTCTCAAGCGGACCTCGATGGGCATACAGATGCGCGCCGCGGCCGAGAATTTCCAGATGGCGCGGCTGCTGGGTGTGCCCGCGAACCGGGTGATCGCCATGGCCTTTGTCATCAGCGGGGTGCTGGGCGGGGCGGTGTCGTTGCTGCTGATCGTGCAGACCGGCACGCTGGATATCCGCATGGGCCTGATGCCGGTGATCTTTGCCTTTTTCGCCACGGTGATCGGTGGCATGGGGTCGCTGGTAGGGGCGGCGCTGGGCGGCTTTCTGGTGGGGGGGGCCAGCGTCTTGCTGCAATCCTTCCTGCCTGACGGGTTGCGCCCGTTCCGTGACGCCTTTGTCTTTGGTCTGGTGATCGTCATCCTGCTGGTCCGGCCCAAGGGGCTGATCGTGATCGGCGCTGCGAGGGAGCGGGTCTGATGCAGGAACGTGGCATGATCGCCGTTCTGGAAAAGGCCTGGCCGGTTCTGGTGCTGGTGCTGGGGCTGCTGCTGGCCGTGGTGCTGGCCGATGCCTATGGGTCAGTGCTGATGAAGCGCACGGTGACCGATGCGCTGATCAAGATCGTCATCGTGGTTGGGCTGTACATCTTCATCGGCAACACCGGCATCGTATCTTTCGGGCATATCGGCTTTGCCGGCATTGCGGCCTATTTCGCCACCTGGATGACCTGTTGTGCGATGATGAAACCCATCACCATGACCGGCTTGCCGGATTTCCTGCGGCTGGAGACCTATTCGCTGTGGTTCACGGCGCTGGTGGCTGTCACCGCGGCCGGGCTGGTGGCCCTGATCATCGGCCTGGTGCTGATGCGCCTGTCAGGTCTGGCCGCGTCGATTTCCACCCTGGCGGCGCTGTTCATCTTTCACGCGGTCTATGCCAACTGGGACAATGTGACGATGGGGCGCGCGTCGATCGTGGGGATACCGACCTATGTCACGCTCTGGGTGGGGCTGGGCGGGGCGGTGCTGGCCATCGTGGTGGCGTATCTCTACCAGATATCCGCGTTCGGGCTGGCGGCACGGGCCGCGCGCGACGATGAGGTGGCCGCCCAGGCCTCGGGCATCTCGCTGTACTGGAACCGGCTGATCCCCTTTGTACTTTCCGGCATGGTGGTGGGCCTTGGCGGTGTGTTGCAGGTGCATTTCATGGGCACGATCTCGGTCAATGCCTTTTATCTGAACCTGACCTTCATCACGCTGGCCATGCTGGTGGTGGGGGGCATGCGCAGCCTGGGTGGCGCGGTGGTGGGTGTTGTCGTGCTGTCAAGCATTGCCGATGTCTTTCGCCGACTGGAGGCCGGGGTCGATCTGGCGGGCACGCGCCTGTCCACCCCCACCGGCACGCAGGAGATGTTCCTGGCCGCGCTGATGCTGCTGATCCTGATTTTCCGCAAGGACGGGCTGATGGGTCGGCGGGAATTGCGCCTGCCGCGGCTGCTGGGTGGCAGGGCTGCCGGCGCGCGTTGATTGTGGTTGCGGTTGCGGCAATGGCATCGACATCTGCTCCGGCGGGATCCGGCCCCAGGCGGGTATTCGGGCTGCCGGGCATCTGACGGGCATGGCTGCGGGGTTGCGCTTTGGGGCCTGGCGAGGTTCCATGCGTGCCGGGCCTTGCCCGGTGCGGGCGGCAGGATGGGAAAGGAATGACCGATGGATCTTGGTATCAGGGGCAAGCGGGCACTGGTCTGCGCCTCCAGCAAGGGGCTGGGTTTTGGTTGCGCCGAGGCGCTGGCGGCCGCCGGGGTTGATCTGGTGATGAATGCGCGCGGCGCCGAGGCGCTGGAGGCGGCAGCGGCGCGGCTGAAAGCCCCGGCTGGC
>JAFIED010000043.1 GCA_020832805.1 Pararhodobacter sp.
GCGCTGTTCCTGCCCACCTGCGCCGTCGGGAAAAGCAACGAGCACAGCCGCTATCCCGGCACGCTGACCTTTTCGGCCGGCACGCTGATGGCGATGTGGTCCGAACTGGGCGATTGCGTCGCCGCGGCCGGGGTGCGCAAGCTGGTGTTCCTGAACAGCCATGGCGGGCAGATCGCGCCGATGGACATCGTGGCGCGGGATCTGCGGGTGAAGCACGGGATGCTGACGGTGGCCGCCAACTGGTTCGCCATGGGCCTGCCCGAGGGGCTGCTCACGGCGGACGAGGCGCGCCACGGCGTCCATGCCGGCGACATGGAAACCAGCATGATGCTGGCGCTCAGGGGCGATCTGGTGGCGATGGACCGCGCGCGGGATTTCCGGCCGCTGAACGCAAGGCTGGCGGCCGAGAACCGCCATCTTGGCCTTGGCCCCGCCGGCAAGCTGGGCTGGCAGGCGCAGGATCTGCACCCCGCCGGCGCCATGGGCAACGCCGGTGCCGCCACCGCCGACAAGGGCCGCGCCTTCATCGACCACGCCGCGCGCGAGCTGGTCACCCTACTGCAGGAAGTCGCCGCCCTGCCCCTGTCGATCCTCGACAATCCCGCCGACCCGAGGGCCGCAGAATGAGCACCCCCCTGATCCGGCTTGACCGAGTGCGCAAGGAATTCGGCCGCCATGTGCTGGCGGTCGAGGACATGAGCCTGACCATCAATCAGGGCGATTTCATCAGCTTCCTCGGCCCCTCGGGCTGCGGAAAGTCCACGGCGCTGAAGATGATCGCGGGGCTGCTGCCGGTCACCGCAGGCACCATTCAGATCGCGCCCCCTGAGGAAAAGGTCGAACAGGACCTCGGCTTCGTCTTTCAGGAACCGACCCTGATGCCCTGGGGTACGGTCTTCGACAATGTCTGGCTGCCGCTCAGGCTGGCCGGCCTGTCGCGCCGCGCTGCCAGAGAACGGGTGCGCGCCGCGCTGGTCGAGGTGGGGCTGTCGAAATTCGAGAAATCCTATCCGCGCGAGCTGTCGGGCGGGATGAAGATGCGCGTCTCGATCGCCCGCGCCATGGTGACGCGTCCGCGCATCCTCTTGATGGACGAACCCTTTGCCGCGCTCGACGAGATGACGCGGTCAAAGCTGAACAACGATGTGATCCGCCTGGCCCATGAACACCGCCTGACCGTGATCTTCGTGACCCATTCGGTGTTCGAGGCCGTCTATCTGTCCAACCGCATCGCCGTCATGGCCGCCCGCCCGGGCCGCGTGGTGGCTGATCTGACCGTGAACGCCCCTTGGCCGCGGGGCGAGGATTACCGCGTCTCGCCCGAATTCTCGACCGAGGCCGCACGGGTCAGCCAGGTGTTGAAAGGAACGCTGCATGGCGACGACATCGACCATTGACGACGGCGACAGCGGGGCTGCCGCCCCGGTCAACACCGCCGCCCTGGCCCGCGCCCGGCGCCAGCGCATCCTGGCCTGGGTGCTGCCCATAACCACCCTGGCCGCGGCCATCGCCTTCTGGGAGTTCTGGGTCTGGTACAAGCAGGTCCCGCATTTCCTGGTCCCCGCCCCCAGCCGGATCTGGGCCACGCTGATGGTGGACGGGCCGTCCTTGATGCGTTCGGCCTGGTTCACGGTGCGGCTGACCTTCTGGTCGCTGTTCCTGGCCATCGTGGGCGGGGTGCTGCTGGGCGCGCTGTTCGCGCTGTCGCGGCCCCTCGAGATGCGCCTTTTCCCCTTTGCGGTGATCCTGCAAGTCACGCCGATCGTGGCCATTGCGCCGCTGATCCTGATCTATGTCCACAACACCTTCGCCGCCCTTCTGGTCTGCGCCTGGCTGGTGGCCTTCTTTCCGATCCTGTCGAATACGGTGGTCGGGCTCAGGTCCACCGACCACAACCTGCGTGACCTGTTCACCCTCTACCGCGCCACGCCCCTGCAGCGCCTGCGGCTGCTGCTGGCCCCCTCGGCCCTGCCCTATTTCATGGCGGCGCTGAAGATCGCGGGCGGGCTGGCGCTGATCGGCGCGGTGGTGGCCGAGTTCGTGGCGGGGGCGACGGGGGCGAATACCGGGCTGGCCAGCCGGATCATCGAATCGAGCTTCCGCAACGAGATCCCGCGGATGTTCGCCGCCCTCGTTCTGGTCTCGCTGCTGGGGGTGGCGATTTTCCTGATGACCTCGCTGGCGTCGAAGCTGGTGCTGGGCAAGTGGCATGAAAGCGAGATCAAGCGTGAGAGTTGAGCGGGTCTGCCTGAACGGCGCCACCGTCGCGCTGGAGATCGCGGGCGGGCGGATCGCCCGGATCGAGCCGGTGCCCGGCCCGGCGGACTGGCAGGCGCTGCCGCTGCCGGTCGATCCGCATCTGCATCTGGACAAGACCTTTCTCTGGCCCCGCGCCCGGCCCGCCGCGCCCGGCCTGTTCCCGGCCATCGAGGCCAGGTGGGCCGACCGCGCCGGCTGGACGCCCGAGGACATCCGCGCCCGCGCCGGCCGGGCAATGGCCGAGGCGGCCGGGGCCGGGACCCGCGCCCTGCGCAGCCATGTCGACTGGGTCGAACCGGCCGTGCCGCTGGCCTGGGCGGTGCTGGGCGAGATGGCGGCGGATGCGCCCGTGACGCTGCAGCGCGCCCCGCTGGTCTCCATCGACCTGCTGGGCGATCCTGACCAAGGCCCGCCCATCGCCGCCCATGTCGCGGCCACGGGTGACGGGGTGCTGGGGGCGTTCCTGTATCGTCACGCCGGCTACCCCGAGTTGCTGGCGCGTGTCTTCCGGCTGGCCACCGAACACGGCCTGCGGCTGGATTTCCACGTCGATGCGGGGCTGGAACCCGAGGCGCAGGGGCTGGATGAGCTCATCCGCCTGTCCGCGCGGCACGGCATGGCGGGCCGGGTGCTGTGCGGGCATGCCTGCGCGCTCTCTGTCCGACCCGAGGCCGAGGTGGCGCGGGTGCTGGATGCCATGGCGCGGGCCGAAGTGGCGCTGTGCGTCCTGCCGGCCACGAACCTGTGGCTGCAGGATGGAACACCAGGGCGCACCCCCCGCCTGCGAGGTCTGGCCCCGCTGCACGAGGCCCGCGCGGCCGGCGTCAGCGTGATGATCGGCGCCGACAATGTGGCCGACCCGTTCTATCCCTTCGGCAGCTACGACCCGCTGGAAACCCTGCGCCTGGCCAGCACCGCCGCCCATCTGGACCCGGCCGACTGGCTGGATGCCATTACCACCGCCCCGGCCCGCGCACTGGGGCTGGAACCGTCCGTCATCGAAACCGGCGCCCCGGCCGATCTGCTGCTGGTTGCCGGCGCCGACTGGCAGGACGCCTTGCGCGGCCCGGCCCGGCGCCGTGTTCTGCGCGCCGGTGTCGAAACCCCTGCCCAAGAAAGTGTCCCCGCATGACCGTATCCGCTGAAACCCTCGCCGCCTTTCGCGCCGATCTGGGCGCGATCCGCATATATGATGATCCAAAGCAGCTGGAGGCACGGTCGAAGGATTACTACTGGTACTCCCCGATCCTGTCGCAGCAGCTGGACGGGCGCACCGGCCAGCTTCTGGGCCTGCCCGAGACCGAGGCCGAGGTGATCACCGTGGCCGCCGCAGCCGCCCGCCATGGCGTGCCGCTGACCGTGCGCGGCGGGGGAACCGGCAATTACGGCCAGTGCGTGCCGATGGAGGGCGGTGCGATCCTGGACATCACGCGGCTGAACCGGGTGCTGCAGGTCAGCCCCGGCCGGGTGATCTGCGAGGCCGGCGCGCGGATCGAGAAGGTGGCCGAGGCGGTGGCCGAGAGCGGCCAGATGCTGACCATGTTCCCCTCGACCAAGCGCCAGGCCACGATGGGCGGCTTCATCGCCGGGGGCTCGGGCGGGATCGGCTCGCTGCGCCACGGGATGCTGCGCGACGACGGGAACGTGGATTACATCCGCGTCGTCACGGTGGAGCCCGAACCGCAGGTGATCGAGCTGCGCGGCGCCGATATCCAGAAGGTGCAGCACGCCTATGGCACCAACGGGATCATCACCGCGCTGGATTACGCGCTGGTTCCGCTGACCGACTGGACCCATGCCATCGCGCTGTTTGACGGCTATGACGTGGCGCTGAGCTTCGCCAAGGCGGCGCAGGAGCGCGGGATCGACGCCTACCTGCTGACCGTGGTCGAACGCCGGATCGCGCAATACTACAAGCGCCTGACCACGCATTTCCCAGCCGATCGTGACGGCGTCTTTGCCATGATCGCGCCGGATGCGATGCAGGATTTCGCCGCGATGGTTGCCGAGTTCGGCGGCCGGATCAGCCTGGCGAAATCGCTGGCCGAGCTTGAGGCCGCGAACCTGCCCCCGGCCTGGGAATGCGGCTGGAACCACACCACGCTGCAGGCGCTCAAGCACGAGCCGGGCGTCTGGACCTATCTGCAGGTGGCCTATCCGCGCCCCTTCGACCCCGCGCTGGTCAAGGCCCAGATGCAGCGCTACGGCGACGAGGTCTATTTCCATCATGAGATGGCGCGGATGCATGGCGATATCCAGATATTCGCCCTGCCGCTGCTGCGCTGGTCCTCGCGCGAGAGGGTCTATGAGATCATCGCCGAGATGGAGCGGCTGGACGGCTGCACGATCTATGACCCGCATGTCGTCACCATCGAAGATGGCGGGATGAAGGAGATCGACAGCGCCCAGATCGACTTCAAGGCCCTGGCCGACCCGCATGGCCTGATGAACCCCGGCAAGACCCGGGGCTGGACGCCCGATATGGCGCGCCCGGTCCCGGCGGAATGAAGACCCCGACAAAACACCCCAACAGGAAAGGATCAAACCGATGAAAAGGACCCTTCTGGCCGCGCTGGCCGTCACCCTTGCGGCCGGTGGCGCGGCCGCGCAGGACCGCGTGCGCTTCGGCACCAACTGGCTGGCGCAGGCCGGGCATGGCGGCTTCTATCAGGCCGTGGCCGATGGCACCTATGCCGAATTCGGGCTGGATGTGGAAATCGTCATGGGCGGCCCGCAGGTCAACAACCGCCCGCTGCTGGCCGCCGGGCGGCTGGATTTCCTGATGGCCGGGAACCTGCTGTTGTCTTTCGACAATGTCCGGAACGAGATCCCCACCATTGTGGTCGGTGCCTTCTTCCAGCGTGACCCGCAGGTGCTGATTGCCCATGGCGGGCAGTATGACGGCTGGGAGGATCTGCCCAATGCGCCGACCGTGCTGATCAGCCGCGACGGGCAGTTCAGCTTCTGGCAGTGGCTGACCGCCACGCAGGGTTTCAGCGACGAGCAGCTGCGCCCCTATGGCTTCAACCTGGCGCAGTTCCTGAATGACGAGACCATCGTCCAGCAGGGCTATGCCACCTCGGAACCGCTGCGGCTGGCCGCGCAGGGCTTCGACGCTGATGTCTTCATCATGGCCGATTACGGCTGGTCGACCTATTCCACCACCATCGAGACCCGCACCGATCTGGTCGAGCAGAACCCCGACCTGGTGCAGCGCTTCATGGATGCCTCGATCATCGGCTGGTACAACTATCTGTACGGTGACCGGACGGCGGCTTTCGAGCTGATCATGGAAGCCAACCCTGACGCCACGGTCGAACAGCTGGAGCGCGAGGTGGCGCATCTGATGGAGCTGGAGATCATCGATTCCGGCCGGGCGCTGGAATACGGGATTGGCGCAATGAGCATGGAGCGGGTTGCCGCCTTCCTGCAGCTTTCCGAGGAAAGCGGGATCATCCCCGAGGGTTCGGTGGCGCTGGAGCGGGTGGCGACGGATCAGTTCGTCAACAACGGCGTCGGCATGGACCGGCGGCCGGACTGAGCGGTTAAAGGGGGCCTTCGCGCCATGCGCCTGCTTGTGGTCTTTTCTCATCCCGGCCCCGACAGCTATGGCGCGGCCCTGCGCGACCGCGCGCTGGAAACCCTGCGCGCCGCCGGACATGACATCCGGCTGCGCGACCTTTACGCCGAAGCCTTCGAACCGGTGCTGAGCCGCGCGGAATGGGAGCGCTACCTGTCCGCGCCGCAGGTCAATATCGCCGGGGTGCAGGACCATATCGACGATCTGCGCTGGTGCGAGGGGCTGATCGTGATCTACCCAACCTGGTACTACGGCGCGCCGGCCATGCTGAAGGGCTGGCTGGAACGGGTCTGGCTGCCGGGCGTGACCTTCGACATTCCGAAAACCGCGAAACACCGGCCCACCGGGCAGCTGACGAATATCCGCCATTTTGTCGGCATCACCACCTCGGGCTCGCCCTGGTGGTGGATCAAGATGATCCGTGACCCGGGCCGCAGCCTGTGGACGCGGGGCCTGCGCCCGATCTTTCATCCCCGCTGTCGCTATCATTGGCGCCAACTTTACGGCATGAACCACCGGACCGACCTTGACCGTGCCCGCTTTCTGGACCGGGTCGCCACGCTTTTGCAACGGCTTTGAAAGGCCCTGCCCATGATCGACATCGCTCGCCCGCTGGCCCGTTATTCGGCCTGGACCCGCCGCGGGGACTTCGTGTTCCTGTCAGGTGTGATTGCCGTCGATCCGGGTGCTGGCCAGATCATTCGCGGTTATGATGACCTGCCGCAGGGTGTGGCCGACCGGATCGGGCGGACGGGCGAGTTCAGCGTCGACGCCAAGGACGGCCCCATCATTGCGCAAAGCTGGTATGTGCTGGACCGCATCCGCGCCACCATCGAGGATGCGGGCGGGACCATGGCCGCTGTCTTCAAGCTGGTGCAGTATTTCAGGAATCTGGACCATTTCCCGCGCTACAATACCGTCCGGCGCATGTTCTTTCCCGAAACGCCCCCGGTCTCTACCGTGGTCGAGGTCAGCGCGATGATGCCCTCGCCCGAGATCCTGATCGAGGTCGAGGCCACCGCCTGGCTGGGGCCGCGCCAATGACGCGCGCCACGGTGACCCGTTCGGCTGTCCGCGCCGATCTCGCTGCGCGGCGCGAAGAATTGATGGAAACGATTCGTCAGGCCGCCATCGCCGAATTCTCTACCAACGGGCTGCATGGCGCGTCGACCCAGGCCATCGCCGACCGGGCCGGGATTTCAAAGACCAAGCTGCATTACTACATCAGCAGCAAGGAAGACCTTTATATCGAGGCGCTGCGCCACATTGTTGATGTCTGGGCCGAGCTTTTCCACGGCCTGGACATGCAGTCAGGCCCTGAACATTTCCTGCGCGCTTATATCGATCGCAAGATCCGCCATGCCCTTGATCACCCCGAGGTGGCGCGGATGTTCACCAGCGAAGTGATGCGCGGCGCGCCGCTTCTGCGGCCGCTTTGGGAAACCTCGCGTCAGGCGACGATAACCGCGGCGACAGTGATCGAGGGCTGGATCGCCGCGGGGTTGATCCGCCCTGTCGATCCGGTTCTGTTGCAGTTCAACATCTGGGCCCTGACCCAGCATTACGCCCTGCATCTGAGCGAGGTGCGCTTCATGCTCAACCTGCCGGACGGCAGTTCCCTTGATGCCGATCAGATCGTTGATGAGGTGACCGAACTGGTCTTGCAGGGTTTGCGCCCCTGAGGGCATCAGGCCGACGGGCTGTTTGGCCAGCCGCACCTTGACGATGAACATTTCTGAATCAGCGTCCAGGGAAGGAACTGCTGACTCTGGAGTGGGCGCCCGAGCAAATCCGGAAGCCTTGGTGTGTTGCCGCGGTCGCCATCCGGGGCAACGGGGGGCTGCGGTATCAAGGGGCACAACACCCGCGGATGGCGTTGCACGGCCAGCGACCGTTGCCGGACATGCTGACCGCGCATGCGTCCGGCGGCGCTGGCAGCGGCTTCCCGGGTGGTCATCGCGCTGCATGGGTTCGGTGCGACACGCTTTGTTGCGCAAAACTGCAAGGGTTGTGTCCAGGTCATCACCGGGCGCCTGTAAGGTATGCTTACGCCATGAGCAAAGCGGGGCTGCCGTATGGCCAGTTGAAGGGAATCTTTCATGCCAGGCGGGATAAGGGCTTGCCAGAATCCCCTCTCGGCTCTGACTGTTTGTACACCGTCGACATTGGCCAACCGGGGGAAACCATGGCAGAGACCATCGCCTATCGTGCGCGCAAGATCATCACCATGGATCACAACTGCCCTCTGGGCACGCATGTTCTGGTCCGTGGCGGGCGTGTGCTGGCGGTTGGCGATGCCTCGGTCGCCACGCTGTGGGGCGGCGCCCGCATCGACGAGCGGTATGCCGACAAGGTGCTGATGCCGGGCCTGGTGGAAGCGCATGCCCATGTCAGTGCCGGCGGCATTTTCCGCTACAGCTATTGCGGCCATTATGCCCGCACCGACCCCCAGGGGCGGGAATGGTCTGGCGTCACCACAACCGATGCACTGGTGAAACGGTTGCGCGCGGCGGCGGCGGATATTGCGCCGGGCGAGCCTGTGGTCGGCTTCGGATTCGACCCGGGGCGGCTGCAGGGCAATATCGACCGCGACGTGCTGGATCAGGTTTCTACCGCGCATCCGGTTATCCTGATGCATTCCAGCCTGCATGTGCTGAACACCAACGCCGCAGGGTTGGCCGCCGTCGGTATCGACGCGGGCAGCAACACCGAGGGCGTGGTGAAGGACGAGAATGGCCGCCCAACAGGCGAGCTGCAGGAATTCGCCGCGATGGGCCCGCTGATGGCCCATGCCGGCATCACTTTTCGCGCGCTCGGCGACGAGCCGGGATTGCGCGCCTATGGCGAGACGGCACGGCGGGTCGGCGTGACAACTGTCAGCGACCATTTTGCCGAACTGGAGGATGACGAGATTGCGATGCAGCGCCGCGTGACCGGCGAAGAGGGTTTTCCCATCCGATTTGTGCCGCTGATGAACGCCATGCGGCGCGATCCGGCACAGGAGGCCGAGCGCGCGCTGGACCTGCGCGCCATGTCAACGGGCAAGCTGCATCTGGGCCGGGCCAAGCTGTTTACCGACGGTTCGATCCAGGGCTGGACGGCACAATTGAAGGAACCGGGCTATTACACCGGCGTCGACCAGGGAATCTGGAACATGCCGCTGGATGATTTTCGCAACGCTGTCAGGGTGCTGCACCGCGCGGGCGTCAAGATGCACATCCACACCAATGGCGACGCGGCATCCGAACTGGCCTGCGATGCCATGGCCGACGCGATGTTGGGCGCAGGCGACGCTGATCTGCGCCATACACTGGAACATGTGCAGATGGCCGACCGTGCACAATTGCAGCGCATCGCGCGGCTGGGGATGCGGGTCAATCTGTTTGGCAATCACCTGTATTACTTTGGCGACACCCATCACACCCGCACGCTGGGCCCCGACCGCGCCGCGCGCATGAACGCCTGCCGCGATGCGGCCGAGGTGTTCGGCGGCAATTTCGCCATCCATTCCGACGCGCCCGTTACCCCGATGGCCCCGCTGTTTACCGCCTGGTGCGCCGTCAACCGGCGTACCGAAAGCGGGCGGATCCTGGGCAACAGCCAGCAGATCACCGTGGCGCAGGCGCTTTATTGCATCACCATGGGCGCGGCGCATGTGCTGAAGCTGGATGATGAGATAGGCTCGATCGCCTGCGGCAAACGCGCCGATTTCTGTGTGCTGCACGACGACCCGCTGGCCGCTGACCCGGCCTGCCTGCGCGAGGTGCGGATTGCCGGCACCGTGCTGGGTGGGGTGCATTTCCCGCTTGACGGATGAGGGGCGCTGGCCCGACCCTGTTGCGCAGGCGGACATCTGCCCGGCCAGCCTGCGCCCCCGAAAGAAAAGCGTGAAGCAACACGCAGCCGGGCATCGTATCGCCGCCGCCGCCCGCGGTGGCCTGGCCTTAACCAGGGAGTTCTCACGATGAGACTGACAAGACGCATTTTATTCGGGGCGGTCGCCTCGGTCATGGCACTGGGCACCATGGCCGGTGCCCCTCAGGCAGAACCGCGCCAAGGCGGGGAGCTGGTCATCATCTCCACCCAGGCGCCGCGCCACCTGAATCCTGCGGTGCAGTCGGGCATTGCCACCGGCGTCCCGGGGACGCAGATATTCGCCTCGCTCCTGCGCTATGATGGCGACTGGAACCCGCAGCCGTATCTGGCCGAAAGCTGGGAATGGGCAGATGACGGGCTGAGCCTGACCGTGCGGCTGGTGCAGAACGCGGTGTTCCATGACGGCGCGCCCATCACCTCGTCGGATGTGGCGTTCTCGATCCGGACCATCCAGGAAAACCACCCGTTCCAGACCATGTTCGCCCCGGTCGAGGATATCGAGACCCCGGACGAGCACACCGCCATCTTCCGCCTGTCGCAGCCGCATCCGGCGCTGCTGCTGGCCCTGTCCTCGGCCTTGTCGCCGATCATCCCCGAACATGTCTATGGCGACGGGCAGGACGTGGCCAACCACCCCGCCAACAGCGCGCCCGTGGGCTCTGGCCCGTTCCGGCTGGCCGAATTCCGCCCCGGAGAGCAGATCACGCTTGAACGCTTTGACGATTTCTTCATCGACGGGCGCCCCTATCTGGACCGGATCATCATCCGCATCGTGCGCGACCCCTCTACCATGGTGCTGGCGATGGAGGCCGGCGAGGCCGACATGCTGCCCTATTTCGCCGAAAGTCAGGGCATCCGGCGTCTGCAAGGGGTCAGCGCGCTGGACTACACCACCCGCGGCTATGAGGGGATCGGGGCGATCAACTGGCTGGCGTTCAACACCCGAAGCGCGCCGCTGGACGACGTCCGCGTGCGCCAGGCCATTGCCTTTGCCGTGGACCGCGACTTCATCATCCGTGCGCTGCATCGTGGCACCTCGACCCCGCAGCGCGGGCCGATCATCGAAAGCTCGCCCTTCTTCAACCCCGAGATCGAGCCCTATGATCTGGATCTCGACCGCGCCAATGCGCTGCTTGACGAAGCCGGTCATCCGGCAGGCGCCGATGGCACGCGTTTTTCCCTGACGATCGATTTCATCCCCGGCAACGCCGAACAACAGCAGAACGTGGCCGAATACATCCGTTCGCAGCTGCGGCGGGTGGGTATCGCGGTGGATGTGCGCGCCGCGCCCGATTTCCCCACCTGGGCCGGCCGCGTGGCACAGGGCGAGTTCGACATGACGATGGATTTCGTGTTCAACTGGGGCGATCCGGTGATCGGGGTGCACCGGACGTATCTGTCCACCAACATCCGCCCGGTGATCTGGTCCAACACACAGGGCTATGCGAATGACCAGGTCGACGCGATACTGGCCGAGGCCGCCCAGGAGCCTGACATCGAGCGTCGCACCGCGCTTTACGCAGAGTTCCAGCAGATCATCGCCGACGAGGTGCCGATCTACTTCCTGAATGCGGTCCCCTATTACACCTTCCACGATGCGCGGCTGGCAAATGTGCCGGTCTCGATCTGGGGGCCGATGCAGGCGATGGACGAGGTCTACTGGACCGAAGACCGCTGATCCGGATTCTGATGGTGCCTCCGGGGTTTTCCCGGGGGCGCCTGCCCTGCAAGAACAGCCTCACGTAAAGGCACGCTTTCCATGGGAACCACTCGTTACATCCTGCGCCGGCTGGTCTACGGCCTTGTGCTGATGGTCGGCGTCGTGGTGCTGAATTTCATCCTGATCCACGCTGCCCCCGGCGACCCGGCCGAGGTGATCGCCGGCGAAATGGGCGGCGCTACCGAAGAAATGCTGGCCCAGATCCGCGCCCGCTACGGGCTGGACCAGCCGTTGCCGGTGCAGCTGTGGATCTATCTGTCCAGCATCGCGCGGTTCGATCTGGGCATGTCCTATTACTTCGACCGGCCGGTGGCGGAACTGATCGGCCAGCGCATCTGGCCCACCGTGTTGCTGGTGCTGACAGCGCAGCTGATCGCCATCGTTCTGGGCGTGGTCATGGGTGTGCTGGCCTCGCGCCGGCCCAATGGCCCGTTTTCCGGATTCGTGTCGGTGTTCTCGACCGTCGGATATGCCGCACCGGTGTTCTGGACGGGGCTGATGCTGATCATCCTGTTTTCGGTCATTGTGCCGCTGTTCCCGGTCGAGGGGATGACCAGCGCGCGGTTCCGCGGCACGGGCCTGGCCTATGCGCTGAACGTCGCGCATCATCTGGTGCTGCCGGCCTTCACGCTGGCAATCATCTTCCTGGCGCAATACGCCCGCCTGTCGCGCGCCTCGATGATCGAGGTGCTGGGCGCCGATTATGTGCGCACCGCGCGCGCCAAGGGGCTGGGCGAAGGGGCGGTGACCTTTCGCCACGCGCTGCGCAACGCCGTCCTGCCCATTCTGACCGTCGCCGGCATCCAGTTTGGCAACCTGATTTCCGGCGCGCTGCTGGTAGAGACGGTGTTCAACTGGCCCGGCATGGGGCGGCTGGCTTTCGATTCGGTGCTGCGGCGGGATTATCCGACGCTGCTGGGCGTGCTGTTCTGCGCCTCGGGCGTGGTGGTGCTTGCCAATCTGCTGACCGATCTCAGCTACCGGTTGGCCGATCCTCGAATCCGTACCGGAGGGCGCTGACATGGCCGCACCCGACCCTGTCGCCCCTCAGACTGGCGCCACCCCGCCGCCGGCCACCCCCGGCCAGGCCAGCGAAGCCGTCAGCCCCATGCGCGAGGCCTGGGGCCAGTTCCT
>JAFIED010000052.1 GCA_020832805.1 Pararhodobacter sp.
ATGGAATATGTGAACCCAGCCACCAATGGCCCCGTGATGCAGACAATTGGCGCCAGCATGCAGATGCTGCGGCCGGGTGAAAGGACACGCGCCCATCGGCACACAGGCAGCTACCTGTATCATGTGGCCAAGGGCAGCGGCCATTCCATCATCAACGGCAAACGATTCGACTGGACCGAGCGTGACATCTTCTGTGTGCCCTCCTGGGCATGGCACGAGCATGCCAATGCATCAGACTCCGACGACGCCTGCCTTTTCTGCCTGAACGATCTGCCTGTAATGCGGTCACTTGGGCTTTACCGCGAACAGGCTTTCGGCGAAAACGGCGGCCATCAGCCCCTGACGTGAGGATAACATGAAACTTGTGACCTATCGCCCTTCGGTTGAGGGGGCGGCACGGCTTGGCGTGCTAGACGGTGACCTGGTGGTGGACGTGGCTGCCCTTGGTGCGACCTATGGCGAGGATTTTCCGGACAGCATGCTGGGTCTGATCGATGCCGGCCGCCCCGGTCTGGACGCCCTGCGCGCCGCTGTCGAGGAATGCGAGGGCCAGTTTCCGGCTGGCTGCGCCACGGCGCTGGCCAATGTGCAGTTGCTGGCCCCCATCCCGCGCCCGCGCAAGAATATCTTTGGCATCGGTCTGAACTATCTGGACCATGTGACCGAAAGCGCAAAGGCGCTGGACACCGCGCCAGACCTGCCACGAGAGCCGGTGGTGTTTTCCAAGCCGCCGACCACTGTCATCGGCCCCGATGACCCCATCCGCCATGATGGCGACATGACCCGGCAACTGGACTGGGAGGTCGAGCTGGCGGCCATCATCGGCACGCGTGCTGCCCGCGTATCACGCGAGTCGGCCTTGGCGCATGTCTTTGGCTATTCAGTGATGATCGATGTCTCGGCACGCGACAACCGCCGCGCGGGGCAGTGGATTTTTTCCAAGGGGATGGACAGTTACGCCCCTTTCGGCCCCTGTGTTGTCACCGCTGACGAGATACCGGACCCACAGGTTCTGGATTTGTGGTTGACGGTCAACGGTGTGGAAAAGCAGCGCTCGAACACCGCCAAGATGCTGTTCAAGGTCGACGAGCTGATCGCCGACATCTCGCGCGGGATCACCCTGGAGCCAGGCGACATCATCGCCACGGGCACACCCGAAGGTGTCGGCGCGGGGCGTGATCCGCAGGAATGGATGTGGCCGGGCGATGTAGTGGTTGCCGGGGTGCAGGGCATTGGCATATTGCGCCACCCGGTGATCGACGCGCGCGCAGGCATGGGCAAGACGACCATCGACTGACGCGGCATCCTGGCGGCTGTGCAACCGTGCACAGCGCCTCTGCTGATCTTCGACTTGCAATCCCGGGGCAGGGGGCCACTTGCCGGAAAGTCCCTGCCCTTGGAAAGGAACACCGCATGCGCTTTGATCTTGATCCGGAAACGCCGCAGATCAGTTACAAATTGCTGGCCTCTACCGTCACACCGCGGCCCATTGCCTGGATCACCACGCTGTCGGCGCAGGGGGTGGTGAATGCAGCGCCTTACAGCTTCTTCAACGCCATGGGGCATACACCGCCAACCGTGGCCGTGGGCCTGCTGGCCGATCCGGAACGCGGGTTCAAGGACACGGCGCGCAATATCATAGAAAACGGTGAATTTGTTGTGAATCTGGTGCCGGAAGCCCTGGCCGAGGCGATGAACATCACCTGCATCGATGCGCCCTCTGATGTCAGCGAAATGACCTTGGCCGGGTTGCAGGGGGCGCCGTCCCGGCATGTGCAACCGCCGCGCATTGCCGGCGCGCCGGTATCGCTGGAATGTGTCAGCCTGTCTTCTGTGGTGACCGGGCCACATCAGACAATCGTCATCGGGCGGGTGCTGGCCGTGCATATCGCCGATGAATATGTGCTTGATGCGGAACGGGCGCATGTCGATACGCCAAAGCTGGCGCTTGTGGGGCGCATGCATGGGGCGGGTTGGTATACGCGCACCCAGGACATGTTCCAGCTTTCCAGACCGGTCTATGCGGATTTCGTGAAATCCACGGGCGACTGAATGTCTGCCGGGGCCGGGCGGGCAGCAGCCTTGACCGCCCCTGGTGCTTTGCCTACCTAGAGATCAAGCCGAGACCGGGTCGCGCGGCGGCCCGCCCCCCCATTCAGGAGATGATCATGCCCACCGTTTCTGTAACCGACGCCACCTTTGACGCCGAGGTGCGTGACAGCACGATTCCTGTGGTCGTCGATTTCTGGGCCGAATGGTGCGGCCCCTGCAAGCAGATCGGCCCTGCCCTGGAAGAATTGTCTGCCGAATACGAAGGCCGCGTCAAGATTGCCAAGGTGAATGTTGACGAAAACCCTCAGGTGACGGCGGCAATGGGCATTCGTGGTATTCCGGCGCTGTTTCTGGTGCGCGACGGCAAGATCGTGTCCAACAAGGTGGGCACTGCGCCCAAGGCGGCCCTTGCCAGTTGGATCGACGCGTCGATCTGACCGCAGACACCCGTCCTGTGCGCCCCATGACATCTGCTCCGGCGGACAGGCAGCATCGAACAGACCGCGCCTGGCCGCTCTGGCTGGGCGCGTTTTTCTTGGACTTTCAGGCGTGCTTGCGTAGGTCAGACAGCAAGCGGCAAAAACGTTGCGCCGCAGCGTTCCAGACTGCCCCCGCACGCGTCAGCGCCGCCGCGGCGGCGTATCAGGGGCGGGGCGGTGCCATGACCCCTGGCAGCCGGATGCTACGGGGCTGACCAGCTTCAGGCCCGGAGCGCCCTGTCCCCGATCTGTTGTCTTGGGGCCAGGCGCCGTCCCTTCAGGCACTGGCCCGCACTATCCTGCCTGAACGCATCGGCTTGCCGGACCGCACAAGGTTTCTGCCCCCCGCATTGCCAGTGTCGCCGGGTGCCGGCGAGGCCAGGATGCCCGGTTCTGTCGCCTGGGGCAGCCCGGAACATGCCACCGGCCCTGTCTGGTCAGGAAGGTGACCAGGCCGCGCCGGGTACGATTGGACCATTTCCGCGGGCGCCGCGGGGCCCGTGTCGGCGGAGGCCAGAGGGGCGTCGGCCTTATGTACACTGATCCCGTGCGTAGCCGTGGGGTCAACCAGATCGAAGGTGATCATCAGCATGGCGCTGCCGGTGCCACAGGCAGAGACTGACAACACCTCTCCATCGCTCAGCACCATTGTGCCTGCCACCCGTGCCTGTGGCCGACCGCGTGTGCCCAAGGCGGCGATATCGTCCCACAAGGCCTTGTCCGTGCTGGCCTCTCGCCAGTTTGCCAGCGCCTCGGCCAGGGTAACGCCTGCAATGGCGGTCTCGCCCTCGAAAGACCACAACCGCGAAAAGGCGGCATTGGTCTGCACCAGTTGCCCGTCGGCGGAAAACAGCGCGATCGCGGTAGGCAGCGCGTCAAACGCGTTCTGGCAGGTTTCAAGTTCCGCGCGGATGTTGCGGGACATGTGTATCTCTGTCGTGATATCCTCGACCAGGAAGGCCATCGCACCGTCCAGATGCGGGCTGACCGAAACGCGGTAGGTCTGGCCGCTGGGCAATAACCAGGTTTCCTCGAACTCGCTTGTTCCGACGCCCTTTTCTATGTCCAGCAGCCGGCGTGACCAGTTTTCATAGTTTCTGGGTTCCGGCAGCACCCGCTTTTCGCGCAGGCGGTTCAGAAAGCCGGCAAGGCTGGGGCGCGAGGTCAGGAATTCCGGTTCAAGCCGTGTCAGATCGGCCATGGCGGGATTGAACAGTTGCAGCCGCCGCGCCCGGTCAAAGACTGCCAGCCCGATGGGCAGGTTGGCAAAGGTCTTGCTGAGGGTCTGCACGAATTCCAGGCGGGACTGTTCGGCGCGATGGGCACTGTCGGCAGACAGGGCAAAAGCCAGTTGATGATCAGCGTCTGCATGGCGGATCACATCGAACCAGTGTTCCGGCTTGCCGCGCCCTGTGCCCGACAGCGCCATGCGCTGTGTCGTGCCGGCAGGCGCTGCGGGGAACAGCGCCGGCAGGGGCCAGGCAAAGGTCTGGCAGGCGCCTTCGGCCAAGCTCTGGCGGGCGCAAAGATGCAGGTAGGCGTGGTTGGCCCAGGTCACGCGCCCGCTCGCATCCTCGCGCCAAGCCAACACCGGCGCATGCTCGCATACCCTGCGCAGGATGTCGGTTTCCTCCTCCATCGCGCGCAGGCTCAGCCGGTCGATCAGCACGCCACCCTCTTCGGCCTCGGTGTCGGTCAGTGTCATGCGGATGGTGCCCGACAGCCATTCGGCCTGCAGCTCCAGACCGGAATCATCATGCGCGCGCAATGCCAGCCTGCCCTGTTGCGCCAACCTGCCCAGTTGCTGGTTCAGGTCCGGAAAGCCTGATGTCAGATAGTGGCGCAGGGCCTGCCAGGGCGGTTTCTCCGGGCTGGCGGCGCGCAAGGTGCGCAACAGGGTTTCGCCCCGTTCATTTGCGTCGACCAGGGCGCCATCCTCGAACAGGAAGACGGCATCCAGCCGGTTGCTGCCCAGCCGTTCCGCCATTGCGCGGGCGTCCTGGCGCCGTTCCAGTGCCGCCATGATCATCAACACACCGACGACAGTCAGCGCGGTTGCCGAGACCAAGACCAAGGCAAAGACAACAGGATGTGTCATCATGCTTACCACCGCGCCCTTTCCACCACAGGCCCACAAAAGGTACTCTGGGGTGGAAGTGGTTAATCGACCGTTAAGGCAGCATAAATGCGCGGCCGCGACGTAGCGGAAACACCTCGGTTCTGCCCTTGCCGGACCAGTCAATCAAGCGGCTGATTGACCCCGAGTGCCGGCCTGGCGCGCGCCTCGATGGCTGTGCGTGGCCATTCCAGGGTAATCACGGCGCCTCCGGCGGGGTTGCCATTGTCCGGCGTGGTGTCGGCATTGCCAAAGCGGACCTCGCCACCGCTGCGTTCCAGCAAGGTCTTGGCGATAAACAGGCCCAGCCCCATGCCCTGATACCCCGACCGCCCCTTGACGCGCAGGCTCTCGCGCCGGTCGCGCAGGAAGGGCTCGCCGATCCGGCCCAACAGCTGGGGTTGAAACCCCGGCCCGTCGTCGCTGATGCGCAGGAATATCCGCTCTGCATCCCAATGCGCCGCTATCTGAACCTCGGCCTTGGCGAAATCCACCGCGTTCTGGATCAGGTTCCGCACGCCATGTACCAGCCCCGGGTTCCGCCATATTTCCGGCATGGGCCCCGGATCAGTGGCGCAATCAGGCAAGGGCGTCACACGAAAGTGCAGCGCCTTGCCGCGATCGGCATGAGGTGCTGCGGCCTCTTGCAGAATGGCCTCCAGCGGGGCCTGGCGCAGGTGAAGGTCATCCTTGCCCGCGCTGCCCATCGACCGCAGGATTGCGTGGCAGCGTTCAACCTGCGTCCGGATCAGATGGGCATCTTCCAGGGCTTCTGGATCATCGGCAAGCGCGTCTACAAGTTCGCCGCTGGCCAGTTTGATAGTGGCAAGGGGCGTGCCGAGTTCATGCGCTGCGGCAGCCACCACACCACTAAGTTCTGTAAAGCGCTGTTCACGGGCCAGGGCCATCTGTGTTGCCTGAAGCGCTTCTGCCAGGGCCTGTTTTTCAGCGGCGACGCTGCGCAGATACAGGCCTATGAACGCCACGCCGATCACGATGGCCAGCCAGAAACCGAACAGGAACAGCGGCGGCAGCACCAGCATTGCCCCGTTCTGGTCAAGCAGCGGGTCATGCGCCACAACCAGCACCGTCGCCATGATCACCGACAGCGCACCCAATGCCAGTGTGCTGCGCAACTGCAGCACGGTCGAGGCAATGGTCACCGGCGCCAGCAACAACAGCGCGAAAGGATTGTTCAGCCCGCCCGTGATGTACAGCAACAGCGACAACTGCACCGTGTCAAAGGCCAGCAACAACAGCGCCTCAGGTTCCGAAAGGCGGCGCGATCGCGGGAAGCTGGCCCAGCCCAGCACGTTCGACCCCGCAGAAATGCCGACAACGGCCAGACTGTGCAGCAGGTTGAACTGCAGGCCCAGGCCGAAATACGCCACGATGATGGCCCCCAACTGGCCCATGACCGCCAGCCAGCGCACGCGCGCCAGCGTCTCCAACCTGACCCAGCGGGCAGGCGGGGTGTGCAGGGGGGGCGTATCTGGGTTTGCCATGGTGGCGGCCTGTTGTCGCGTTCACGGTATCGCGCCTTGTTAGTGGCGTCGATCCGTTGCATCAAGCGTCCGTCGTTGCAGGAATGACAGCCAGAAACGGAGCCGGAAATGGCGAAACTTTACTGGAGCGCGCTGGGCATCGTGGTCGCCGGCATGCTGGGCATCATCGGCTGGAACCTTTTTCAGGGCAGATCGGCAGACCAGTTTGCCGAATGCCGCGGGTCGGCCATTGCCGGCGGAACCGCGCAGATCGGCGGGCCGTTCGAGTTGGTCAATCAGCAGGGCCAGACCGTGACCGATGCCGATGTGGTAACGCTGCCGTCGATTCTGTATTTCGGTTATACCTTTTGCCCTGATGTCTGCCCGCTGGATGTGGCGCGCAATGCTGATGCTGTTGAAACTCTTGAAGAAAACGGCATGATCGCGCAGCCGGTCTTCATTTCGATCGATCCACGGCGCGATACACCAGAGGTGCTGGCCGAATTCGCGTCGATCTTTCACCCGCGCATGATCGGGCTGACCGGCAGCGAAGAGCAGGTCCGCGCGGCCTCGCGGGCGTATCGCACATTCTATCAGGCGCAGCCGACGGATGACGATTTCTATCTGGTTGACCATTCGACACACAGCTATCTGGTGCTGCCAGGGCATGGCTTTGTCGAATTCTTTCCACGCAGCCTGGACGCCCGGCAGATCGCCGAGCGCTCGGCGTGTTTCATTCGCCGGATGTGACTGCCTGACGGTGACGGGTGCTGCGGTCTCTTGTCGCGGTGTTTGACCTTTCGGGGCGTTCCGCCTAGATCGACGCGCAGCAGCACAAGGATAGGGTGATGTCAGACGATTCGGCGCTGGACATGGGCGAGGACACCTCGCTGTTGCTGGTCGATGACGACGAGGTGTTTCTGAAGCGTTTGTCACGCGCAATGGAGAAACGCGGCTTCAGGCCGATTACCGCTGCCAGCGTTGCCATGGGCAAGGCGCTGGCACAGGCCCAGACACCCGCCTATGCCGTGATCGACCTGCGCCTGGAAGACGGAAACGGGCTGGACGTGGTAGAGGTCTTGCGCGAAAAACGGCCAGACAGCCGCATCGTGGTGCTGACCGGATACGGGGCCATTGCCAGTGCCGTGGCGGCAGTCAAGATCGGTGCGACCGACTACCTGTCAAAACCGGCAGACGCGCAGGACATTGTCAATGCACTGTTGGCCCGCGATGACGGTTCCCTGCCAGCACCACCCGAAAACCCCATGTCGGCCGATCGGGTGCGCTGGGAACATATTCAGCGGGTATACGAACAATGTGACCGCAATGTTTCCGAAACGGCGCGGCGACTCAGCATGCATCGCAGAACGCTTCAGCGCATCCTGGCCAAGCGTAGCCCTCGCTGAACGGGCGCGGGTTTACGGCCGGCGCTGACAGGTGATCAGGGCGTCAAGCGCGTCATGGCGGGCGATGAAGGCGCGCCGTGCTTCAACCGGCGGGCGCAGCATGATCTGCAGGTCGTCTGTCAGGCCGGCGGGGGGGCGGGTAAAGAAACGGTCTGCCTCGGCCCGGGAAAAACCGGCAATCTGAGTGGCTTCGAGCCAGGCTGAAATCCGGTCAGCCTTCTTGATCAGGGCCTTGACCCGCACCGGCAGTTGCGCGGGCAAGCCAAAGCGCAGATGAATTGCTGCGCTCAGCCGGTCATCCAGGGCGCCATAGGCCGGCCCTATCGCCGCCTTTACCGGCGAAATCATGTCGCCGATCACATATTCGGGTGCGTCATGCAAAAGGGCGGCCAGCCGCCAGCGCGTATCCAGTTTGGGGGCCAGCCTTCCTGCCAGTGTTTCAACCAGCAGTGCGTGCTCCGCCACGGAATAAGGCCAGTCGCCCTGCGTCTGACCATTCCATCGCGCAACAAAGGCCAGACCATGCGCGATATCCACCAGTTCGATATCGACCGGTGTGGGGTCCAGCAGATCCAGCCGCCTGCCGGACAGCATTCGTTGCCATGCGCGAGGCTGTTTCATATGTGCTTTGCTCCAAGCGTGCGCCGGTTCTTGCGCGGATGATCCGCAAAGGGCATGCGAAAGGGCCGCGCCCGGTCCGTCATCTGGCCGCGCTGCTGCCCATGACCGGTACCCGGCGCAGACTTACACGCGCGAGATTTCGGGGTAAAGCATGACACGCATTGTCGTGGCGCCGCCTCAACGGGCGCGGGAACGGGCTTGCCGCCGGGGGCGCGCGACATGCGGTCAGGTCGCGCAGCCAGGTCGTTTCAGGCCGTAACCGTTACGACCGGCGCCGTAACCGATACGACCGGCGCGGCCCTGCGGCGGCGGGGCTGCGCATGCCCGGAGGTTCGCGCCAAGCGGTTTACGCGCATCTCCTATGCGCGAAGCTGGAAAGGCGGCGCCTGCGCGCGCGGGTGCGGGCGCGTGCAGTGCGTTGAAGGGGTGGCGGGCCAGATAAATCAGCCGAACGTGAACGGGCCCAGAAAGAACGCCAGCATGAATAGCATGACCGAGCATGCAACAATGATCGCCAAGATACGCTGCCGAGGTCGGCCCATACCGGTTTGACCTGCCGCGCCAGGCATCGACAAGGCTGTCAGGCCGGCCTCTGGCTGCGCTTCGGGGTCCAGCCGGGGGAACAGGTTGATCTGTTGCAGGTGTGCAGGGTCATGTCTGCCGGTATCTTGACGATCTGGCGCTGCGGTATCTGCCCCTGTGGCCATTTCCGGCCCGGTTGCAGCAACCGGGCGGGTTGTCAGGCCCTGATCATCGCTGCGCACGGCGTTCGCGAAGGGCTGGCGCAAACTTTCTTTTCGACCATGATGCGCAACGGCTGCCATCAGCCGGTCTGTATCGATGCGCAAACCGGTGACGGGCGACTGGATGACAAAGGCAGCTTCAACAGCTTCTGCTGGCCTTTCGGCATCGTTGGGCATGGGCACTGCGTTCCCGGAAACGGCGGCTGTCGAGCCCTGTGCGCGCGGTGACGACTCCGGCAATGCCCCGTCGGTGGTCGTAAGATCAAGGCCGGGTACGGTGGCAGGGCGGCGCGATGACCGCAGACTGAGCCATTTTCCCATCAACGAGGGGCGGCGCACGGGGGGCGCCGGTGCGCGATTCGGATTGCGAAGGATGCCAAGGCGTTGCTGCCGCGAGGCCGCCTGTACAGGCGGGGCGCCAGCCGTGCGATTATGCAGGGGAGGGTTCCCGCAGGGCGCTGGCTTGCCAGCAGGTGTTCCTTGGCGTGGCGCGCGCGTCGCCGTGCTGCTTTCTGAAGTCATTGCTGGCAAGGCCCCTGAATGAACACTTTCCACCATCAGCGTGGCAGGAAACCGTTAAGAAAGCCTCACCAGCAAACAGGGGTGCAGTTCAATTCGCCGTGGCAGGGGCCTGCTGTTTGGCCTGCGCCTGGCGCGCCAGCTCCTGGCGGTAGAGCGCCATGAAATCGATCATGTCCAGGTTCAACGCAGGGAAGCCGCCATCACGAGTCAGGTCGCTGATGATACGGCGCGCAAAGGGAAACAGGATGCGCGGGCATTCGATCAGCAGGAAGGGGTGCAACTGTTCCTGCGGGACGCCTTCGATGTGGAAGATGCCGGCATATTCCATCTCGATCAGGAACAGCGCCTTGCCGTCTTCCCGGTTCTTGGACTCGATCTTGTACTTGGAGATCACCTCGAACTGGTGTTCGGTTTCGCGCTTGCGCCCGTCAAGGCAGACCTGAACCTGAATGTCAGGCTGCGCATTGGGGAGTTTCAACGAGCTTTGCGCCACCGCATTCTCGAACGACATGTCCCGTATATATTGCCCCAGAACCTGGATCTTGACCTGGGGCTGCTGTGCCTGCCCCTCGCCGGTCATGCCTGCTGGCTGTGCGCCGGGTGCCGGTGCCGCGCCGTTTCCGTTTTCGGCCATCTTTCGCTCCTGTAAATTACCTTGCGCGGGTTCTAACAGGTGGCGTCGTGTCCCTCAATGCCTGCTGTCGTTGCGCGGTGTGGCGCCATGCCCGTTGGCATTGCGTGGCGGCAAGAGCCGGTCGCCGGTGTATCCAGCAGGATATTGCGGGTCGTCCTGGCCCGGATGCACCTGGTAATCGCCCTCGATGGTGGTGCCGGCGCGTGTCATGTGCATGCTGTGCACCTGCACACGGCCAGCCAGTGCCCGCATGATCAGACGCTGCAAAGGCGGCAGCAACAGCAACAGGCCCAGCGCATCCGTCAGGAAACCCGGCAGCAACAGCAACAGGCCGGCCAATGTGGCGAATGCGCCCTGCGCCAGCATGGTGCCGGGAGAGACATTGCGCAGCCCATCGCGCATCATGGCGGCGGCACGGGCGTTGTTGGCGCGCAGCACGACGACACCGACAATCAGTGACAGAATTGTCAGTACCAGGACCGGGGCCACCCCGATACGGTTGCCGACAAGGATGAACAGAGCGATCTCTGTCAGCGGAAGCAGCAGGATCAGCAACAGCACGGGCATCGGTTTTCCTTCGTGGCTTATCAGGTATCGTTGTCACGGCGGGCGGGTTAAGGTGGACTCGGACGGCAGTGCGCCTTACATAACCATCCAACGCTAGGAACCAAGCATGCTATCCCTTTCGAGGCCCCGATGGACTCAGCCGTGATTCAGCTTCTCGTACTCGCCGGTATTGCCGTTTTCCTGATTCTCCGGCTGAGAAATGTTCTCGGCACGCGCGAAGGGTACGAGCGGCCGCCCGAACCCCTGCCCGGCAAGGCCGACGCGGTCGGAGAGCGCCCCCGATTCGACGTGATCGAGGGCGGTGTCGATCACGATATCGCCGATCACGCGGTTGCGGGCTCGCCCGCCGCGCAGGCGCTGGCCTCCATGAAACAGGTCGAGCCCGATTTTCATGTCGGTGATTTCCTGTCAGGAGCGCGTCAGGCATATGAAATGATCGTCATGGGGTTCGAGCGGGGCGATATGGACGATCTTGTCCCCTTCCTTTCCCGCGATGTGTTCGAGAGCTTTGACGAGGTCGTGCAACTGCGTGAGCGTGAGGGGCTGCACGTCGAGGCAAGCTTTGTTGGCGTGCGCGAGGTGGTGCTGGAAGACGCAAGCTATGACGAGGCGACCGGACACGCCGAAGTGACCGTGCGCTTCATGGGCGAGCTGACATCGGTCGTGCGCAATTCGGCGGGTGAAATCGTCGAAGGTGACCCCAATGCGATCAAGCAGCAGCGCGATGTGTGGACATTCGGGCGGGTCATGGGATCGGACAACCCGAACTGGAAACTCGTCGGCACCGGCGGTTGATCGTTCTGTTTCAGGGTGGCCCGGCAGATGGCATGAAGGCGGCTGATCTGCCCGTTTCATGATTTGGGCCGGCTTTGGCAAAGGGTTGTACGATGGGGCGGCGACGCAAGCTGACCCGGGACGACGAAATTCTGTGGGACCGTGTGGCCCGCGGAACGCGGCGGCTGACAAGCGATCTGCCCACATCGTTGCCTGCTGAAATGAGCTTGCCACCAGCAGACCGCCCGGCCATGCGCCTGCCCACTGCGCCGGAAAGGCAGCCGGAAAGACCCGGACAGCGGGTGGTTTTGCCCTCTTCCTTGACGCAGCCACCTGCTGCAAAGGTGGTGCTGGCCCAACCCCCGACAGACCCGCTGCGCATGGATCATCGCCTGCATGGGCGCATGGTGCGCGGCAAGCTGGCACCAGAGGCACGTCTGGATCTGCACGGGATGACCCTGGCGCAGGCCCATGGCAGGTTGAACAGCTTTATCCTGAACGCCGTTGCGCGTGGGCAACGTCTGGTCCTTGTGATCACCGGAAAGGGGCGTGGCGCCCGTGCCGCGGCTGATGAACCCGTCACATCAGGCGGGCAGGGCGCGCTGCGCCGAGAGGTGCCCCACTGGCTGCGCAGTGCCCCGCTGAAGGCGCATGTGCTGAACACCCATGTCGCGCATCGCAGCCACGGGGGCGACGGTGCCCTGTATGTCTATCTCAGGCGACAGGCCTGACAGACCGGATCAATTGCCCGCAGGGGCCAGACGCGGCAAGGGCATGATCCGGCGCGCGCGCGTTTCCGTCAGCGGCTGCAAGATGATCTGCGTGGTGTTCTGCAGTGTCAGAATCGTCGCGGGCAGCAGCGGCAGGGCGCCGGCTGCATCGTCAGAGAGGGCCGCGTTGACGATACCAAGCTGCGACAGCAGTTGTATCAGGGCGGGTGAACTGCCCAGCGTGAAATGGCCGCGACCGGTTGAATAGGCACTGACATCCAGCACGGTAAGCTCGAACTCGTCAAGTATCCCGGCGTCTGGCAGGTTGCCCAGACGCGCGGTTTCGCCCGTCAGGCGGGCAGACAGTTGCAAGATACGGTCGCGCCTGGATGTTACGATGACGAACGGTTGTGGCAACCGGCCGATCCGGCGGGCCTGAGCGCCGAACAGATCGACATCGATATCGGGGGCAATCAGGATGACCCCGCCGATGCGGGACAGGCGCGGATCACGTTCCAGTGCCATCTGGCGCAGGGTTTCCATCACCAGGTGCGACCCCATCGAATGGGCGATCAGAATGATGCGCGGCACATTCGTCGCCGCAACATCGTGCAGCATCTGTTGCAGGCCGTCGCGGGCGAACAGGGCGCTGTCCCGGTCATGGGCATAGGCCAGTGGCACGCCCATCGACGGCCATGAATAGTGCATGGCAACACCCGGTAGCGCCAGATCGTTGGACAACTGCGCGACGCGATACAGCCCTTCGACGAATGACGTATTGAACCCATGCACGAAGATGATCGCTTCGCGTTCCTCCGCTGGCTGCGATGCCAGCTCCTGCCTCAGCGCAGCCCTGAAATCGGCGCTGGACAGGGGGTGCTGGCCGGCCAGGCCGAAATGGCGCGACGGGTCGAATTCTGTTCCGGGGCGCGGACGCCTGATCGAGCCGGGTTCATGCTGCGGCGGAATGGCGACGACGTAGCGGCCGAACGTCAGATCGGTTTCGCGCGACCAGCCGGGCACGGGCAGATCAGGCGCATCGCCGCGGGTTGTGGCCACCAGCACAGGTTGCAGCACGGCCCCTGCTGCCGGGGTGGGCACCAGATCGACCGTCGCCCGGTCGGCACACCCGGAAAGTGCCACAAACCCTGCCAGAAACGGAACAAGAACTGCGCGGCACATGACACCCTCTTGCTGCTTGCTTCCCGCATACTGTCAAAGGCCAGATGGGGTGGTTGCCGCCCTGACCTGACGGCATCGAAATGTGCCAAAGTGGTGGTGTTCACAGCCACTGTGCGGAAAGGACGGCAACCATGGCAAAGGATACGATGGTCGGGGTGGATCTTGCAAAGAACAGTTT